>NZ_CP026121.1:6859684-7201869 GCF_003330845.1 Streptomyces sp. Go-475 | reverse complement strand
ACGGGCCGCTGCCGCTTCTGCTCCACGCTCCGCAACACAGTCCTCCCCCTCGCACCTCGCCGTGCGCGTGCCCTTCCGACGCGAAGTCCCCCACACCGGGCCTCGGCCCGACGCCCGGCCGGTCGGTGCGGGCGACAGTAAACGACGCGGGCCGCCAGGCGCCAGTCCATTGCGTCATCGACTTGTTTCGCTGCGTGACTTTCCGGCCCCGGGGGCGCGAGAGACCCGGGGCGCGGCAGCCCTGCTGCGGTATGCAGGTTCCATGACGACAAGGGAGACGACGGACGGGGCGGGTGCGGTTGCGGGGCTGCTGCTGGCCGCGGGAGGCGGGCGGCGGCTGGGCGGGCGTCCCAAGGCGCTGCTCCCCCACCGCGGCAGGCCGCTCGTGGAGCACGCGGTGCGGGTGCTGCGCGAGGGCGGCTGCGCCCGTGTGCACGTGGTTCTGGGCGCGCGGGCCGAGGAGGTACGCGCACGGGCCGCCCTGGCGGGGTGCGTCCTCGTCGACAACCCCGCCTGGGAGGAGGGCATGGGGACGTCCCTGCGGGCCGGGCTGGACTCGCTCGCCGGTACGGGCGCCCGGGCGGCCCTGGTCGCGCTCGTCGACCAGCCCGGCATCGGGCCGGCGGCGGTGGCCCGGGTCCTGGGGGCCTACGAGGGCGAGGAGTCGCTCGCCTCGGCGGCGTACGAGGGAGTGCGCGGCCATCCGGTCCTGTTCGGCGCCGCCCACTGGGCGGGGATCGCCACGACTGCCCTCGGGGACCAGGGGGCACGCGCGTATCTGAAGCAGCACGAGCCGGCGATCTCGCTCGTCGAGTGCGGGGACGTGGCCCGGCCCTTCGACATCGATACGGAGGCCGATCTGGCGCACCTGGAGTGAGCGGGGTGGCACGGAGCGCCACCTTGCCTCGACTCAGAGAATCTCGACATCAACAGACGATTGAACTTCCACCATGAGGAAACTACTATCCACTGTTCAGAAGCGCCCGCCGGCTCCCCGGGCGCCGAACGCCGTATCCGGGAAGACTGGCACCGGGTGCCACCGCCGACTCGTCTTCACAGCTCGCTGAAGGAAGTGACCGTTCATGTCCGCTCCAGCGCCGTCCCCGCTGGCCATCGTCGACGCCGAGCCCCTGCCCCGGCAGGAGGAGGTCCTCACCGAAGCGGCGCTCGCCTTCGTGGCCGAGCTGCACCGGCGGTTCACGCCCCGGCGTGACGAGCTCCTCGCCCGCCGCGCCGAGCGCCGCGCCGAGATCGCCCGTACCTCCACCCTCGACTTCCTCCCGGAGACCGCCGCGATCCGCGCCGACGACTCCTGGCGGGTCGCCCCGGCCCCGGACGCCCTGAACGACCGGCGGGTCGAGATCACCGGCCCCACCGACCGCAAGATGACCATCAACGCGCTCAACTCCGGCGCGAAGGTGTGGCTCGCGGACTTCGAGGACGCCTCGGCGCCCACCTGGGAGAACGTGGTCCTCGGCCAGCTCAACCTGATCGACGCCTACACCCGGAACATCGACTTCACGGACCCGAAGTCGGGCAAGTCGTACGCCCTGAAGGCGAACGAGGAACTCGCCACGGTCGTCATGCGCCCCCGCGGCTGGCACCTGAACGAGCGTCACCTCGTCGACGCGGACGGCACCCCGGTGCCCGGCGCGCTCGTCGACTTCGGCCTGTACTTCTTCCACAACGCCAAGCGCCTGCTGGGCCTGGGCAAGGGCCCGTACTTCTACCTGCCCAAGACCGAGTCCCACCTGGAGGCCCGCCTCTGGAACGAGGTCTTCGTCTTCGCGCAGGACTACGTCGGCGTCCCGCAGGGCACCGTCCGCGCGACCGTGCTGATCGAGACGATCACGGCCGCGTACGAGATGGAGGAGATCCTCTACGAGCTGCGCGACCACGCCTCCGGGCTGAACGCGGGCCGCTGGGACTACCTGTTCTCCATCGTCAAGAACTTCCGTGACGGCGGCGCCAAGTTCGTGCTGCCGGACCGCAACGCGGTGACGATGACGGCCCCGTTCATGCGCGCCTACACCGAACTCCTCGTCCGCACCTGCCACAAGCGCGGCGCGCACGCGATCGGCGGCATGGCGGCCTTCATCCCGTCCCGCCGGGACGCCGAGGTCAACAAGGTCGCCTTCGAGAAGGTCCGCGCCGACAAGGACCGCGAGGCGAACGACGGTTTCGACGGCTCCTGGGTCGCCCACCCCGACCTCGTGCCGATCGCCATGGAGTCCTTCGACAAGGTCCTCGGCGACAAGCCGAACCAGAAGGACCGGCTGCGCGAGGACGTCGACGTCAAGGCGGCCGACCTGATCGCCGTCGACTCGCTGGACGCCAAGCCGACGTACGCGGGCCTGGTCAACGCCGTGCAGGTCGGCATCCGTTACATCGAGGCCTGGCTGCGCGGCCTCGGCGCCGTCGCCATCTTCAACCTCATGGAGGACGCGGCCACCGCCGAGATCTCCCGCTCGCAGATCTGGCAGTGGATCAACGCCGGGGTCGTCCTCGACAACGGCGAGCAGGTCACCGCCGACCTGGCCCGCAAGGTCGCCGCCGAGGAACTCGCGAACATCCGCGCCGAGATCGGCGACGCGGCCTTCGCGGCGGGCAACTGGCAGCAGGCCCACGACCTGCTCCTGAAGGTCTCCCTCGACGAGGACTACGCCGACTTCCTGACGCTGCCGGCGTACGAGCAGCTCGAGGGCTGACGGCGGGACCGCTAGCGCTCCGAGTGGCCCAGGGACTTCCCCGGGGCCACTCGGTCGCGTACGGCCTTCTTCACGGCCGTCGGCTCCGGGAAGCCCTGCTCGCGGCGGTCCCAGACGACCTCGCCGTCGACGCGGACGACGAACACGCCGCCCTTGCCGGGCTTCAGGGCCAGCTCCGTCAGTTCGGTCTCGAAGGTCGTCAGCAGTTCCTGCGCCAGCCAGGCCGCGCGGGGCAGCCAGCGGCACTGCGTGCAGTACTCGATCTCGACACGGCCACTCATCGGATGTGCACCGACCCGTCCTGTTCGACCGCGGGCCTGCCGTGCAGATCCGGGACCTGCCTCAGCCACGCGGGGCGTCCTCGCTGGTTCCTCGCCGTCCGCAGGGCCTGCTCGGCGGCGACCTCCTCCCGGCTGGGGAAGTCGGTGGGCAGCCACTGCGCCGAGGCGCCCACGCGCGCGTGCAGGTACGCCACGTACGCCTGGCGGGCCTCGCCGGGAGAGGCGAAGCCGGTCAGCCAGGCGTCCGGCACCTCCGCCACGATCTCCCGCAGCAGCTCCTCGGTCACCTTGGGCGCCAGCTCCGCGTCGGCGGCCCGCACGTCCGGGGCGTAGTGGCCGAGGGCGTGGTGCCGGAAGTCGTAGGCCTTGGCGGGGTCGGTGCCGTCCCAGCGGTGGTGGAAGACCAGGGCCGCCCCGTGGTCGATCAGCCACAGGCGCGGGGGCGCGACGCCCAGGGTGGGCCAGATCATCAGGTTGGAGCTGTGGACCGTACGGTCGACGTTGGCGGTCAGGGCGTCCAGCCAGACGATCCGGCCCGCCTCCAGCGGGTCGACGGGGAAGGCCTTCGCGACCTCCGGGGTGAAGTCCCGGGCGCCGGGCAGGTAGTCCATGCCGAGGTTGACGCCGGCGCTCGCGCGGTGGAGGTCCCGCACCTCCTGGTGGGGCTCGCCCGCGGCGACCTCCGGGTCGAAGTGCACGAGGACCAGCTCGGGGAACCGCAGTCCGAGGGCGCGGGCCAGTTCGCCCACGATCACCTCGGCGACGAGCGCCTTGCGGCCCTGGGCGGAGCCGGTGAACTTCACGACGTAGGTGCCCAGGTCATCGGCCTCGAAGACTCCGGGGACGGAGCCGCCGGACGTCAGGGGTGCGATGTAGCCGGTGGCGGTGACCTCTCTCAACATCCTCCACCCTGTCTCCCCTGCGCGAAGTGAGCATAGTAACCAACGGTGGTTCAGAGCAGTGTGAGAGGTGTTTCACGTTCTTGTGAAGCGGGTGGCGCGCCGGCCGGGCCATAGGGGGAGGGTGGCTCCATGACCATCACATTGATCACGGGTGCCAACCGGGGGCTGGGCAAGGAGACCGCCAGGCGGCTCATCGCCGCCGGGCACACGGTGTACATCGGGGCCCGCGACAAGCGGCTCGGGGAAGAGGCCGCGGCGGAACTGGGCGGTCGCCCCCTGGCCCTCGACATCACGGACGACGCGTCGGTACGGGCGGCGGCGGAGCAGGTCGGCGCGGAGGCGGGGTGCCTCGACGTCCTCGTCAACAACGCCGGGATCATCGGCCCGGGCAATGACGCCCACGACGCCACCGCGGAGCAGGTCCGCACCACCTACGAGACCAACGTCTTCGGCGCCGTCCGCGTGACCCATGCCTTCCTGCCGCTGCTGGAGGCGAGCGAGTCGCCCGTCATCGTCAACGTCAGCAGCAGTCTGGGCTCTCTCGGGATCGCCGCCGCCCCGGAGCGCCATACGTCGATCCTGCCCGTCTACTACCCCGCCCTGGCCTACAACTCCTCGAAGGCCGCGCTGAACATGATCACGGCGCAGTACGCACGCACCCACCCGAAGATGCGGATCAACGCCGTCGACCCCGGCCACACCGCGACGGATCTGAACGGGCATACCGGGCCGCAGACGGTGGCCGAGGGGGCCGACATCATCGTCCGCATGGCCCTGATCGGCCCGGACGGGCCCACGGGCGGGTTCTTCGGCAACGACGGGCCCGTCCCGTGGTGAACGCCGGCCGGCGGGTCCGCCGTCAGCGTGCGGACGTGCCCAGCAGAACGGCGGCGACCTGCTCGAAGTAGGGCGAGATCTCGTCGACGCACGCCTCCGAGAGGGCGGGCGTGTGGGCCAGCGAACGCGCGACCGTGATCCCCAGCAGCCACGCGGTCAGGAGTTCCGCGCGCAGCTCGCGGTCCGGCAGGTCGACGAGCTGCTCCAGGGCCTGCACATAGTCGTGATGCAGCTGCGCGTTGAGCCGTTCCCGGCAGTCCGGCCGGCCCGAGGACATCAGCAGGGCGGCGAGGGGATGGCCGCTCTCGGAGCCGGCGGACTGCCGCATGGCCGCGTGGAGCAGGCGCGTCGGCACGTCCTCCGGGACGTCGGCGGGCTCCGTCCCGTACTCCTCGGCGGCCTGCGCCGCCTGCTCGAACAGCTGCTCCTTCGAACCGAAGTAGCGGAAGATCAGCGCCGGATCGACCCCCGCGTCGCGGGCGATGTCCCGGACGCTCGTCGCGTCGTACCCGCGGAGGGCAAAACGGGCCCGGGCCGCGGCGAGCAGGGCGGCCCGGGTGGCGGCGCGGTCACGCTTGCGCTTCACGGGCTGAGGCATCGGCGTCCCCTCCAAGTCAGCGGTCGTTGACATCTTACGGCGGGGATGCGTAGCTTGAGACAAGTCATCGATCGATGACTTATGGAGCTGCTGCCCACCGCGCGCAACGCAAGGAGACTTCTCATGAAGACGGTCGTGATCACCGGCGGCAACGACGGGATCGGCAGGGGGCTGGCCCAGGAGCGTCTGGAGCGGGGAGACCGGGTCGTCGTGATCGGCCGCAGCGCGGACAAGGGGCAACGGTTACTCGCGGAGGCGGAGAAGCGCGGCGCCGGCGAGCGCGCCCATTTCGTCGCGGCCGATCTGAGCCTGGTCGGCGAGAGCCGGCGGGTCGTCGGCGAGCTCACCGAGACCTTCGGCGCCCTCGACGCCCTGGTGCTGTGCGCACGGTTCTTCCGGTCCGCCCGCGCCGAGACGGCCGAGGGGTACGAGAGCACCTTCGCCCTGGAGTACCTCAGCCGCCATGTGCTGAGCCATGGGCTGACCGACGCGCTGGAGAAGTCCGAGTCCCCGGTCATCGTCAACGTGTCGGGTCCGGGCATCCCCAAGCCGCCCATCCGGTGGGACGACCCCCACTTCCGCGCCGGCTACGACGGCCTCGCCGCGCAGCGGCACGCGGGGATGGCGAACGACCTGCTCGGCGTGGCCTACGCGGCCCGCAACGGCAGCGGACGCACCCGGTACGTGCTGGTCAATCCGGGGAGCACGGCGACCAGCTTCGCCGGGGAGTACGACCCGGTGACCAAGTCCCAGGTCGAGATGATCAGGCGGATGGGCAAGCCGGTGGAGCAGGCCGTCGCGCCGATCGCGGAGGTGATCGACGCCCCGCCCGCCGAGCCGCTGAGCGCCTTCGTCGAGGGGCAGCGGATCGGGGTGGACGACCCGCGGCTGTTCGATCGCGAGGCCGCCGCGCGCCTGGCCGAGTTCACCGAGCGGCTGCTGGCCCGCTAGCGGAACCGCTCTCCGGGCCCCGCCAGGCCGGGACAGGCCCGGGGAGCGGGGAGAGAAGCGTCCGGTGGGGCGCCGACACGGTCGGCGTCCCACCGGGCGCTTCCTGGTTCGGGCGACGTGTCCGAGCACCGGGGCGCCTCCGCTTCGGCTAGGCACTGTCTGATAATTGATCTTGTGGTGGGTCGAGGTGAGTTGACGGATGCGGCATGGGAGCGGATAGCGCCCCTGCTGCCTGGTGTTGACGGTCGTGGTCGTCCGTGGCGGGATCACCGGCAGGTGATCAACGGGGTGTTGTGGCGGTTGCGGACCGGTGCTCCGTGGCGTGACCTGCCGGAACGCTACGGGCCGTGGCAGACGGTCTATGAACGGTTCGCCCGCTGGGAGGCGGACGGAACCTGGGCTCGCCTGCTCGAACAGGTCCATGTCCGCGACGACTCCGTCGGAGCCGTGGAGTGGACCGTGTCTGTCGACTCCACGATCAGCCGGGCCCATCAGCACGCCGCCGGAGCCCGCAAAAAGGGGCGGCGGCGGGGGACGAACTGGAAGATCCGGCACGCCCGTCGGCTGGCCAGGCGCTGGGCCGGTCCCGCGGCGGGCTGACCACCAAGCTCCACCTCGCCTGCGACGGCCGGGGCCTGCCCCTGGCTGTCGTCATCACGCCCGGCAACGTCAACGACTCCACCGTCTTCGACATGGTCATGGACGAGCTGAGGGTGCCCCGGACCGGCGCCGGGCGCCCCCGCCTCAGGCCCGATGCGGTCGTCGCGGACAAGGCGTACTCGTCCCGGGCGATCCGCCAGTCCCTGCGACGCAGAGGCATCCGGGCAGTGATCCCGGAGCGGGCGGACCAGAAGGCCAACCGCCTGCGGCGAGGGAAGGCCGGCGGCAGACCGCCGGCCTTCGACCGCGAGCTTTACAAGGCCCGCAACGTGATCGAACGCTGCTTCAACCGCCTCAAGCAGTTCCGCGCGATCGCCACCCGCTTCGACAAACTCGCCACCCGCTACAAGGCCGGAGTCCACCTCGCCGCACTCATCCTCTGGCTCCGCGAACCCAACCAAGATCCTTTGTCAGACAGGCCCTAGGGCCGTTCGGCCGGCGCCGCGGCGGCCGGGACCCCGAAGGCCCGGTAGAACGTGCCGGTCGCCGACCGGGCCAGGGAGCTGAGTTCCTCGTCGGGAAGCCGGCGGGTCCCGAAGCGGGACCGGCCCTCGGCGGGGCCGGTGAGGAGCGCGACGAACTGCTCCGCGGCCTCCGCCGGATCGGGTGTGCGCAGGTGGCCGCTGAGGGTGAGTCGCGCGAACCGGTCGGCCAACGCCTCGGTGACCCGGCTCGTCCCGGTGGCCTGCACGGTCTCCAGCAGTTCCGGGAACCGGTGGGCCTCCGCGCAGAGCAGCCGTCGCAGGGCCCGGGACTCGTCGCTGCAGTAGCAGCGGAGCAGGAGCCGGCCGACGTCCTCCAGCGTGCCGCGCAGATCGTCGGCCGGCGTGGCGAGCCGCTCGACGACCCTCAGATTCTCGGCGAGGGCGGTCTCGGCGGCCAGCTTCACCGCGTGGTGGAAGAGGTTCGCCTTGTCGTTGAGGTGGTTGTAGACGGTCGGCTTGGCCACGCGCGCCTCGGCGGCGATCTCCTTGACGCAGGCGTTGGCGTACCCCTCCCGCGCGAACACGGTGAACGCGGCATCCAGGATCGCCTGCCTCTTGTCGATGCGGCCGCGTGGTGCCTGGCGTCGCGACGCTGCTGTCGAGGTTGCTTCGGTCACCTGGGCATCGTACCTGAGGTCCCTCTTAATTGAACCAGCAGGTTCAATTCTATGGTTGCGTCGGTACTCGTCAGATAGCTACATTGAACCCCTTGGTTCATTTTCCCTGGAGAGCAACGGAGGAGTCGTGACGCAATTACGGACCGACCGCCTGGAACCCGCTCTGGTGCGGTTGATCGCCGTGGTCCTGCTGGGCGGGATGCTCGGCATCCTCAACAGCACCATGGTGTCGGTCGCGCTCGATCCCCTGAGCGAGGAGTTCGGTGCGTCCATCGGCGCCATCGGATGGGCCTCCACGGGCTTCCTGCTGGCCGTCACCGCTCTGATCCCGTTCACCTCCTGGGCCGTCGACCGGTTCGGCAGCAAGCGGATGTGGCTCATCGGCCTGACGCTCTTCCTGGCGGGGTCACTTGCCTGCGCGCTCGCCTGGAACGTGGGCAGCCTCATCGGCTTCCGCGTCGTGCAGGGACTGGGGGCGGGCATTCTCGACCCGTTGGTGCTCGTGCTGCTGGCGCGTGGCGCCGGGCCCGCGCGCGCCGGCCGGGTCATGGGGCTGATGGGTGTCGTCCTCTCGCTCGGGCCGGTGCTCGGTCCGGTCGCCGGCGGCGCCATCCTCGAAGGCCTCTCCTGGCGCTGGATGTTCTGGCTCAGCGTCCCCCTCGGCCTCCTCGCGCTGCTGCTCGCGGTGAAGGTCGTCCCCTCCGACGAGCCGAGCGGCGCGGAGCCCGCCCACCACCGTCTCGACGTCATCGGGCTGGCCCTGCTCGGGCCGGGTTTCTCGGCCCTGGTCCTGGCGCTGACCCAGAGCGCGGAGCGGAGCGCGTTCGTCGACGGACTGGTCCTCGTCCCGCTCGCCCTCGGTGTGGCGATGCTCATCGCCTACGCCACGCATGCCCTGCGCGTCCGGCGTACGCCCCCGCTGATCGACCTGCGCCTGTTCAGGAGCAGCAGTTTCACCGCGAGCGTCTCGGTGATGACGCTGAACGGTCTGGCCACGTTCGCGAGCCTGTTCGCCCTGCCGCTGTACTACCAGCAGGCGCACGGTCACGGCACGCTGGCGGCCGGCCTGCTGGTGACACCGATCGGCCTGGGCGCCGCCATCGCGATGCCGCTGGCCGGAACCCTCAGTGACCGGATCGGCAGCCGGAGCCTGGCCCGAGGGGGCGCCGTCGCCGCGGCGCTGGGCGGCCTGTGGCTGACTCAGATCTCCGCCGACACGTCCGAGGTGTGGCCGTCGGCAGCGGCGCTGATCATGGGCGCGGGCATGGGCTTCGTCGGCGCGCCGACGATGGGCTCGCTGTACCGGACCCTGCCGGGGCCGCTGGTGCCGCAGGGCAGCTCCGTGCTCTACATGCTCAACCAGCTCGGCGCGGCCGTCGGCATCGCCCTCGTCACCGTGATCATGAAGACCATGGGCGACGGGGACGTGATGAGCGGCATCCACGGCGTCTACTGGTTCACCATCGCGACGCTCGCCCTGGTGGTGATCGCCACGGTCTTCCTGCCGGGGCGGTCCGAGGACGCGCCCGCGGCCGCCGCGGGGCCGGCCGAGGAGGCGGCCACCGTCTCCCGGTAGCGGCCACCGGTGCCCAGGGGCACACGAGGAGGCCGCCGTTCCGGGCACGCGCTCGGAACGGCGGCCTCCGGAGCGCCACCCGAGGGCGGGACGCGCTTCAGGACGCACACGCCGGCCCGGGGCCGGGAGGCGGCACCAGGATCATCCGAAATCCCCCCGCCAGATCACGGATGGCCGAGCCGGAATCCGACTCCTCGGATCGTGACGATCCAGCTGCTCGACCCGAGCTTGCCCCGCAGACTGCTGACATGGGTGTCGAGGGTGCGCCCCTGGCGCGACCAGGCGTCGTCCCAGACCTGCGTCAGCAGCTGACGACGGGAGAAGACGGCGCCGGGCTGCGAGGCGAGCAGATGGAGGAGATCGAACTCCTTGCGGGTCAGCTCCACACGCCGCCCGTCCACCCGGGTCTCGCGGGTGTCGGCGTCGATGCGCAACGAGCCGTAGGTGATGACCCGCGCGGCCGGCTGCCGGGAGCGGACCCGGCGCATCACCGCTTCGATCCGGGCCAGCAGTTCGCGGAAGCCGTACGGTTTGACGACGTAGTCGTCGGAGCCCGCCTGGAGCCCGAGTACGCGGTCGAGTTCGGTGCCGCGGGCGGTGACCGCGATGATCGGCGTCTCGCTGGTGGCCCGAATGCCCCGGCACACCTCCAAGCCGTCCAGGTCGGGCAGGTCGAGGTCGAGGAGGACGAGGTCGGCGCTGTGATGCGCTTGCAGTGCCTTGACACCGGTGGTCACGCTCTGGGCGCGGTGGCCGTGTCTGCGCAGCCCTTCCACCAGGGTGTCCGCGGCCTGCTTCTCGCTCTCGACGACGAGGACCCGCAGGGCCCGGCCGCTCGTGGCGGCTGATCGCTCCGCGACGACCGGAGGTGAGGGTCTGTCAAGGTGGTGAGTCACCGAGTGCGTTTCGCTCGGGCGCTGCATGTGGTGGTCGACGGGTAATAAGGCCATCCGGTCCATCCACTCCTCCGGACGTCGCGTCATCAAGTGTTGAACGACAGTCGGACGGTAACAAGCATTCCCGTCGGTTTGTCAATGAGGACACCGAGGGGTAAGACGGGTGGAATATCCGACATTTACCCATGCAACATGCCCGCAAGGTGTGCACGCGTAAGCGGAAAGTGATCAGAGCAGGTATCGAACGAGACGTTTCGGTTTGGTTACCGGGTCTTTGCGCTTCCCGGGGGTTCGCGGCCGTGAACTGCTGCGGGTCTCGGGCACGCACGTCGCGGTCCGCATCGCGTGCCGCGCGACACCCGGAACGTACGTTAACTGTGCATTGCAGGCGGTCTTCGGGTGGGGGAAACGAACCGTAAGGAGGAGGTGGTGCGGTCACTCAGCGTGGTGGTGAGAAGTAGCTCTCAATCTCGCCGACTTGACACACGTCTGACGTTCTTCTGAGGCTCCTCTCGCGTTCCTGACCGCGTCTGCGGAAAGCTGAAGAAGTCTGAATCGGCCCTTGTTGAACGAGCGTTGGCCGGCGGCGCAGGCTGATGGGCGGGGCCGGGGCGTCGCATCCGAGGCCTCGGAAATCCAGGTTGCCGAGCGAGTCGGGAGAAAGCCGTTGTGCGCAAGGTGCTGATCGCCAACCGTGGCGAAATCGCTGTCCGCGTGGCCCGGGCCTGCCGGGACGCCGGGATCGCGAGCGTGGCCGTCTACGCCGACCCGGACCGGGACGCGTCGCATGTCCGCGCCGCGGATGAGGCGTTCGCCCTGGGCGGTGACACCCCGGGCACCAGCTACCTCGACATCGAGAAGGTGCTGAAGGCCGCGCGGGAGTCGGGCGCGGACGCGATCCACCCCGGCTACGGCTTCCTCTCCGAGAACGCCGACTTCGCCCAGGCGGTCCTGGACGCGGGCCTGATCTGGATCGGCCCGCCCCCGCAGGCGATCCGCGACCTCGGTGACAAGGTCGCCGCCCGGCACATCGCGCAGCGCGCCGGCGCCCCGCTGGTGGCGGGCACGCCCGACCCGGTCTCGGGTGCGGAGGAGGTCGTCGCCTTCGCCGAGGAGCACGGGCTGCCGATCGCCATCAAGGCCGCCTTCGGCGGCGGCGGCCGCGGCCTGAAGGTCGCCCGCACCCTCGAGGAAGTCCCCGAGCTGTACGACTCGGCGGTCCGTGAGGCCGTCGCCGCGTTCGGCCGGGGCGAGTGCTTCGTCGAGCGCTACCTGGACAAGCCGCGCCACGTGGAGACGCAGTGCCTGGCCGACACCCACGGCAACGTCGTGGTCGTCTCCACCCGTGACTGCTCGCTGCAGCGCCGCCACCAGAAGCTGGTCGAGGAGGCCCCCGCGCCGTTCCTGTCCGAGCAGCAGGTCGCCGAGCTGTACCGCGCGTCGAAGGCCATCCTGAAGGAGGCCGGCTACGTCGGCGCCGGCACGGTCGAGTTCCTCGTCGGCCTCGACGGCACGATCTCCTTCCTGGAGGTCAACACCCGCCTGCAGGTGGAGCACCCGGTCACCGAGGAGGTCGCCGGCATCGACCTGGTGCGCGAGATGTTCCGCATCGCCGACGGCGAGGAACTGGGCTACGACGACCCGGTCCTGCGCGGTCACTCCTTCGAGTTCCGCATCAACGGCGAGGACCCGGGCCGCAACTTCCTCCCGGCGCCCGGCACGGTCACCACGTTCGCCCCGCCGTCCGGCCCGGGCGTGCGCCTGGACGCGGGCGTGGAGTCCGGCAGCGTGATCGGCCCGGCGTGGGACTCGCTGCTGGCCAAGCTGATCGTCACCGGCCGCACCCGCAAGGAGGCCCTGGAGCGCGCCGCCCGGGCCCTGGAGGAGTTCCAGGTCGAGGGCATGGCCACCGCCATCCCGTTCCACCGCGCGGTGGTGAAGGACCCCGCCTTCGCGCCGGAGCTCACCGGCTCGTCCGACCCGTTCACGGTCCACACCCGGTGGATCGAGACGGAGTTCGTCAACGAGATCAAGCCGTTCGCCGCGCCGGCCGACGCCGAGACGGACGAGGAGCCGGGCCGCGAGACGGTCGTCGTCGAGGTCGGCGGCAAGCGGCTGGAGGTCTCCCTGCCGTCCTCGCTGGGCATGTCCCTGGCCCGTACGGGACTGGCGGCGGGCGCCAAGCCGAAGCGCCGCGCGGCGAAGAAGTCGGGCCCCGTCGCCTCCGGCGACACCCTCGCCTCCCCCATGCAGGGCACGATCGTCAAGGTCGCGGTCGAGGAGGGCCAGGAAGTCAAGGAAGGCGACCTGGTCGTCGTCCTGGAAGCCATGAAGATGGAACAGCCCCTCAACGCCCACAAGTCCGGCACGATCAAGGCCCTGTCCGCCGAGATCGGCGCGTCGGTGACCTCGGGCGCGGTGATCTGCGAGATCAAGGACTGACAGGCGGCGGGAATCAAGGGACGAAGTCCTTGGGGAATCCAGCCCCCGACCCTCCCCCGGAATTCCCGTGAAGAATCTGACAGGTTCTGACAATGCTCTGACACTGCGGCTGTTGAAGTCGTGCGAGTTCCCCCCGGATACTGAATCCGAATCCATTGGCCGTCTTTTTCTTCGACGGGGCAGTGAGGAGAGAATACGCATGCACAGCACGCTGATCGTGGCCCGGATGGATCCCGGATCCAGCGATGACGTCGCCAAGATCTTCGCCGATTTCGACGGGACGGAAATGCCGCACCGTATGGGAACGCGGCGACGGCAGCTCTTCCAGTTCCGAGGCCTGTACTTCCATTTGCAGGACTTCGACACGGACAACGGTGGTGAGCTGATCCAGGAGGCGAAGGACGACCCGCGCTTCATCCGCATCAGCAACGACCTGAAGCCGTACATCGAGGCGTACGACCCGGCGACCTGGCGCTCACCCGCCGACGCGATGGCCAGCCGCTTCTACACCTGGGAGGCATCGGCGTGACCGGCCGGCGAGTCGTCATCACCGGTATAGAGGTGCTCGCCCCGGGTGGCGTCGGGGCGAAGGACTTCTGGAGTCTGCTGAGCGACGGCCGTACCGCGACCCGCGGCATCACCTTCTTCGACCCCACGCCCTTCCGCTCCCGGGTCGCCGCGGAGATCGACTTCGACCCCGAGTTCCACGGCCTGACCCCGCAGGAGGTCCGGCGCATGGACCGCGCCGCGCAGTTCGCCGTGGTCGCGGCGCGGGGCGCGGTCGCCGACAGCGGCATCGACCTGGACGCGTACGACCCCTACCGGATCGGCGTGACCATCGGCAGCGCCGTGGGCGCCACCATGGGGCTCGACCAGGAGTACAACGTCGTCAGCGACAGCGGTCGGCTCCACCTGGTCGACCACCGGTACGCGGTGCCGCACCTGTACAACTACCTGGTCCCCAGCTCCTTCGCCGCCGAGGTCGCCTGGACGGTGGGGGCGCAGGGCCCCTCCACCGTCGTCTCCACGGGCTGCACCTCCGGGATCGACTCCGTCGGACACGCCGTCGAGCTGATCCGCGAAGGCTCCGCCGACGTCATGGTCGCCGGCTCCTCGGACGCCCCGATCTCGCCGATCACCATGGCGTGCTTCGACGCCATCAAGGCGACCACGCCCCGGTACGACGACCCCGAACACGCCTCCCGGCCCTTCGACAACACCCGCAACGGATTCGTCCTCGGTGAGGGCGCCGCCGTCTTCGTCCTGGAGGAGCTGCACAGCGCCAGGAAGCGCGGCGCGCACGTGTACGCCGAGATCGCCGGCTACGCGACGCGCTCCAACGCGTACCACATGACCGGTCTGCGGCCGGACGGCGCGGAGATGGCCGAGGCCATCCGGGTCGCCCTCGACGAGGCGCGGACGAACCCCACCGACATCGACTACGTCAACGCCCACGGCTCGGGCACCAAGCAGAACGACCGCCACGAGACCGCGGCCTTCAAGCGCAGCCTGGGCGACCACGCGTACCGGACGCCGGTCAGCTCCATCAAGTCGATGGTCGGCCACTCGCTCGGCGCGATCGGGTCCATCGAGATCGCCGCGTCGGCGTTCGCCATGGAGTACAACGTCGTGCCGCCCACGGCCAACCTGCACACGCCGGACCCGGAGTGCGATCTGGACTACGTCCCGCTGGTCGCCCGTGAGCAGCTCGTCGACACCGTCCTGACCGTCGGCAGCGGCTTCGGCGGGTTCCAGAGCGCCATGGTGCTGGCCCGACCCGAGAGGAACCGGGGATGACGGCGACCGTGGTGGTGACCGGCCTGGGCGTCGCCGCGCCCAACGGGCTGGGCACGAAGGACTTCTGGGCGGCGACCCTGACGGGGAAGAACGGCATCGGCCGCGTCACCCGGTTCGACCCGTCCGCCTACCCGGCGACCCTGGCCGGCGAGGTTCCCGGCTTCGTCGCCGAGGACCTGCTGCCCAGCCGGCTGCTTCCGCAGACCGACCACATGACCCGCCTCGCGCTCGTCGCCGCCGACTGGGCACTGGCCGACGCGGGCGTCGTCCCCGGGGAGCGCGCCGAGTTCGACATGGGTGTGGTCACGGCCAGTTCGTCGGGCGGATTCGAGTTCGGCCAGGGTGAACTGCAGAAGCTGTGGAGCCAGGGCGGCCAGTACGTCAGCGCGTACCAGTCGTTCGCCTGGTTCTACGCCGTCAACAGCGGGCAGATCTCGATCCGCAACGGCATGAAGGGTCCCAGCGGTGTGGTCGTCAGCGACCAGGCCGGCGGGCTGGACGCCGTGGCGCAGGCCCGGCGGCAGATCCGCAAGGGCACCGATCTCATCGTCTCCGGTGCCGTGGACGCCTCGATCTGCCCCTGGGGCTGGGTCGCCCAGCTCACCAGTGGCCGCATCAGCGGCGGCGAGGAGCCGTCGAGCGCGTACCTGCCCTTCGACGCCGAGGCCGCCGGGCATGTGCCGGGTGAGGGCGGCGCCATCCTGATCCTGGAGTCCGGGGAGTCGGCCCGGGCGCGCGACGCCCGTGTCTACGGCGAGATCGCCGGGTACGGCGCCACGTTCGACCCACGGCCCGGCAGCGGACGTGAACCCGGGCTGCGCAAGGCCGTCGAACTGGCCCTGGCCGACGCGGGCGTCGAGCCGGGCGAGGTCGACGTGGTCTTCGCGGACGCCGCGGCCGTCCCCGAACTGGACCGCGTCGAGGCCGAGGCCCTCACGGCGGTCTTCGGGCCGCGGGGAGTTCCGGTGACGGCCCCGAAGACGATGACCGGACGCCTGTACTCGGGTGCGGGCCCCCTCGACCTCGCCGCCGCGCTGCTGTCCATCCGGGACGGCCGGATCCCGCCCACGGTCAACGTGGAGCTCTCCGCCGAATACCCCCTCGACCTGGTCGGGCCCCGACCCCGTACCGCCCCGGTACGCACGGCGCTCGTGCTCGCCCGCGGGCACGGCGGCTTCAACTCGGCCGTCGTCGTGCGCGCCGCCGACTGACCGTTTCCGACCGGCGTTCCGCGCGGGCACACGGACCGCGTGCGGGAGCGCCCCCTGTCCCAAGGCGTCGTTCCGGCGCAGAAGGAGAACTGGCATGCCCACCCCCGAATTCACCCTCGACGACCTGCGGCGGATCCTGACCGAGGGCGCCGGCGCCGACGAGAGCGTGGACCTCGACGGCGACATCCTCGACGTGCCGTTCGAGTCGCTGGGCTACGAGTCGCTGGCGCTGCTGGAGACCGGCAGCCGCATCGAGCGCGAGTACGGCATCAGCCTCGACGAGGAGGCGCTGGCCATCGTGAACACGCCGCGCGCGCTGCTCTCCTCCGTCAACGCGCAGCTGCGCGCGGCGGCCGCCTGACCGCCACCGCGGCGGGCCGGACCGGTGCACCGCCCCACCCGGTGTCCGCCCACAGCCCCACGGACCACAGCCTCACAAACCACAGCCCCACGGACCACGACTCCACCGAACACAGCTCCACCGAACACAGCTCCACCGACCACGGTCACACCGACCAGCGGAGAGGCACACCATGTCGCAGCAGGACAAGCGCGTCGCCCTGATCACGGGCGCCACCAGCGGAATCGGTCTCGCGATCGCCCGGCTCCTGGCCGCTCAGGGGCACCGGGTGTTCATCGGCGCGCGCAACGCGTCGAACGTGGAGAACACCGTCAAGGAACTGCGGGAGGCGGGCCACGAGGCCGCCGGCGCCGCGGTGGACGTCCGTTCGAGCGACGAGGTCAAGGCCTTCGTGCACGCGGCCGTCGAAACGTTCGGCACCATCGACGTCCTGGTCAACAACGCGGGCCGGTCCGGTGGCGGCGTCACCGCCGAGATCGCCGACGAACTCTGGTACGACGTCCTGGACACCAACCTCAACAGCGTCTTCCGCCTGACCCGTGAGGTGCTGACCACGGGCGGCATGCGGGAGAAGAAGCGCGGACGCATCATCAACATCGCCTCCACCGCGGGCAAGCAGGGCGTGGTGCTCGGCGCCCCCTACTCCGCCTCCAAGCACGGTGTGGTGGGCTTCACCAAGGCGCTCGGCAACGAACTCGCCCCCACCGGCATCACGGTCAACGCCGTCTGCCCCGGCTACGTCGAGACCCCCATGGCCCAGCGGGTGCGGCAGGGCTACGCGGCCGCCTACGACACGTCCGAGGAGGCGATCCTGGAGAAGTTCCAGGCCAAGATCCCGCTCGGCCGTTACTCCACCCCGGAGGAGGTCGCCGGCCTGGTCGGCTACCTCGCGTCCGACTCCGCCGCCTCCATCACCGCCCAGGCCATGAACGTCTGCGGCGGGCTGGGCAACTTCTGATCCCGACAGGAGGACCGAAGATGACCGTGCGCGAAGTGGAGCACGAGATCACGATCGCTGCGCCGGCCACCGCCGTCTACCGGCTGATCGCCGAGGTGGAGAACTGGCCCCGCATCTTCCCGCCCACCATCCACGTCGACCATGTCGAGCGCGGCGCGGACGAGGAACGCATCCGCATCTGGGCCACCGCCAACGACACGGCGAAGAACTGGACCTCGCACCGCACGCTGGACCCGGAAGCCCTGCGGATCACCTTCCGCCAGGAGGTGCCGGCCCCGCCGGTCGCCGCCATGGGCGGCACCTGGATCATCGAGCCGCTGTCCGACGCACAGGCCCGCGTCCGGCTGCTGCACGACTACCGGGCGATCGACGACGACCCGAAGTCCCTGGCCTGGATCGACGAGGCCGTCGACCGCAACTCGCGCGCGGAGCTCGCCGCCCTCAGGACGAACGTGGAGGCCGCGCACGCCGCGGAGGCGGTGACGTTCTCCTTCGAGGACACCGTGCAGATCGACGGCACCGCGAAGGACGTCTACGACTTCGTCAACGAGGCCGGACTCTGGGAGGAACGCCTGCCGCACGTGGCCCGCGTTCACCTCCAGGAGCTGTCGCCGGGGCTGCAGATCCTCGAGATGGACACCCGGGCCAAGGACGGCTCCACCCACACCACCAAGTCGTACCGGGTCTGCCAGCCGGTCCAGAAGATCGCGTACAAGCAGGTCACGCTTCCGGCGCTGATGACCCTGCACACCGGTTACTGGACCTTCCGGGAGAACGAGGGCGGCGTCGCCGCCTCCTCGCAGCACACCGTCGTCCTCAACACGGCCAACATCGCCTCCGTCCTGGGCGAGAGCGCGACGGTCGAGGACGCACGCGCGTACGTGCAGGCCGCGCTCAGCACCAACAGCCGCGCCACGCTCGGCCATGCGAAGGCCTACGCGGAGAGCCGGCGCTGACGCCGGCCGGAGGATTTCCGTTCGAGAGGGAAGGGCCGATGGAGGCAAGCCGCCGCAAGTCCTCACCCCACGCCGTGCGCCATTGGTTCCAGCGGCTGCCGGAGGTGCTGCCGACGGTGCGTCCGGACGCCCGCGCCGGGGTCATCGAGCAGCACATCTGCCGTGCGCTGGCGGAGTTCCTGGGGGTGCCGCCGGGTCACCGGTTCAGCGCCGACCGGCCGCTGTGCCACCAGGGGGTGGACCCGGTCACCGCGCTGCTGCTCAAACGTCGGCTGGAACAGGCGCTGGGCGTCACCCCGCACCCCGTGGAGCTGCTGCCCGGCGACTCGGCGCGGACCCTGGCCGAGCGACTGGCGCCGGGCTTCGGGACGGACACAGAGACACGCCACGAGAGGAACGGGGAACGTCATGCCAGGTCGGACATCGTCGCCGGAGGCACCCGGGGCCGAGGCACCCGGGACGCCGGGCCCCGACCGGTTCGGTGAACTGGCCGAACTGAAGGAACGTATCCGCGGCGGCCCGGATCCGAAGGCGACGCAACGCCAGCACGCGAAGGGCAAGCTGACGGTCCGGGAACGCATCGAACTGCTCCTCGACAAGGGGAGCTTCACCGAGATCGAGGCGCTGCGCCGGCACCGGGCGACCGGGTTCGGGCTGGAGCACAGGAGGCCGCACACGGACGGTGTGGTCACCGGTTGGGGCACGGTGGAGGGCCGGACGGTCTTCGTGTACGCCCATGACTTCCGCATCTTCGGCGGAGCGCTGGGCGAGGCGCACGCCGCCAAGATCCACAAGATCATGGACATGGCCATCGCGGCCGGGGCCCCGCTGGTGTCGCTGAACGACGGCGCGGGCGCCCGCATCCAGGAGGGCGTGTCCGCCCTCGCCGGCTACGGCGGCATCTTCCAGCGCAACACCCAGGCGAGCGGGGTGATCCCGCAGATCAGCGTGATGCTCGGCCCGTGCGCGGGCGGCGCCGCCTACAGTCCCGCCCTGACGGACTTCGTGTTCATGGTCCGCGAGACCTCGCAGATGTTCATCACCGGCCCGGACGTGGTGAAGGCGGTCACGGGCGAGGAGATC
Source organism: Streptomyces sp. Go-475 (assembly GCF_003330845.1). Taxonomy (GTDB): domain Bacteria; phylum Actinomycetota; class Actinomycetes; order Streptomycetales; family Streptomycetaceae; genus Streptomyces. The sequence continues at coordinate 7,182,550 of NZ_CP026121.1, read as the reverse complement.
ACCCATGACGGCCTCGGCGGCGCCGACACCCACGGCACGGCCTCCGGCGTCGCGCACTTCGTCTACGACGACGAGGAGACCTGCCTGGCGGAGGTCCGCTACCTGCTGTCTTTGCTGCCGTCCAACAACCGTGAACTCCCGCCGGCGGCGCACAGCGACGATCCCGCGGACCGGCGCGGCGACGCCCTGCCCGACCTGGTCCCCGCCGACGGCAACCGCTCCTACGACGTCCGGTCGGTGATCGCGGAACTCGTCGACGACGGCGACTTCATGGAGGTCCACGCCGCGTGGGCGACCAACCTGGTCTGCGCGCTGGCCCGGCTGGACGGGCAGGTCGTCGGCTTCGTCGCCAACCAGCCCGCGGCCCTGGCCGGCGTGCTGGACATCAGGGCCAGCGAGAAGGGCGCGCGGTTCGTGCAGTTCTGCGACTCCTTCAACATCCCGCTCGTCAGCCTCGTCGACGTACCCGGATTCCTGCCCGGAGTGGACCAGGAACACAACGGGATCATCCGCCACGGCGCCAAGTTGCTGTACGCGTACTGCAACGCGACGGTCCCCCGGGTGTCGGTGGTCCTGCGCAAGGCGTACGGAGGCGCGTACATCGTCATGGACTCGCGCTCCATCGGTGCGGACGTGGCACTGGCCTGGCCGGACAACGAGATCGCGGTGATGGGCGCCGAAGGGGCTGCGGGGGTGGTCTTCCGCAGGGAGATCGCCGCGGCCGAGGACCCCGAGGCGATGCGGGCGCAGAAGATCGAGGAGTACCGCAGGGAGCTGGTGCATCCCTACTACGCGGCGGAACGGGGCCTCGTCGACGACGTCATCGACCCCAGGGACACGCGTGCGGTGCTGATCCGCTCACTCGCCATGCTGCGGGCCAAGGACGCCGGCCTGCCGCACCGCAAGCACGGCAACCCTCCCCAGTGACGGACAGGAGCCCCCCATGAATGACCGGCACACGACGTACTTCCGGGTGGAGAAGGGCAGCCCGAGCGAGGAGGAACTGGCCGCGCTCACCGTGGTCCTGCTCGCCCGCGCCGCGGCGGCCGGCGTCCCCGCGCCGGCGGCCGAGCCGTCCCGGCCACTCGCCCGCTGGCGACGGCTGGAACGCGCGACCGGCTTCGGCGGCCCGCGCAGCTGGCGCCGCGCCGCGTGACCTTCTCGCGGCGCGTGCGGCCGCCGCGGTGTCAGCGGACTTTTCATTCGCCTGACATTTCTTGTGATTCCTCTGGAGCGGAGCCGCTTGAACCGGTTTCTGAATCTCCGGAATGATGTCGGCAGACCTTGTATTCGATTTCCGTCGCGGGTACGTCAGGGGATATGCATGGACACTTCGGTGGTCATTGTCGGAGCCGGGCCCGCAGGGCTCATGCTCGCCGGGGAACTGCGTCTCGCGGGAATTGACGTGACGGTGCTGGAAAGCCTGCCACAGCGCACCGGAGAATCCCGGGGAATAGGTCTGGCCACCCGCACCATGGAGATATTCGACCAACGCGGGCTGCTGCGCCGCCTCGGTGCGTACGAGACGAGCGACATGGGCCACTTCGGCGGCCTGCCCCTCGACGTCGGGGTGCTCGGCGCCGCCCACCAGGCGGCCCGCACCGTACCCCAGTCGGTCACCGAGGCGGCCCTGGAGTCCTGGGCGACCGAACTCGGCGCCGACATCCGCCGCGGGCACACCTTCCTCGACCTGAGCGACGGCGGGGAGTCGGTCACCGTGCGGGTGCGCGGCGCGGCCGGCGAGGAGGAGATCGAGGCCCGTTATCTCGTCGGCTGCGACGGCGGCCGCAGCGCCGTGCGCAAGACGGCCGGATTCGACTTCCCCGGCACCGCCGCGACCACGGAGATGCTGCTGGCCGACATCCGCGGCGTCGACCTGGAGCCCCGCATGACGGGTCAGCAGGTCGGCGGTGGCTTCGTGATGGTCGCCAAGCTGCCCGGCGGGATCCACCGGATCATCGTCGGCGAGCGCGGCATCCCCCCGCAGCGGCGCACCGCCCCGCCCGCCTTCGCGGAGGTCGCCGATCACTGGAAGCGGCTCACCGGCATCGACATCTCGCACGCCGAACCCGTCTGGGTCAGCGCGTTCGGCGACGCCACCCGCCAGGTGACGGAGTACCGCCGCGGACGTGTCCTGCTCGCCGGGGACGCCGCGCACGTGCACCTGCCCGCGGGCGGACAGGGCATGAACACCAGCGTCCAGGACTCCTTCAACCTCGGCTGGAAGCTGGCCGCCGTCCTCAAGGGCGACGCCCCCGCGTCGCTGCTCGACACCTACCACACCGAGCGCCACGAGGTCGGCCGCCGGATGCTGGCCAACACCCAGGCCCAGAGCCTGCTCGTCCTCGGCGGCGCCGAGGTGCAGCCGCTGCGCGACGTGCTGTCCGAACTCCTCCCGTACCCCGAGGTGGCCCGGCACCTCGCCGCCAAGGTCAGCGGCCTGGACATCCGCTACGACGTCGGCCCCGGCACCCACCCGCTCCTCGGCCGCCGCATGCCCCACCTGCCCCTGACCGCCGGCACCCGGGCCACCAGCAGCACCGAGCTGCTGCGGCCCGGCCGCGGCGTGCTGCTCGACCTCGCCGACAACGCCGTACTGCGCCGCCGCGCCGAGGGCTGGCGCGCCCGCGTCGACATCGTGACGGCCACCCCCGGTGCCCTGCCCGACGACAGCCCGCTGGCCGGCACCAGTGCCGTCCTGCTGCGCCCGGACGGCCATGTCGCCTGGGCCGCCCCCGGCAGCCACCACGGCGTGAGCACCGCACTGGACCGCTGGTTCGGCCCGGCGGCCGCCCGGCGCGGCCGGGGAGGCCGCCGGTGACCCGGCGCGCCACGGCCGCCGACGTCATCGTCGTCGGCGCCGGACCGGTCGGTCTGCTGCTCGCCGCCGAACTGCGGGAGAACGGCGCGCGCGCCCTGGTCCTGGAGACACTGCCCGAGCCGACCGGCGAGTCACGGGCGTCCGTGCTGCACACCCGGACCATGGAGATCTTCGCGGAGCGGGGCATCCTGGACCGCCTCGGCCCCCTCCCCGCCCTCGGCCCCGGCCACTTCGGCGGCCTGCGCTTCGACCTCGCGGCCGCCGAGCCGGAGCACCCGTACGCCGGGCAGTGGGAATGCCTGCAGAGCAGGCTCGAAGCGGTCCTCCAGCGGCACGCGTCCGACCTCGGCGCCGAGATCCGCCGCGGCCACACGGTCACCGGCCTCACCCAGACCGCGGACGGTGTACGGGTGCGGGTCCTCGGCCCGGACCGGGAACCGTACGACCTCACCGCCGCCTACCTCGTGGGCTGCGACGGTGAACCGAGCACCGTGCGCGAACTCGCCGGCTTCGAGTTCGCCGGGCGCGACGCCGACAAGGAGATGCTGCGCGCCGACGTCGCGGGCCTCACCCTCGACGACCGGCGCCTGAAGCGCTACCCGGACGGTGTCGCCACCGCCTACCGCAGGCCCGACGGCGTCACCCGGCTCATGGTCCACCAGTACGGTGCCGCGCCCGGCGGCGAGGTCGACTTCGAGCGCGTCGCCGCGGCCTGGTCGGCGGTCACCGGCGAGGACATCCGCCACGGCGAGCCGCTCTGGCTGAACCGGTTCGGCAACGCCTCCCGGCAGGTCACGCAGTACCGCCGGGGCCGGGTGCTGCTCGCCGGTGACGCCGCCCACGTCCAGATGCCGGTCGGCGGGCAGGCCCTGAACCTCGGGCTGCAGGACGCGGCGGGCCTCGGCTGGAAACTCGCCCGCGAGGTCACCGGCACGGCCCGGCCCGGACTCCTCGACAGCTACCACGACGAGCGGCACCCCGTGGGCGCCCGCACGCTGACCAACATCCAGGCCCAGGCACGGCTGTTGTTCGGCGGCCAGGAGGTCACCGCGCTGCGGGACGTCTTCGGCGAACTGCTGCGCCACGACGCCGTTCAGCGCCACCTCGCCCGCATGATCAGCGGCCTCGACGTCCAGGAGCGGCCCAGGCCGCCCGCCCGGCACACCCCGACACCCGGAAGGTCAACCGTGGACAGGCTCATCGACAAGACCGCCCTCGTCACCGGCTCCAGCCGCGGCATCGGCAGGGCCACCGCCGTGGCCCTCGCCCGCCAGGGCGCCCTGGTCGCCGTGCACTACACGGCCAACGAGCAGGCGGCGCAGGAGACCGTCGCCCTCATCGAGCAGGAGGGCGGGGCCGCGTTCGCGGTCCGCGCCGAACTCGGCGTCCCCGGCGACGCGCACGAGCTGTTCCTCGGCGTGGAGCAGGGCCTGAAGGAACGCATAGGCGAGAGCCGGCTCGACATCCTCGTGAACAACGCCGGTGTCACCACGACCGGCCAACCGCCCGAGGACATCACCCCCGAGGAGTTCGACCGCTACTTCGCGGTCAACGCCAGGGCGCCGTACTTCATCGTGCAGCGTGCCCTGCCGCTCATGCCCGACGGCGGCCGCATCGTCAACATCTCCTCCGGCCTCACCCGCACCGCCAACCCCGACCAGCTGGTCTACGCGATGACCAAGGGCGCGGTGGAGCAGCTCACCCTGCACCTGGCACGCCACCTCGCGCCCCGCGGCATCACCGTCAACACCGTGGCGCCGGGTATCACCAACAACGGCGGCGCGATCTTCGACATACCCGAGGCGGTCGAGGCGATGGCCCAGCTCTCCGCCTTCAAACGGGTCGGCGAGGCCGACGACGTCGCCGACGTGGTGACCTTCCTGGCGACCCACGAGGCCCGCTGGATCACCGGGGCCTTCATCGACGCCACCGGCGGCACCCTGCTCGGCTGATCCCGGCCGCGCCCCGCCCGCCGACCGGTTCGGCCGGCCGCCCACGACCGACGAAGGAAGCAAGGAGCCCATGACCCCCGGTAAGCAGGTCCCGTCCCGCGGCGAGCAGGCCCCCGGCACCGCACGCGTCGCCGTCGTCACCGGAGCCAACAAGGGAATCGGCCGTGAGATCGCCCGGCAGCTCGCCGAACGCGGCCACGTCGTCCATCTCGGCGCCCGGGACCCGGGGCGCGGCCACGCCGCCGAACGCGAGCTGCGCGCCGAGGGGTTGGACGTACGGTTCCTGCACCTCGACGTCACCGACGAGAACTCGGTCGCGCTCGCCGCCAAGCGCGTGGCGGACGAGACGGGCCCGCTGCACGTCCTGGTCAACAACGCCGGCATCGGCGTCCCCGAGCAGGCCCCCAGCCAGACTTCGGCCGAGCAGGTGCGCCGGGTCTACGAGACCAACGTGTTCGGCGTCGTCACCGTCACCAACGCGTTCCTGCCGCTGCTGCGCAGGGCGGGCTCCGCCCGGATCGTCAACGTCAGCAGCGCGGTGGGCTCACTCGCGGCCGCCGCCGCGCGGGAGGACCCCTCGGGGGTGTTCCCGCCGGGCACGTTCCCCGCCATGCTCGCCTACGGCACCTCCAAGGCCGCGCTCAACGCCGTCACCCTCGCCTACGCCAACGAACTGCGCGACACCGGCATCCTCGTCAACGCCGCCTCCCCCGGCTTCGTCGCCACCGACATCAACGGGCACAACGGCGTCCTCGGCGTCGAGCAGGGCGCCCGCGTCCCGGTGCTGCTCGCCACCCTCGACGACGACGGGCCCACCGCCGCCTTCCTGGGGGAGGACGGCACGCCCGGCGGCCAGGTGCTGCCGTGGTGAGCGACACCGCGCACCCCGTCGCCGGTGCCGCCGAGGCAGCCGGACGCCGGACCGGGCGACAGCGGCTGCTGCTGTTCGTGCTCAGCGGCAACATGCTCCTCGACGCCATCGAGGTGTCCGTCGTCCTCATGGCCCTGCCGACGATCGGCACCCGGCTCGGGCTGTCCGTCTGGGAGGTCCAGTGGCTGATGAGCGGCTTCGCGCTCGGCTTCGCCGTGACGCTGCTCGCCGGGCCGCGGCTCGCGGCACGCGCCGGGCGGCGCCCGGTGTACCTGGGCGCGATGCTGTTGTTCGGTCTCGCCTCGCTGGCCGGGGGCTTCGTCGACGGCCTGGCCGCGCTCGTCGCCCTCCGCGTCCTCAAGGGCTGCTGCGCGGCGCTGACCGCGCCGGCCGGCCTGGCCATCATCAACGACACCTTCCCGGAAGGCCGCGCGCGCCGCCGGGCGGTGTCGCTCTACTCGCTCTTCGGCGCCGCCGGCTTCACCGCCGGACTTCTGCTCGCGGGCCTGCTGGTCGAGTCGAGCTGGCGCTGGACGTTCCTGTTCCCGGCGCCGGTGGCACTGGTGCTGCTGGTGTGCGGACTGTACGTCCTGCCGCCGGGCCGCGCGGACGGCCCCGCCCCGCGCCCCCCGCGCCCGGCCCTGCTGCGGGACCGCGCCCTGCTGCGCTCCGCGCTCGGCGCCGCCTCGCTCAACGGGACCTACCAGAGCCTGCTGGTGCTGATGACGTTCCAGGCGCAGCGGCTCGGCTGGACGCCCTGGCAGACCGCGCTCGCCCTGCTGCCCGCCTGCCTGCCGCTGGCCCTGGCCGTGCCGTTCGCGGGCCGTCTCGTGGCCCGGTACGGGACCGGGCGGCTCATCGCCCTGGGCGCGCTCTTTCCGCTGCTCGGCCACGCCCTCTACCTCGCGAAGCCCGAGGGGAGCCCGTACGTCCTCGGGATGCTGCCGGCGCTGCTGCTGGTCGAGGCCGGCTTCTGCTGCGCCTTCACGGCCCTGAACCTCCAGGCGACCGCGTCCGTCGGCGCGGCCGACCGGGGCGCGGCGGTCTCGCTCTACCAGACGTGCGTCCAGCTGGGCACCGGTCTCCTGCTGCCGCTGGTCGCGCTGCCGCTCACGTACGGGGAGGGCTATCGCGCGGCGCTCCTGATCGGCACCGGTGTCACGGCGTTGGGGTTCGCCGTCGCGGTCACCGGCCGACGCACCCCCCACGGAAGGATCGGAAGGACGGACCATGCCGGGCACTGAACAGCGCACAACCACCCGACAGCACCGGGGCGCGCACGCCTTCCACCGCAGCGGCGCGGCCGCCGCGTTCGTCACCATGCGGTACGTGCCCGACGCGGCGACCGGCCGTGCGCTCCTCGACGACGTCCTGGACGAGTGGGCGGCCGTGCCGCGGCCCGCCGGAGTCCTCTCGCACGGCGCCTACCTGGACACGGCGGAGGAGACCGCCCTCACCTGCGTCCAGGTCTCGGACCCCGACGCCTACCGGGATTTCGCCCGGTCGCTGACCGGACCGGCCGCCGTCGAGGCCGTCGACTACCGGCCGTACCGCGGTGTGGTGTTCGACCCGACGCCGGCCGAGCCCGGTTGCGTGGTCGTCGCGACGTTCGACGTGGACGGGCCGGACCGGCAGCGGGCCGTCATCGACGCGCTCTGCGACGCGCTGGAGTCGCAGCCCGAGGACACGCGCGCCGGCATGCTCTCCGCCACCTTCCACACCACGCTCGACGGCACCCGGGTCCTGAACTTCGCCGAATGGACCACCGACGAGGCACACGACGCCTTCCTCGACGGCGCGGGCCGGGCCGGCACCTACCGCGTCAGTACCCGGATCCCGGGGGTGCGGCCGATCGGCTTCAAGCGTTTCCACCGGCACGTCCGAAGCGCGTGACGCATTCCCCTGCCCCTCCATCCCCTTCGCATCAAGGAGTCTTCCGAACATGGCTGCTGAGTCACCCGAGTCGCCCGTGACCCCCGGACCGATCATGGGCATCATGGCCGGTTACTGGCAGACGAGGATCCTGCTGGCCGCCGTCGAGTCCGACGTCTTCACCGCGCTGTCGGACAAGCCCGCCACCTCCGCCGAACTCGCCGACCGGACCGGGCTGGTGCCGCTCGGCACCCATGACCTCCTCGTCGGGCTCACCCACCTCGGTCTGCTGGAACAGGTGGACGGCACCTTCTCCAACGCGCCTGTCGCCGAACGCTTCCTGGTGCGGGGGCGTGCCGAATACCTGGGTGGCTACCTGCAGTTCTGCGAACGCGAGCTGAACCCGGCCTGGGACGGGCTCGCCTCCACGCTGCGCACCGGCCGGCCGCACAACCGCGCCGCCGTCGCGGGCAACCCGTACGACACCCTCTACCAGGACGCGGAGGCCACCGACGGCTTCCTCGACAGCATGGACCTGCTCAACACGCCCGTGTCGCTGGCCCTGAGCCGGCTCGACTGGAGCCGCTACACGTCCTTCGTCGACATCGGCGGCGCGCGCGGCAACTTCGCCCACCACGTGGTGTCGCAGAACCCGCACCTGACGGGCGCGGTCTTCGACCTGCCGCAGCTGGAGCCGGCCTTCACCCGGCACATGGCCGCCCTCGGCGGCGCCGCCTCGGCGATCACCTTCCACGGCGGCGACTTCTTCGAGGATCCGCTGCCCGAGGCCGACGTCCTGGTCTTCGGCCACGTCCTGCACAACTGGAACACCGAGGACCGTGTCCGGCTGCTCAAGAGCGCCTACGAGGCGGTCCGGCCGGGCGGGGCGGTGTTCGTCTACGACCCGATGGCGGGCGGCGAACAGCCGCCGATGCACGCGGTGCTCGCCAGTCTGGCCATGCTCGTCTGGTCCCGGGGCGGTCACGAGTACACCGTGCGAGAGCTGCACGGCTGGCTGTCCGAGGCGGGCTTCAGGCCCGAGACCACGGAGGTTCCGGGCCTTCACGACGACGTTCTCGTCATCGGCCACAAGGATCGGTGAGTGGCCGCCGACGACCGCTGAGAACCGCCGATACCGCCAAGTCCCCCACCCCGCCCGTGAGTACGTCCTTGAAGGAGTCGCCATCATGCCCCCAGCGTCCGACGTCCGGCCCGTCATCGACCGCGGTGACGTCTCCGTCGCCCAGGTCGAGGAAGTCGTCACCGGCGACGCCCGGCGGCAGCGCTCCGCCGCGGCCGCCGTCGTGGCGCGGTGGGAATCCGACCCGTGGCCGGCCGGCCTGGTGTCCCAGTCCCTGTTCACCAGCACCGACGGCACCTCGCTGCTGACCTACGCCCAGTGGGCCTCCGTCGAGGAGCTGGAGCGGGCGGGTGACGCGCGGCGCCCCGACTGGCGAGCGCTGGGCATCGAGCCGGGAACACCCAGGGCCTACCAGCTCTACCGCGTGGTACGGCCCACCGTGCTGCCGGATCCGGTGCCCCTGCCGCAGTGCTACCCCGCCGCCGTGTTCACGATGGACAGCCACGACGCGGCCCGCAAGTGGGTCGACGGGCTCCTCGACAACGAGGAGCGCAACGAGGGCGAGGACCGCGCCTACCCCGGGGCGCTCGCCGCGAACTTCCACATCGCCGTGGACGGCACCGGCATCTTCCTGCTCTCCGAGTGGACCTCGGAGGCGGAGGCGGTCGCCCACATCGAGGAGGTGATCGTGCCGCTGCTCGAGCACATGGGGCAGAGCGCGGCGGACGCCGGCGCCCGCTACAGCTTCCACGCCTCCGTCCACGCGGGCTGAGGGACGACGCCCGTTGCGCGCTTTCCGCCATCCGCGGGGAAGGGACATCACGTGAGCAGGCTGCGGAACAGGACGGCTCTGGTCACCGGGGCGGGCCGCGGGATCGGTCGCGGCATCGCACGGCGGCTCGCCCGGGACGGCGCCCTGGTGGCCGTCAACTACGCGGCCGACGCGACCGCGGCGCGGGAGACCGTGACACTGATCGAGAAGGCCGGCGGACGCGCCTTCGCCGTGCAGGCCGAACTGGGCGGGCCGGGATCGGTGGAGCGGCTGCTGGCCGCGGTCGAACAGGGTCTGGTGGAGCGTACCGGGGCGGCGACGATCGACATCCTGGTGAACAACGCGGCGGTCACCGGTTTCACCGGCGCCATGCCGGACGCGGTCACCGAGGAGATGCTCGACCGGTGTTACACGGTGAACGCCAAGGCGCCGTTCCTCCTGATCCAGAAGGCCCTGAGGTTCATCCCGGACGGCGGCCGCGTCATCAACATCTCCTCCGGCATGACCCGCTCCGCCGTGCCCGAGCACATCGCGTACGCCATGGGCAAGGGCGCCCTGGAGCAGATCACCCGGCACCTGGCTCCGGTTCTCGCCGCCCGTGGGATCACCATCAACACGGTGGCACCGGGCGTCACCGACAACGGAGACCCGGTGTTCCGCGACGCCGAGGCCCTGCGGCGGATGGCCGCGCTGTCCGTGTTCGACCGCGTCGGCACCGTCTCCGACATCGCCGACGTCGTCGCCTTCGTCGCCTGCGACGACTCCCGCTGGATCACCGGCGCCTTCCTCGACGCCACCGGAGGAACGCTGCTGCGCTGACCCGGCCCGCCCCGCACCGGGAGAGGAATGACAGACATGACACCGAACCAGGACACGACGCTGTCGGCGGTCGCCTTCGCCCGCGCCAGGCGGGGCCGGGCCGCGGAACTGGGCGACCTCCTGGTGCGGCTCGCCGAGCGCTCCCGGACCGAGGAGGGCTGCCTGGAGTGCCGGGTCCACCGGGACCTGGCGGATCCCGACCTGTTCGTCTGCTACGAGAGGTGGGCGTCCGAGGAGGCCGTGGCACGGCATCTGGCGCAGCCGCACGTGAAGCAGTTCATGGACCGGCGGATGGAGTACCTGCAACGGGACCTCGACGTGCACCGGCTGGGCCCGGCCGGTCCGGCCACCGAGCCGGAGGCGCCCGGCGCACCCGCCCGACCGGCACCGCCCCCTGCCCGCTCCCAGACGTGAGGAAGTCCCTTGCCCCTGCACCTGTTCACCTCGGAGTCCGTGACCGAGGGTCACCCCGACAAGATCGCTGACCAGATCAGCGACACCGTTCTCGACGCGCTCCTGCGCGAGGACCCGACCTCCCGGGTCGCCGTCGAAACCCTGATCACGACCGGTCTGGTGCACGTGGCCGGTGAGGTCTCGACGCAGGCGTACGCGCCGATCGCCCAACTGGTCCGCGAGAAGATCCTGGACATCGGCTACGACTCCTCGAAGAAGGGCTTCGACGGCGCCTCCTGCGGCGTCTCGGTGTCGATCGGCGCGCAGTCGCCGGACATCGCCCAGGGCGTGGACACGGCGTACGAGTCCCGGGTCGAGGGCGACGAGGACGAGCTCGACAAGCAGGGCGCGGGCGACCAGGGCCTGATGTTCGGCTACGCGACGGACGAGACGCCGACGCTGATGCCGCTGCCGATCTTCCTGGCGCACCGCCTGTCCAAGCGCCTGTCCGACGTGCGCAAGAACGGCACGATCCCCTACCTGCGCCCGGACGGCAAGACGCAGGTCACCATCGAGTACGACGGCGACAAGGCGGTCCGTCTGGACACCGTCGTCGTCTCCTCGCAGCACGCGTCCGACATCGACCTGGACTCCCTGCTGGCGCCGGACATCAAGGAGTTCGTCGTCGAGCCGGAGCTGAAGGCGCTTCTGGACGAGGGCATCAAGCTCGACACGGAGAACTACCGGCTCCTGGTCAACCCCACCGGCCGCTTCGAGATCGGCGGCCCGATGGGCGACGCCGGCCTGACCGGCCGCAAGATCATCATCGACACCTACGGCGGCATGGCCCGCCACGGCGGTGGCGCCTTCTCCGGCAAGGACCCGTCCAAGGTGGACCGCTCGGCGGCGTACGCGATGCGCTGGGTCGCCAAGAACGTGGTCGCCGCGGGTCTCGCCACCCGCTGCGAGGTGCAGGTCGCGTACGCGATCGGCAAGGCCGAGCCGGTCGGTCTGTTCGTGGAGACCTTCGGCACCGCCAAGGTCGACACGGACCGGATCGAGAAGGCGATCGACGAGGTCTTCGACCTCCGCCCGGCCGCCATCATCCGCGACCTCGACCTGCTCCGCCCGATCTACTCCCAGACCGCGGCGTACGGCCACTTCGGCCGGGAGCTGCCCGAGTTCACGTGGGAGCGCACGGACCGCGTGGACGCCCTGCGCAGGGCCGCGGGAGCCTGAGATGCGCATCGCCGTCACCGGCTCCATCGCCACCGACCATCTGATGACGTATCCCGGCCGGTTCGCCGACCAGTTGATCCCCGACCGGCTCGATCACGTCTCGCTCTCCTTCCTCGCGGACGAGCTCCAGGTGCGCTACGGAGGCGTGGCCGCGAACATCGCCCTCGGGCTCGCCCGCCTCGGCCTGCGTCCCGTACTCGTCGGAGCGGTCGGCAGGGACTTCGGCGAGTACGACGCCTGGCTCCGGGGCAACGGCGTCGACACCGGCTCCGTCCACGTGAGCGACACGCTGCACACGGCCCGCTTCGTGTGCACCACCGACCTCGACCTCAACCAGATCGCCACCTTCTACGCCGGTGCGATGGCCGAGGCCGGACGCGTCCGCCTGGCCTCCGTCCGGGAACGCGCCGGCGAGCTGGGGCTGGCCGTGGTCGCCCCCAACGACCCGCAGGCCATGCTGAGCCTCGCCGCGGAGTGCCGGGAGCTGGGCATCCCGTTCGCCGCGGACCCCTCCCAGCAACTGGCCCGGCTCGACGGCCCGCAGACCCGCCGCCTGACGGAGGGCTCGCGCCTGCTGTTCACCAACGAGTACGAGGCGGCGCTGCTCCAGGAACGCACCGGCTGGACCCGCGAGCAGGTCCTGGAGCGGACCGGTGCCTGGATCGTCACACGCGGCGCCGCGGGCGCGGACATCGGCCGGCCGGGAGAGCCCTGGCTGCACGTCGACGCCGTGCCCGCGAACACCGTGGCCGACCCCACCGGCGTCGGCGACGCCTTCCGCGCCGGGTTCCTCGCGGCCCTGGCCCGGGGCCTGCCGTACCCTGACGCGGGCCGCCTGGGCTGCGCGCTGGCCGCCGTCGCCCTCCAGGGCGTCGGCCCGCAGACGTACAAAGTCACCTCCGCCGACCTCCTGCTGACCATCGAACAGACCTACGGCGCGGACGCGGCCCGCGCGCACGCACCGCACCTGGCCTGGTGAACGGCCGACCGAGCCACTCCGGAGGAGAACGACGATGACGGCATCGGCCCACGAGTCCGCGGGCGGCGTACGCGACATCACCCTGGACGCCGCCGGGGTGACGCTGTCCGCGCTGCTCAGCGAGCCCGCGGGCGGGTCCCCGCACGCCGTCGTGGCCGCCGTCCACGGCGGCGGCATGAACGCGGGGTACTTCGGCGGCGGGGCCGACCCCCGGCAGTCCCTGCTGACCCTGGGGGCGAGCCTCGGCTACACCGTCCTGGCCGTGGACCGCCCGGGCTACCGCCTCTCCGCCGGCCCCCTGCCCCAGGGGCAGGGCCTGGCGGAGCAGGCTGCCGCGCTGCGTGCGGCCCTGCTCGACTTCGCGACCCGCCACGAAACCGGCGCCGGTCTGTTCCTGCTCGCCCATTCCTACGGAGGCAAGGTGGCGCTGGCCGCCGCCGCGGACCCGGGTCCGTTGCCCCTGCTCGGGCTGGACGTCTCGGGCTGCGGCCATGTGTACGCGGTCGAACCGCACGAGCTGCCCACCCGCCCTGACGACCGCGGCCTGCTGCGCAGGAGCTGGGGGCCGCTGCGGCTCTACCCGCCGGGCACCTTCGCCGCGAGCGCTTCCCTCGTCGAGCCCGTGCCCTTACGGGAGAGGGCGGAGCTGGCCCGCTGGCCGCTGACCTTCCGGGCCACCGCGCCCCGCGTCCGCGTGCCCGTACGGCTGACCTTCGCCGAGTACGAGGCGTGGTGGCGGCACGACGAGGCGACCCTCGCCGATCTGGCCGCGCACTTCACGGCCGCCCCACGGGTGAGTGTCGACCGGCAGCCCGACGCGGGGCACAACATCAGCCTCGGCCTGGCCGCCCGCTCCTACCACCTGCGGGCCCTCGCGTTCCTCGAAAGCTGCCTGGCCTCCGACGCCACGGCCCGTGCGCTGCCCTCCGAGGCGGTCTCCTGACCATGCGCGCGCGGCTCAGGAACACCTTCCGCTCCCTGTCGGTGCGCAACTTCCGGCTCTTCGCCGCGGGCCAGGTGCTGTCGGTGTCCGGCACCTGGATGATGGTCGTCGCCCAGGACTGGCTCGTGCTGTCCCTCACCGGCGACTCCGGCACGGCGCTCGGAGCGGTCACGGCCGCGCAGTTCGCACCGATGCTGCTGCTCACCCTGTACGGCGGCCGGCTCGCCGACCGGTACGACAAGCGTCGGCTGCTGATGGGCTGCAACCTCGTCTCGGGCGGCTGCGCGATCGCGCTCGCCGCCCTGGACGCCGGCGGGGCGGTGCGGCTGTGGCACGTCTTCCTGTTCGCCCTGTGCCTGGGAACCGTCAACGCCGTCGAGGTCCCCACGCGCATGTCGTTCGTGAGCGAGATGGTCGGCCCCGACCTGCTGCCGAACGCCTCCGCGCTGAGCGCCCTCTACTTCAACGTGGCGCGCGTCGCCGGTCCCGCGCTCGCCGGCCTGATCATCGCGGCGGCCGGCACCGGCGCCGTCATGGCGCTGAACGCGGTGAGCTACCTGGCGGTCGTGGCCGGGCTGTGGAAGATGCGCACCGGCGACCTGCTGCCCGTGACACGGGACGACTCGGCCCGGGTCACCGACGGGTTGCGCCACCTCGCCTCCCGCCCGGACCTCGTGGTGCCCATGGCGCTGGTGCTGTTCGTCGGCCTGTTCGGCCTGAACTTCCAGCTCACGCTGCCGCTGCTGGCCAAGACGGTGTTCCACGCCGACGCCGCGTCGTTCGGTCTGCTGACCACCGCGTTCGCGGCCGGTTCCCTGCTGGCGGCCCTCGCCACCACGGCCCGCCGGGCGCGCCCGTCCGCCCGTACCGTCACCGGCGCGGCGCTCGGTTTCGGTGTGCTGGAGACGGTGGCGGGGTGGGCGCCGACCTACCTGACGGCGGCCGTCCTGCTGGCGGGCACCGGGTTCGCGTCGCTCTACTTCGCGCAGGCCGCCAACCACCGGATCCAGCTGGGCAGCGACCCTCGTTTCCGGGGCCGCGTACTCGCGGTCTACACGCTCATTCTGCAGGGCTCCACCCCACTGGGCGCCCTCCTGATCGGTTGGATCAGCGCGCACCTGGGCGCCCGGAGCGGGCTCTACGCGGGCGGTCTGCTCTCGCTGGCCGCGACGCTCGGTGTCCTGCTCGCCGACCGCACCCGCGCCCGCCTGCGCGCGACACGCCCCACACCGCGGCGTGAGAAGGAGAGCGCGCAGAGGTGAGTGAGAGACCGACGGACACCCTGCGGGTTCGTCGCGGCCGCTCCCGCCTAAAAATTAGGTTAGGCTAACCTTCACCCGTGAGATCTGGTGAAGAACCCGCCGGCGGAGAGCGTCTGCGCGGGCATCGGCTTTCGGCCACGCACGTCACCGTGTCGTACGACGGCACGGACGTCGTGCACGACGCGGCGATCACGCTGCGCCCCGGAGAGGTGACCGTCCTGGTCGGCCCCAACGGCAGCGGGAAGTCGACGCTGCTGCGGACGATCGCCCGGCTGCAGCGGGCCCGCCGGGCCGAGATCGGCATCGACGGCGGCACCGACGGCCTCGCCCTGTCCGCCCGGGAGTTCGCGCGCTACGTGGCCCTGCTGACGCAGGGGCGGCCCACGCCCAGCGGGCTGACCGTGCGGGACGTCGTCGAATTCGGCCGCTACCCCTACCGGGGCCGCTTCGGCCGCCCGGACCCGGACGCGTCGAACGCGGTGGAACGGGCGCTCGCGCTGACCGGGGTCACGGAGCTCGCCGAGCGCGGTGCCGACCACCTGTCCGGCGGGCAGTTGCAGCGCGTGTGGCTCGCCGGCTGCCTCGCGCAGGAGACCGGCGTCCTGCTGCTGGACGAGCCGACGACCTATCTCGACCTGCGGTACCAGGTCGAACTCCTCGACCTCGTCCGCGACCTGGCGGACGACCACGGGATCGCCGTCGGGGTCGTCCTGCACGACCTCGACCAGGCGGCGGCCCTCGCCGACCGGATCACCCTGCTCGAAGCGGGCCGCATCGTCGCCGACGGCCCACCCGAGGACGTCCTGACGCCGGAGCGGCTCACCGCCGTCTACGGCATCCGGATCGACGTCGACACCGACCCCCTCACCGGCCGGCTGCGGACCCGTCCCGTCGGCCGCCACCACACCCGCACCACCCGAAGCGAAAGGCTCGGCACCACCTCATGAGACGTCTCCTGCTCACCGCGGCCGCCACCACCGCCGCGGCGCTCACCCTCGCCGCCTGCGGCACCACCGAGCCCGCCGCCGACAGCGCGAAGGGGAAGACCTCCGAGGCCATCAGCCTCACCGACTCCACCGGCGCGAAGGTCGAACTCGACGGCCCCGCGAAGAAGGTCGTCGCCACCGAGTGGAACGAGGTCGAGAGTCTCATCACCCTCGGCGTCGACCCCGTGGGCGTCGCCGACGTCAAGGGCTACAAGACCTGGGACACCGCCGTCCCGCTGAAGAACGAGCCGAAGGACATCGGCACGCGCGGCGAACCGAGCATGGACACCATCGCCTCGCTCTCCCCCGACCTGATCGTGGCCAGCTCCGACCTGCCCGACGCGGCCGTGAAGCAGCTGCGGAGGATCGCCCCGGTGCTGGAGATCAAGTCGGCCGACGCCTCCGACCAGATCGGGCAGATGTTCAAGAACCTCGACCTGATCGCCAAGGCCACCGGCACCACCGACCGGGCGAAGACGGCCCGGGAGGACTTCGAGGCCAAGGTCGCCGAGGGGAAGAAGGCCCTCGCCGACGCGAAGCTCGACGGCGCCTCCATCGCCTTCGCCGACGGCTACGTCACCTCCAACCAGGTCTCGGTGCGCCCGTACACCAGCGGCTCCCTGCTCGGCGCCGTCAACGAGGAACTCGGCCTGAAGAACGCCTGGAAGGTCAAGGGCGACCCGGTCTACGGCCTCGGCACCACCGACGTCGAGGGCCTCACCGCCCTGCCGGAGGACACCCGGTTCGCCTACATAGGCAACGACGGCGACAAGGCCAGCACGCCGTTCACCGGCGCGCTCGCGAAGAACGCCGTGTGGACCTCCCTGCCGTTCGTGAAGGCGGGCGAGGTGCACCGGCTGCCCGACGGCATCTGGATGTTCGGCGGTCCCGGGTCGATGGAGGCGTACATCGACTCCCTCGTCGACGCGCTGACGAAGTAACGCCCGTCATGGCCGTCACCGAAGCGCCCCCCGCCACCCGTCCGCCGGCGGCCGCGTCCCGGGCGGGCGCGGCCGCGGTGACGGCCGGCCTCGCCCTGCTGGTCGCCGTCCTCGCCGTCGTCGACGTCACCCAGGGCACCGCCGCCGTCGGACCGGCGCAGGTGTTCAAGGCCCTGACCGGGCGGGCCGACCCGTCCGACGCCTCCGTGGTGATCGCCTCCCGGCTGCCGCGGATGACCGCCGGCATCCTGGTCGGCGTCGTCCTCGGCATCGCGGGCGCCGTGCTCCAGGCCGTCAGCCGCAATGTGCTCGCCTCGCCCGACACGCTCGCCGTGAACGCCGGTTCGTACTTGGCACTCGGGCTGGTCGGCGCGACCGGCGTCTCGCTGCCGCTGCTCGCCTCCTCCGGCGTCGCCTTCGCGGGCGGGCTGCTGGCGGCGGCCGTGGTGCTCGCCCTGTCCGGCCTGGGCACGGGCACCGTACGGCTGGTCCTCGCCGGCACGGCGCTCGCGCTGGGCCTGAACTCCGTGACGGAAGGGCTGCTCCTGCTGTTCCCGCAGCAGACGGAGGGCCTCTACCAGTGGAACCAGGGCAGCATCGGCCAGAACGGCTTCGACGGCGTCCTGCAGCTGCTGCCCGTCGCCCTGGCGGGACTGGCCGGGCTGCTGCTGGTCGCCCGCCGGGTCGACGCGCTCGCCCTCGGGGACGACGCGGCGCGCGGGCTGGGCGTCCCGGTCCACGCCACCCGCGTCACGGTCGTCGTGCTCGCCGCGCTGCTGTCCGCGGCGGCCGTCACGCTCGCCGGGCCGATCGGCTTCGTCGGGCTGTGCGCGCCCGCCCTGGTCCGTCCGCTCGCCCGCCGGTTCCGGGGCTTCGTCCGCGCCCGGGCGGCCCTGCCCGCGGCCGGGCTGACCGGCGCCGCTGTCGTGCTCGGCTCGGACGTGCTGCTGCGCGCCCTGATCCCCGCGGACACGGCGGTGGCCGTCCCCACCGGCATCGTCACCAGCCTGGTCGGTGCCGTGTTCCTGGTGGTGACGGCCCTGCGGCTGCGGGACACGGCGGGCGCCGACGCGCCGGACCGGCTGCGCGTCCCCAGCCGGACGGCGTTCCTGGTCACGGTGGCCGTCCTGGTCGCCGTGGTCGTCGGCGTCACGCTGGCCGGTGTCCTGCTGGGCGACAGCAAGCTCCTGCTCGGCGATGTCGCCAACTGGGCGCAGGGCAGGGCAGGCCGGACCGTGTCGTTCGTCCTGGACACCCGCGTGCCGCGCGTGCTCGCGGCGCTGTGCGCGGGCGCGGCGCTCGCCCTGGCCGGGACGCTCGTACAGGCCGTGACCCGCAACCCGCTCGCCGAGCCAGGGGTGTTGGGCGTCTCCGGCGGGGCCGCGCTGGGGGCCGTGCTGCTGGTGACCACCGTGCCCGCCGCGGGCTCCTGGGGCATCGCGGGGGCCGCGTTCGGCGGCGCAGCGCTGGCCTCGGCCGTCGTCTTCGGGCTCGCCGCCCG
Organism: Streptomyces sp. Go-475; assembly: GCF_003330845.1. Lineage (GTDB taxonomy): Bacteria > Actinomycetota > Actinomycetes > Streptomycetales > Streptomycetaceae > Streptomyces. The sequence continues at coordinate 7,164,118 of NZ_CP026121.1, read as the reverse complement.
GGGCGGCTACCGGCAGCACCGGCTGGTCCTCGTCGGCATCGGCATGGCGGCCGGCTCCACGGCGCTGATCAGTCTGCTCATCGTGCTCACCGACCCGTTCAACGCCACCAAGGCGCTGACCTGGCTGTCCGGTTCGACGTACGGGCGGACCATGGCCGACGTGCTGCCCGTCGCGCTCGTGCTGGCGCTGGGGCTGGCCGTCGCGGTCGCCCGGCGCACGGAGCTGGACCTGGTCTCGCTGGACGAGGACACCCCGCGGCTGCTCGGCCTCGGGCTGCCCCGGGCGCGGCTCGGTTTCCTGGTGGTGGGGGTGCTGCTCGCGGCGACCGCCGTGGCCTCGGCCGGCACCATCGGATTCGTGGGGCTCGTGGCGCCGCACGCGGCACGTGCTCTCGTGGGCCGGCGGCACGCGCGGGTGGTGCCGGTCGCCGTCCTGCTCGGCGCGGCGCTCGTCTGCGCGGCCGACCTGCTCGGCCGTACGGTCATCGCCCCCGCGCAGCTGGGCGCCGGCCTGATGACGGCGATCATCGGCACGCCGTACTTCCTGCGTCTGCTGGTGCGCGGCCGGGGAGCGGCCAGGTCATGAGCCGTCCGGGCGCCGCCGGGTGAGGGGGGTGAAGACGTACAGGTCGAGGATGTCGGGCAGCGGGGCGACGCCGGGGCCGCCCTGGCGGACCCACGAGACGACGTCCTCGGTCGCCGCCGGGTCGTTGACCAGCCCGAGCCAGACCGGCCGTCCGCCGGCGGCCCGGCCGGCGGAGGAGGGCTGGACGACGATGACGTTGGCCTGGTCGCACACGTCCAGGCAGTCGGAGACCCGCACCGGCGCCGCGGCGCGCAGGCGCTCGGTCTGGGCCGCGTGATCGACCCCGGTGACCTTGGGGCTGCCGCAGCAGCAGTCCCGGCACACGACGACGCGGCACGGCACGGGGCCGGTGACCGCCGTCTCGTCCGGAGGATCGTCGTTCGCCGCGTCGGACGGCGTCGCGGACATGCCGCACCTGCCCTCTCTCCGGGGGTCCGCCCCGGTGGTTCGTGGAGGAGCCCACCCCGTGGGTCTCCCGGCCTGCCGGGGGCGATCATTCCATGAGGCGGTTTCCCGAAGATCACCGCGGGAGGGAGGTGAGGCCGTGCGCGACGGCACGAGCCCCTGCGTGCCCTCCGCCGGTGTGCCCCGCGTCGTGTCGGGCGTCTGCCACGGCACGCTCGGCGAGCTGTACCAGGGCCCGTTGCGGGCGGGCCCCGCTCCGGACATCGCGGTGGTGTCGTTCCCCGTCGCCCGGCACTCCCGGGTGTCGTTCACCCCTGGGGCGGCGCCCGGTCCGCCCCCGTCGCCGCCGCTCGGGGAGAAGTCGGCGACCGCGGTCCGGCTTTTCCTGGAGCACTACGGCCTGCGGCTGCCGCCCGGTGAGTGGACCGTGCGCTCCGAGCTGCGGGTGGGTGTCGGCATGGCCAGTTCGACCGCCGACATCGTGGCCACCCTGCGCTGCCTGTTCCGGCTCTTCTCGCTGCCGTACGACGCCGAGGTGGTCGTCGGCGTCCTGGCGGCGATCGAGCGTGCCGACAGCGTCTTCCTCGACGAGTTCGCCCTGTATCTCAGCGGCCGGCACCGGCTGGTCCGGCGCCTGGGCACGGGCATCGGCTTCCACACCGCCTACGTGACCGAGCCCGGCACCGTGGACACCGCCGCCGTCACGCCCCTGCTGCTGGAGCACTACCGGCGCCGCGGGGACGCGTACGAGCGGTGTCTGACCGACCTGCTGAAGGGCTTCGCCTGCGGGGACGCGGCGGCCGTGGCGCGCGCCGCGACCGGCAGCGCCGTGCTGTCCCAGGAGGTGCTGCCGAAAGCGACGTTCGAGAGCGTGCTGGCCCACCGCGAGCGGTTCGGCGCCGACGGCGTCTTCGTCGCCCACACGGGCTGCCTGACCGGCTATCTCTTCACCCGCCGCCCGGACTCCCGCCTCAGGTCCGAACTGGTCGCGTTCTTCCGCTCGCTCGGCCACCCGTGCTCGTTCGCCCGGGCCGGTTACGGCTGATGCCGGAGCGGGTTGGGCAGCGGCAGGTAGCGGGCGTCGGCGCCGTCCGCGCCCGTCCAGCGCAGCAGCAGGTTGGTCTTGGCGGGCAGGGTGGGCGAGGTGAGCAGGGCGGGGATCTCCGGGACGTCGTGGCGGGCCAGTTCGCGGCGGACGGCGGGCCAGGGGTCGAAGCCGGGCCGGCGTGCGGCGAGGGCGCCGGCGATCTCGGTGAGGTGGTTGACGACCAGGCAGTACACGAGCCGCTCCCAGCCCGCCTCGCGCGACACCTCCGGCAGCAGCTTCACGCCCTCGGCGTCCCGGTACAGCGCCTGCACGGGCGTGCCGTCGGCGTCCACCGCGACGAGGGTGTTCTGCAGGTGGGCCTCCAGGACGACGCCGTGCCGGGCGAAGGCCGTGACGGCCGGGGGCACCACCTGCGCCAGGTAGGCCGCCCACCAGGCCTCCGGGGCGGCGGCGCGGTCGAGCGGGCTGCCGTCGAAGCCCTCGACGAGTCCGGCGGCCAGCAGCGGGGTCGCGCCGGGCAGCAGACGGTCGTGGAAGCCGTCGCGGACGAGGACGGCCAGGGCCTCGAAGGCGAAGTCGGCGGTGCGGTAGCCGCGGTCGCTCAGCCAGGCCGGAGGGCCGTCGGACGCAGCCAGCGCGGAGCACACCGCCGCGTCGGTCCGGCGCAGGGCGAGCAGGTCGTGGCGCCAGAGCCGGCGGATGTCGTTGGTGATGCGCACGTCGAGGCTGAACTTGAGGAAGAGGTCGGGCTCGGGTGCGTAGAGCGTGCGGATCGCGGCCGTCGGCCAGGTGTCGAAGGCGGTCGTGCCGAGCCGGACGAGCCGGCCGTCCGCGAAGGCTGCGTCGAGCTCCCGCGCGGCCAGGTCGAGCTGCCAGGGGTGGGCGGGCAGCAGCCGGTAGCCGGGCGGGGCCGTGCCGAGGGCGTCCAGGGCCGAGGTGTCGCCCTCCTCGACGACGGTGTCCTCGCGCAGGCCGAGCAGGGTCAGCGGGAAGCGGGCGTACGCCTCGGGCGCGTACGGCAGCCAGCCGGCGGCCGGGCCGCCGCCGCGTGCCTTGGGGGCCGGGTGGTGGGTGTGGCCGGTGAGGAGGCACTGCTCGGAGCGGAGGTAGAGGTCGCCGGGCGGGACGGCGCCGGCCCGGGCGGCCAGCAGCGCGGCCACGGCGTCCCGGCTGTCGATCATCTCGGCGGGCAGTTCGTGGTTGGACAGCCCGGTGTGCCGGCGCAGTTCCTCGGCGACGAGCTTGACCAGCTCGGGGTGGCCGACGCGCCGCCAGCCGCCCGCCACCCGCACCTCGGGCTCGGCGGGCCGCCGCGTCCCGCGCACGCGCAGCAGGCGGCCCCCGCCGGGCAGACGGTAGACCCGGCGATCGCCCTCCTGCCGGACCGGCCGGGCCACCTCCCGCAGCAGGCAGTTCAGCAGCGGCACGGCGGCGTACGCGTCCGCGCGCCCGGCGAGGCCGGTGGCACTGTCGTCGCCGTGGGCCGAGTCGTCCTCGGCGGGCGGGGGCATGAGGTCCACGCGTTCCACTCGTTCCCTACGGTCCTTCCAGCGTTCCGGCCGGCGTTCCGGGCGGAGATGATCAGTATGCGGTCGTCGCCGTCCCGCCGTGACGCCCTATTCGTACCCGAGGAGCCCGCCCGTGCACCGTCCCCCCACCGCCGAGGCCGAGGTCGCCGAGGAACTGGCCGTCGTACGGCCCGGCCTCCTGCCGCGGTACGAGGCCGAACTGCCCGGCGCCCGGGCGGCCGTCCTGTCGCGGCTGTGGCGTGGTCTCACGCATGATCCGCTGCCCTGGGTCACCGGCGGGGAGCGGGGCCGGGACGGGCTGACCCTGCGCCTGTCGGACGGCCGCCGGCTGCACGGCCCGCGGCCGGATCCGTACGCGACCGGCGCGTACGTCACCGTCGTACGGCTCGACGGGACGGCGTACGCCGATCCGGCGCGGCTGGTGACGGACCTCGCCGTCCCGCACTCCGCCGCCTTCGCCGCCGAACTCGGACACAGCGTGGCCTCGTTGGCGCTGTCGCGGGCGGGGCAGGAGGGCGAGCGGGAGGCGTGGCCGGAGAGCGACTGGGCGTGGGAGCAGCGGATCGTCGACGGGCATCCCTTCCACCCGACGTGCCGGTCCCGGCCCGGTTTCTCGGTGGCCGAGCAGCTCGCCTACGGGCCGGAGCACCGGCCGGTGGTGGAGCTCGGGCTGGTGCCGGTACGGGCGGAGGAGTGCCTGGTGACGGGGGTGTGGCCGGGGGACCTGCGGGACGGGGAGCACGTGGTGCTGCCGGTGCATCCCTGGCAGGCGGCGCATGTGCTGAAGCGGACGTGCGAGGAGCGGAGTCCGGGGCATCCGCTGATGTCCCTGCGCACGCTCGCCCTGCCCGGCGGGCCGCACGTCAAGACGTCGCTCAGCGCCCGGCTGACGTCCTCGGTGCGGGACATCTCGCTGCCGTCGGTCGCCGCCTCGGCGGTGCTGTCGGAGTTCGCCGGGGTTCCGGCGGCACGCACGGACGGCCTGCTGCACGTCACCCGCACCCTGGGCGCGGCGGCGGCCGGCTCCCCGGACTTCGCGGCGGTCCTGCGGGAGTCCCCGCGCACGTACGCGGGCAGCGGTGAACGGATCCTGCCGGTGGCGGCGCTCGCCACGACCGGACTGCCCCGCTCCCCCGGCTGGCTGGCCGGTTTCGCGCGGCTCGCCCTCACGGTGGGCCTGCGGCTGCTGGAGCTGGGCGTGGCCCTGGAGGCGCACGGCCAGAACCTGCTGGTGGTCCTGTCGCCGGCGGGCGAGCCGCTGCGGCTGGTCTACCGCGACCTGGCCGACATCCGCGTCAGCCCGGCCCGCCTCGCCCGGCACCGCATCGCGGTGCCCGACCTGCCGGCCCGCATGGTCACCGACGACGAACGCACGCTCCGCCGCAAGCTGTTCGGCTCACTCGTGGCAGGAGCGCTGGCCGGGACGGCCGGGTCGGGCGAGGCGCTGTCGACGGCGCTGGGGACGGCCGTACGGGATCTCCCGGACACGCCGGATCTCGCCGCGCTGCGCGCCGATCCCCTGCCCACGAAGGCGCTGACGCTGATGCGGCTCTCGCCGCAGACGCCCGGGGACCAGTGGGCGGAGCTGCCCAATCCCCTGCGCTGAGCCCCGTTTTGGAGCCCGCCCCCGGTGATCAATAAGATCCGCCGATGATCACAAGTAAACGGCTGGCGGCGGGCGTCTGTGCCCTGCTCGCCGCGTTGACGGCCGGGCTCGCCTTCCCGGCCGGAGCGGCCGCCGGTGAACCCACGGGCCAGGAGGCCCCCAAGGTCGACCTCGTCCTCGACGTGAGCGGCTCGATGCGAGCGCGGGACATCGACGGACAGTCGCGGATGGCCGCCGCGAAGCAGGCGTTCAACGAGGTGCTGGACGCGACGCCCGAGGAGGTCGAACTCGGCATCCGCACCCTCGGCGCGAACTACCCGGGCGACGACCGGAAGACGGGCTGCAAGGACACCGCGCAGCTCTACCCCGTCGGCCCGCTGGACCGCACCGAGGCCAAGACGGCCGTCGCCACGCTCACCCCGACGGGCTGGACGCCGATCGGCCCGGCCCTGCTGAAGGCGGCCGACGACCTGGAGGGCGGGAACGGCTCCAAGCGGATCGTGCTGATCAGCGACGGCGAGGACACCTGCGCCCCGCTCGACCCGTGCGAGGTGGCCCGGGAGATCGCCGCCAAGGGCATCGGCCTGACCATCGACACGCTGGGACTGGTGCCCACCGCCGAGCTGAGCCGGCAGCTGAGCTGCATCGCCGAGGCCACCGGCGGCACCTACACCTCGGTGGAGCACCAGGACGAACTCACCGACCGGGTCAACGAGTTGGTGGACCGGGCGGCCGACCCGGTGGTGACGCCGGTGCCGACGCGGGGCGCCGCCGAGTGCGCCGGGGCCCCGGCGCTGAAGTCCGGGCTGTACAGCGACCGGGAGGAGTTCGGGCAGCAGCGCTGGTACCGGGTGGACGTCCCGCCGGGCAAGGAGCTGCGCGCCTCGGTGAGCGTGGCGGCCGACCGGGCCGTGAACCCCGGCTACGGCGTCCTGCTGCGGGCCGTCACCGTCAAGGGCCGCGAGATCGTGCGCGGCGAGGCGGCGGGCACCGGCCGTACGGACGTGATCTCGACGGGTCTGCGCTACCCGAAGGCGGCGAGCGACGAGGAGGACGCACCGGCCGAGGCCGTCTGCCTGACCGTGTCGCACTCCTTCTCGGCGGCCTCCGGTGTGAAGACCACGCCCGGTCTGCCGCTGGAGCTGACCGTCGATGTCGTGGACGGTCCGGACCGGGCGGCCGACGTGGCCGCCTTCGGCCTCGGCCGCGGCTGGTGGCTACTGGGTGTCCTGATCCTCACCGGCTTCCTGGCCGGTCTCGTCTGGGGCTGGCTGTCGCGCTGGCGGGTCGCTGTCTGGAGGACCAACTGATGCGAGTGGTACGTGCGTTGAGCGCCGCGTTGCTGACCCTGGGCCTGGCGGTCGCCCCGGCCGCGGCCGACGCCTCCCCGACTCCGTCGACTCCGTCGCAGGACGGCGGGTCGGCCCCCACGCGGGCCGGTACGTCGTTCCGTACGGCGACGGAGATCGAGCAGGGGCAGGAGGCCACCGCGAGCGGCTCCACCGGCGACTACCTGTACTGGTCGTTCCCCGCGGACACCGGGCAGCGCCCCACGGTCAGGGCGACGGTGAAGCTGCCGGACACCCATGCCGCCCAGACCTGGCAGATCGACGTCTACGACGGTCTGCGCCGCCGTCAGGCCTGCCAGTACGGGGCGCAGACGCGCACCGCTGCGGCCGACGCGGCCTCCGTGGAGCTGGCCTGCGTCCTGCGCACGGTCCGTGCCTGGTCGGAGCCGTGGGGCAACGACCCGCTGCCCGGCACGTACTACGTCCGGCTGACGGCCACCGGCGTCACCACCGCCGACCTCGGCCTCCCGGTCGACACCCGGGTCCGGGTGGACTCCGAGGACATCGGCGGCTCGGCGGCGGTGGACGGCTCGCTGGCCGAGCCGCTGGTGCCGGGGATCGCGACGCGGTCCGGGCAGGAGCGGGAGGACGCGGCGGTGCTGGCCGGGCTGGAACCGGAGGACGGCTGGACGTCCGGCTGGTGGTCGGACCGGTGGGTGTGGACCGCGACGGGCGGTGTCCTGGCCGCGCTGGCGGGGGTCGCCGGGTACGCGCTGACCCGCGGCTCGGGCCGTCCGACACGGGTGCCACCGGGTGCCTGACACCTCGTTGCCCGCGGCCGCCGTCGCCCGCGACCGGCACGGGTGCCGCCAGGCGCCCGACAGGCCCCGTCGCCCGCCACACCGGCACAGACGCCACCAGGCGCCCGACAGGCCCCGTCGCCCGCCACCGGCACGGGTGCCACCGGACGCCTGACGGGCCCCGTCGCCCGCGACCGGCACGGGTGCCACCGGACGCCTGACGGGCCCCGTCGCCCGCGACCGGCACAGACGCCACCAGGCGCCCGACAGGCCCCGTCGCCCGCGACCGGCACAGACGCCACCAGGCGCCCGACAGGCCCCGTCGCCCGCGACCGGCACAGACGCCGTCAGGCGCCCGACAGGCCCCGTCGCCCGCCACCGGCACAGACGCCACCAAGCGCCCGACAGGCCCCATCGCCCGCCACCGGCACAGACGCCACCAAGCGCCCGACAGGCCCCGTCGCCCGCCACCGGCACAGACGCCGTCAGGCGTCTGACGGGCACCCGTCCGCCGCCTGGCGCGTCCTCAGAAGGCCCGCTTCGTGCGGGCCTTCTCTCATGCCTCGCGGAGGGTCTTCGCGAGGGCGCCCTCGCCGGTCACCTCGACCCGGCCCTCCCGTACGGCCCGGAGCAGGTCCAGCTCGCCGCGGCTGAGCGCCGTGCACGTGGCGGTGTCCAGGACCAGCAGGGCGTCGGGCTCCGCGGGGGCGGGTCCGTCGCCGTACACCGGTCCCTCCTCGGCACCGGCGTGCAGATGGAACCGCCCTTCCTCCAGGCGGACTTCGACGAGCCCCTCCCCGTCCAGCAGGCGCAGCAGGGGCAGCGCGAACCAGTGCGCCCGTACGGCGTCCGTCGGCCGGCGCTCCCCGAGCTCGCTTTGCCCCCACTCCCCCAGCGCCTGCAGCACGGGCAGCATCTCACGTCCCCGCGGGGTGAGTTCGTAGACCGTGGCCGCGCCGGGCGGTGGCAGCCGGCGGCGGGTGGCGAGGCCGTCGCGCTCCATGTCCCTCAGCCGCGAGGCGAGTACGTCCGTGCTGACGCCGGGCAGGTCCGCGTGCAGATCGGTGTAGCGGCGGGGACCGGCGAGCAGTTCCCGGACGATCAGCAGGGTCCAGCGGTCGCCGACGACGTCGAGCGCGCGGGCGGCGGAGCAGTACTGGTCGTAGCTTCGGCGAGGTGGCATGCGACGCAGTCTAGACAAGTTGTTGGACTTTCCAAGCTGCTGCTTGGTAAAACCAAGCAACACCAGTGAGCGAGGGGAAGCGGCGCATGGAGTTCCGGCAGTCGAGCAAACTCAGCGAGGTCTGTTACGAGATCCGCGGCCCGGTCATAGAGCACGCCAACGCGCTGGAGGAGGCGGGCCACAGCGTGCTGCGCCTGAACACCGGCAACCCCGCGCTCTTCGGGTTCGAGGCGCCGGAGGAGATCCTCCAGGACATGATCCGGATGCTGCCGCAGGCGCACGGCTACACCGACTCGCGCGGCATCCTCTCCGCCCGCCGCGCCGTCGCCCAGCGCTACCAGACGCTCGGGCTGGAGGTCGGCGTCGACGACGTCTTCCTCGGCAACGGCGTGTCGGAGCTGGTCTCCATGGCCGTACAGGCGCTGGTCGAGGACGGCGACGAGGTCCTGGTCCCCGCCCCCGACTTCCCCCTCTGGACGGCGGTGACGACCCTCGCGGGCGGCAAGGCGGTCCACTACCTGTGCGACGAGCAGGCCGACTGGTACCCGGACCTGGACGACATGGCGTCCAAGATCACGGACCGCACCAAGGCGGTCGTGATCATCAACCCGAACAACCCCACCGGCGCCGTCTACCCGAAGGAGATCGTCGAGGGCATCCTCGACCTCGCCCGCCGCCACGGCCTGATGGTCCTCGCCGACGAGATCTACGACCAGATCCTCTACGACGACGCCGTGCACCACTCGGCCGCCGCGCTCGCCCCCGACCTGGTGGTCCTCACCTTCTGCGGCCTGTCCAAGACCTACCGCGTGGCGGGCTTCCGCTCCGGCTGGCTGGTGGTCACGGGCCCGAAGCAGCACGCGAAGGACTACCTGGAGGGCCTCACCATGCTGGCGTCCATGCGGCTGTGCGCCAACGCGCCCGCCCAGTACGCCATCCAGGCCGCGCTCGGCGGCCGGCAGTCCATCGGCGAGCTGACCAGGCCCGGCGGGCGGCTGCTGGAACAGCGGGACGTGGCCTGGCAGAAGCTGAACGAGATCCCCGGCGTGACCTGCGTGAAGCCGAAGGGCGCGCTGTACGCCTTCCCGCGCCTCGATCCCAAGGTGCACCGGATCCACGACGACGAGAAGTTCGTCCTGGACCTGCTGCTGCGGGAGAAGATCCAGGTGGTGCAGGGCACGGGCTTCAACTGGCCCACCCCGGACCACTTCCGCATCCTGACCCTGCCGTACTCGGACGACCTGGAGGCGGCGATCGGGCGGATCGGGCGGTTCCTCGGCGGCTACCGCCAGTAGGGGCGGTTGTCAGTGGCGGGTCGTAGCCTTCGAGCAGGTGGGCCAGTGCCCGAGACCGGCCGGAGAGGAGCACGCCGTGACCCGACCGCCGACCGCCGCGCAGCGGCGGGTCATCGACGCCGCCGACCCGGTGACCGGCCGGCTGCGGGGTACGGAGGCGCAGCTCGCTGCGCTGGTGAAGCGCGGGCTCGCCTTCCGGCACCCCCGGCCGCCGCACGACCACTTCCTGACGCCGGAGGGGCATCGGGTCCGGCAGGGCATCACACAGGCGCCCGAGCCCGCCGGGGAGGCCCCCGCCGCCACGGGTGTGTTCGCGGCACGGACCGGTGGTGAACCGGACCCTCCGCGGTCCGGGCCCGCCCGGCGCCGCGAGGTGCACAGCGCCTGGCAGGGCCTGCTGGAGCTGCGCCGCATGACCAACCGGGACGGGGCGGTGGACCGGCCGTGCGGCTGGGAGCGCACACATCTCGTGCAGGCCGCCGCGCTCGCCCTGGAGGCGGCCGGGCACCCTCCGGCCGGCCCGGAGGACGGGGGCTACCGGGTGCGGGAGACCCCGCAGCCGGAGGCCGTCGCCGTCCACGCGCCGGACGGCGAGGCGCTGCGCGCCTGCGCGGCCACCCTGGAGGGGGCAGGCTGGCAGGTGAGCGAGCACCGCGAGCCGCGCACCGGGACCCGCTATCTCCTGGCTTCCCCGCGCCGGGCGTGATGGGCATGCCAAGATCGGTGGATCGTTGCGCATGACACGAGAATCCGGTGCGAGAACCCGGTGCGAGAAGGGAAAGCCGTGAGCGAGCCGTTTTCCGTCCCTATGACCGTCCGTGGCTACGAGACGGACGTGCAGGGGCACCTCAACCAGGCGGTGTACCTCAACTACGCGGAACACGCCCGCTGGTCGCTGCTCGAGGCGGCCGGGATCAGCCAGGCCGGTCTCATATCCCAGGGGGTGGGACCGGTGGCCCTGGAGACGACCATCCGCTACAAGCGGGAGCTGCTCGCGGGCGACGAGGTGGAGGTGACCTGCGCCTTCGAGTGGGGCGACGGCAAGACGTTCCGTATCGAGCAGACCGTCCGCAAGCCCGACGGCACGGTGGCCGCCGAGATCACGGCGGTCGGCGGGATCCTGGACCTGAAGGAGCGCAGGCTGGTCGCCGACCCCGCCGAGGTCTTCCGGAAGCTGGCGGCGGACCCGGGCCTGTTCGGGCTCCAGGCCGACAGGGCCTAAGGCTCCGGAGCGCTACGCGGCTGGTGCCTTCGGCGTGCCCGTGAGTTCCTCACCCGCCTCCATCGGGTGGGTCACGTCGTGGGCCTCCCGGCCGCTGTCGCCCAGGTGGTTGAAGACCAGGTTGAGCAGCACGGCCGCCACGCAGCCCGTCGAGATGCCCGAGTCCAGGACGATCCGGGCCGTCTCGGGGAAGGCGTGGTAGAACTCCGGCGCCGTGATGGGGATGATGCCGACGGCCAGGGAGACGGCCACGATCAGGACGTTGTTGTCCTTGTCGAGGCCGGCCCGCACCAGGGTCTGGATGCCGCTGGCGGCGACCGAGCCGAAGAGGACCACGCCCGCGCCGCCGAGGACCGGGCGCGGTACGACGGCGATCAGCGAGGCGGCCATCGGGCACAGGCCCATGAGGACCAGGAATCCGCCGCCGGCCGCGACGACGTACCGGCTGCGGATCCTCGTCATCGCGACCAGGCCGATGTTCTGCGCGAAGGCGCTGCACATGAAGCCGTTGAAGACGGGGCTGATCGCCGAGCCGAGGGTGTCGGCGCGCAGGCCGGCGGCGATGGTCTTCTCGTCGGCCGGGCGGTCGACGATCTCGCCGAGGGCCAGCATGTCGGCGGTCGACTCGGTCATCGACACCACCATCACCACGCACATCGAGATGATCGCGGCGAGCTGGAACTGCGGGGCGCCGAAGTGGAACGGCGTCGGGAAGCCGATGACGTCCGCGTCCGCGACCGGGCCGAAGTCCGTGACGCCCAACGGGATCGCGATGAGCGTGCCGGCGACCAGACCCAGCAGCACGGCGATCTGCTTGACGAAGCCCCGGGTGAAGCGGCGCAGCAGCAGCACGATCAGCAGGGTCACGCCCGCGAGGCCCAGGTTGGTCGCCGAGCCGTAGTCGTGCGCGGCCGGGTCCGGTCCCTGGGCCCAGCCGAAGGCGACGGGCAGCAGCGAGATGCCGATGAGGGTGATCACGGAGCCGGTGACGACCGGCGGGAAGAAGCGGATCGCCTTGCAGAAGACGGGGGCGGCTATGAAGCCCAGGAGTCCGGCGACGATGACCGCGCCGAAGATGATCGGCAGGGCGTCGGACTTGTCCTCGGTGGAGGCGACGATCGCGGTCATCGGGGCGACACCGGCGAAGGTGACACCGTTGACGAACGGCAGCCGGGCGCCGATCTTCCAGATGCCGAGGGTCTGCAGGAAGGTGGCGAGGCCCGCGGTGAACAGGCAGGCGCCGGTGAGGAAGGTCAGGTCGCTGGCGGTCAGGCCGATGGCCGCGCCGACGATCAGGGGTGGGGCGACGACTCCGGCGTACATGGCGGCCACGTGCTGCAGGCCGGTCGTCGCCATCTTGAGCGCGGGGAGTTTTTCGTCAACGGGGTGGTCGGCCACGGCGGCGTCCCTCCGGTCGGTTACACGGCGGCGCCGAGCGGCGGCCGTGGGTGTCAAGGAGGTGGTGCGGGTGGTCGTGCGGGACCTGGTGACGGGTTGGCCGTTCCGGGGCGCGCGTGTGTGCGCGCCCCGGAGACAGCCGCCGCGGACCCCGCTCGGGTCCACGGCCACCGGCCGGGAGCCGTCCCTCCCGGCCGGAGTATCCGGGTGGGGTCAGGCCTCGGCGGCGATCCGCGCCAGGCGCCGGGCCTCGTCGCGCGTGGCGCGGGCGATGGCGTCCTCGTCGGCGGTGAGCAGGCGCCCGTCCTCGACGATCTGCCGGCCGCCCACGAAGGAGGCGGCGACCGGGGCCGCCGCGCCGAAGACCAGGGCGGTCACCGGGTCGGCGATGGAGGCGTGGGCGAGGGTGTCCATCCGCCACAGGACCAGGTCGGCGAGCTTGCCGGGCTCCAGGGAGCCGGTCTCGGCCGCCCGGCCGAGGACCTGGGCGCCGCCGTAGGTGCCGAGGCGCAGCGCCTGGCGGGCGTTGAGCGCGGCCTCCTTGTGGCCGCCGAGGCGGTTGATGAGGAGGGCGTTGCGCAGCTCGGTGTGGAGTTCGCCGGACTCGTTGGAGGCGGTGCCGTCGACGCCGAGGCCGACCGGGACGCCGGCGGCGAGCATGTCGGGGACGCGGGCGATGCCGGCGGCGAGGCGGGCGTTGGAGGAGGGGCAGTGGGCGACGCCGGTCCGGGTCCGGGCGAAGGCGGCGATGTCGGAGTCGTTCATGTGGACGCAGTGCGCCATCCACACGTCCTCGCCGAGCCAGCCGGTGGACTCGAAGTAGTCGGTCGGGCCCATGCCGAACAGCTCGTGGCAGAACTTCTCCTCCTCCACGGTCTCCGAGCCGTGCGTGTGCAGCCGGACGCCGAGGCGGCGGGCCAGCTGGGCGCCGTCGCGCAGCAGTTCCGTGGAGACGGAGAAGGGCGAGCAGGGCGCGACGGCGACCTGGGTCATGGCGTCGAAGGAGGAGTCGTGGTGCTGCCGGACGGTCTCCTCGGTGGCGGCGAGGGCCCCGTCGAGGGTCTCGACGGCGAAGTCCGGGGGCAGGCCGCCGTCCTTCTCGCTGCGGTCCATGGAGCCGCGGGCGAGGGTGAAGCGGACGCCCATGTCGCGGGCGGCACCGATGATCGCGCCGGACAGGTCGCCGGAGCCGTGCGGGAAGACGTAGTGGTGGTCCATGGCGGTGGTGACGCCGCCGCGGGCCATCATCGCGAGCGAGCCCTGGGCGGCCGCGCGGACCATCGGCTCGTCGATGCGCGCCCAGACCGGGTACAGCGCGACCAGCCAGTCGAAGAGGTTGTGGTCGGTGGCGAGGCCGCGGGTGATCCACTGGTAGAAGTGGTGGTGGGTGTTGATCAGTCCGGGTGTCACGAGGTGGCCGGAGGCGTCGATGCGGCGGGCGACGTTCTCCAGGCCCTCGGGGGCCGGGCCCGCGCCGAGGGATTCGATGCGGTTGCCGGCGAGGACGACGTGCCCGGAGGCGTACTCGGTGTCGTGTCCGTCGACGGTCGCGATCGCGCAGTTCTCGATGACGATGCGCCGGTCTGCTGCCATGGTTCGTCCTTTGCGCTGATGTGGAGAGGGCACGGCAGGACCCTGGGAGTTTGAGTGCCGTGGCCGGAGAGACAGGTTCCCCGGCCACGGGTGCCGAAAGAGGGAACGTCAGAGGTTGGTGAGGTCCACGGGGATCCTCGCCTCGCAGCCGTCCCGGAGGATCGTCGCCTCGATCAGGCCGTAGGGGCGGTCGGCGGCGTAGTACACCTCGTTGTCGTTCTTCAGGCCGAACGGCTCCAGGTCGACCAGGAAGTGGTGCTTGTTGGGGAGCGAGAAGCGGACCTCGTCGATCTCGCTGCGGTGGTTGATGATCCGCGCGCCCATCTGGTACAGCGTCTGCTGCAGCGAGAGCGAGTACGTCTCGGCGAAGGCCTGGAGCATGTGCTTCTTCACCTGCTCGTAGGACTTCTCCCAGTTCGGCATGCGCTGCTCGTCGTCGGTCCAGTTGAACCGCCAGCGGCCGGAGACCTCGGTGGCCAGGATGCGGTCGTAGGCCTCCTTGAGGGTCGTGTACTTGTCCTTGACGTAGCCCCAGAACTCGGAGTTGGTCGAGTTCATGACCACCAGGTCCTTGAGACCGGAGACGACCTCCCACGACGAGCCGTCGTAGGTGATCTGGGTCAGCCGGACCTCCTGGCCCTTGCGGACGAAGGAGTGCTTGACCTCGTCGGCGCCGATGAACTTCGAGTTGGCGTCGGAGGCCTCGATCCGCTCCCAGGCGTACTCCTCGATGCGGATGCGGGCCCGGTGGATCGGCTCCTGGCTGGTGACGAAGTGGCGGGCGAGGTGGATGCCGAACTGCTCGGCGGACTCGATGCCGTGCTCCTTGGCGAACGCGTACACCGTGTTCTTGGTGGTGTCGGTCGGCAGGACGTTGGCGTTCGAGCCGGAGTAGTGGACCTCGTCCATGTCGCCGCTCAGCGACACGGAGACGTTCAGGTCCTTGATGTGGTGGGTGGCGCCGTCCCGCGTGATCTTGACGACTCGGTTCTCGGCCTTGCCGTACTGGTTCTGTCCCAGGATGGTGGGCATAGCTAGCTCCCTCGGTAAACGGAGTAGCCGAACGGGTTGAGCAGCAGCGGTACGTGGTAGTGCTCGCCCGGCACGACGGCGAACGTGATCGCCACCTCCGGGAAGAACACACCGGCGCCGCTGTCCCGATTCGCGGGGGCGTCCTGCTGCGCATCGGCTTGCTTCTTCTCGAAGTACGGTTCGACCGCGAAGTCGAGCCGTACGTGGGTGGTCCCCTCCGGCAGCGCCGGGAGGTCCTTGCACCGCCCGTCCGCGTCGGTCGCGGAGCCGCCGAGCGCCTGCCAGTCCGCCTCCCGGCCCGCGCGGGCGGCGAGGTGGACGGCGACGCCCTCGGCGGGGCGGCCGACGCTGGTGTCCAGGATGTGCGTGGACACGGATGCGGTGGTGCTGGTGCTCATGATCAGGCTTCCTCTTCCACGAGTCGGGCCAGGCGGATGCGGTTGATCTTGCCCAGCTCGGTGCGGACGATCTCGCGCTCCCGCTCCGGCGCGTTCCCGATCCGCTCCTTGACCGCGTCGCGCATCTGCTCGCCGGTGCGGCCGGTGGCGCAGATCAGGAAGACGTGGCCGAACTTCTCCTGGTAGGCCAGGTTCAGTTCCAGCATCTCCGCCCTCAGCTCCTCGGAGGCGCCGGCCATGCCGCGCTGCTCCCGGGCCGAGGCGGGGTCGCCGGGCTTGGGACGGCCGATCGGCGGGTGCCCGGCCATCGCCTCCGCGAGGTCCTCGGCGGTCAGCCCGGCCGTGGCGGCGTCGCTCGCGGCGTACAGGTCCTCGACGGTGGCACAGGGGCGGGCGGCGAGCAGGCGCCGGGCCCACGCCGAGGAGGCGCACACCTCGTGGAGCGCGGCGAGGGCCGCGTGCTCCTCGAGCGTGTTGAAACGGGCCAGGCCCGGCGGCGTGGAAGTGGACGTCACGGGAGCCTCCGTGGCCGCGAACGGCCGTCGTGCTGAACGGGCGTGCCGATAGCTAACGCCCTCCCCCGACAGCACGTCAACAGTTTGTTGAAAATTCCGTGTGACGAAACCCGGCGAGGCGGCGAAACCGGGCAGCGGCCCGGTCAGGCTCCCTTTTCGCGGTTGAGGTAGTTGTAGACGGTGAAGCGGCTGACGCCGAGGGCGCTCGCCACGGTCTCCACGCCGTGCCGTACGGAGAAGGCGCCGCGCGCCTCGAGTATCCGCACCACCTCCTGCTTGGCCTTGCGGTCCAGGTCGGCCAGCGGCATGCCCTTGCGACGCTCCATGGCGGCGAGGATGTGGTCCAGGGAGTCGGCGAGCTGCGGCAGCCGCACGGCGACGGCGTCGCGGCCCTCCCAGGACAGGACGACGTCGTCGGGGCCGGCCTCGTCCGGCGGGATCATCTCGCCGCCCATCGCGTCGACCAGCGGCTTGACGGCCGCGATGAACGGCTCGTCCCCCGGGCCGCTCATGCCTCGCCCTCCTCGACCACGTTGACCTGGAGCGTGATCCGGGTGGCGCCCGCTTCCAGGGTCCTGCGGAGCAGGGCGTCCACGGCGGTGAGCACCGCGTCGGCACCGCCCTCCGCGGTGTTGCCGAAGGGGCCCACGTCCACGGCGTCCAGCTCGGCGGCCTCGACGACCTCGCGGGCCACCACGGCGTGCGCGGGCGCCTCGTCCAGGTCGAAGGGCTCGGTCGTGAACTCCACTCTCAGTCGCACGCGCTCAACCTAACGCGCGGCACGGAGATTCGTGCAGCCTCTTCGACGACCCCTGCCGGCCGGCTCCGGGACGCGGCGCCGGAAGCCGGCCACCCCGCGTGCGACGGACCGGTGCCCCTGCCGCGTAGAGCAGAGGACGGATCCGCACAGGGAGGGGACGGGGAGATGGCAGGGCGTGTGTTCAGGGGTGGGCTCAAAGGGGCCAGGGGTACGGCTGCGGCGGTGGCCGCCCTCGCCGTGCTGACGGCGTCGCAGGCACCGGGGGCGGCACCGGCCCGGGCCTCGGCTCCGACGCAGCAGGCGTCCGGCGGGCGGGGGCCGAGTGTGTCGGGCGACAGTCCGTACCGTACGGACCTGCCGCCGCTGCGGGCCGCCCGGCGGGACGAGGCCCGGGCGCGGGTGTCCGGCGGTGCGCTGCCGGAGACCGTGTTCGCCGCGTACCGGCACGCCGAGGCGGAACTCGCCCGCACCACTCCCGGGTGCCGGCTGCGGTGGCAGCTGACGGCCGCCATCGGCCAGGTGGAGTCCGGGCAGGCGCGCGGCGGCCGGGTGACCGCGGACGGCACGACCGTGACACCGATCCTCGGCCCCCGGCTGGACGGCGTCCGCTTCGCCCTGATCCGGGACACCGACGGCGGCGCGTACGACGGGGACACCGCGTACGACCGGGCGGTCGGCCCGATGCAGTTCATCCCGTCGACCTGGGCCCGCTGGGGCGCGGACGGCAACGGCGACGGCCGTGCCGACCCGGACAACGTCTTCGACGCCGCGCTCGCCGCCGGCCACTACCTGTGCGCCGGCGGCCGGAACCTGTCCGACCCGGCCGACCTGGACCGGGCGATCCTGGGCTACAACCGCTCGCGGGCGTATCTGCGCACGGTCCTCGCCTGGTACGCGTACTTCCTGGCGGGGCACCGGGTGGTGCCGGACCGTCCCGGGACCTCCTCGGGGCGACCGGAGGCGTCGCACCCCGCCTCCACGCCCCGGCCCTCGACGAGGCCGTCCGCCCGGCCGGGCGCCCCCCGGACGGGGACGCCGACCGCGCCCGCCGCGCCCCGTTCGCCCGCTCCGGAGCGGTCCCGTCCGGCGGACGGGCCGACGGAGACGGCGAAGCCCGGGCTGCCCGGCACTGTCCCCGGCACCGGCACCGACCCCGGCGTGGACCTCCCCGGCGCCGGTCTGCTCCCCGATGACGCCCCGCTGACCAGCAACGGTACGGACCCGATGGCCTCCACCCCCTCCACAACCGCCGCTACCGGGCGGTAATGTCGCCACCCGCCGGGCGGCACGGGCCCGGCGGGCGAGCACGAAGGGGCCCCTCATGGCGACGGACATGCCTGCGGAGACGCATGCGAACACGCCGGCCGGGAGACAGGCGGCGCACGACCGCTGGGAGCGCATGTGGAGCCACCGGGAGCAGTTGCTCAAGGTGGCCCGGCGCAGGTCGATGAGCCAGGAGGACGCCGAGGACGCCGTGCACGAGGCGATGCTGCGCGCCGCGGAGCGCCCGGACCTGGACGACGAGCGCCTGGGCGCCTGGCTGACGACGGTCACCATGCGGCTGTGCGTCGACCGGTACCGGCAGGTCAACCGCGAGGCCGAGGTGCGCACCAGCCCCACGCTCGTCGCGCCCGGCCCGGCGCCGGTCGAGGAGGTGGTGTGCGACCGGGCGGAGGCCCGCTGGCTGGCCGTGCGCAGCGGGGAACTGCCCGCCCGGCAGGCGGAGGCGCTGCGGCTGAAGTCGGAGGACCTGGACGTCGGCCAGGTCGCCGTGCGGATGGGGCTGAGCTACCGGACCGTCGAGTCGCTGCTGGCCCGGGCCCGCCGCACGCTGCGCGCCTCGCTGGCCGGGACCCTCGGTGCCGTGCTGTTCCTGCTCGGGCGCGGGCGGCCGCACGGGAGCGGGAAGACCCAGGCGGTGGCGGTGGCCTCGACGGCGGCGACGCTGGCCGTGGCGGGGGTGCTGGTGCTGCCGTACGCGCTGGACGGAGGCGGGGACGGTCCGGCTCCGCGGCCGGCCGTGGCCTCCCCGGGCGCGGCGACGGTGGTGCGGCCCGACGGCACCGACCGGGTGTCCGTGCCGCGGCCCGCCGTGTCCCCGGCCGTCCTGTCCCGGCCGGAGCCGCAGGCGTCTCCCGCCGACGGCTCCCTGCTGCCGCTGTCGGTGCCGGACCTGCCGGACCTGCCGGAAGTCTCCCCGCTGCCGCTGTCCGTGCCGGACCTGCCGGAGGTCTCCCCGCTGCCGGGGCTGCCGGCTCCCGAGGTGCCGGACGTGCCCGAGCTGCCGGCCCTCCCCGACGTGCCGGTGGAACCCGCCGTCCCGACGGTCCCGTCCGTCCCCGCGGGGACGTCCGTCCAGTCGGTGCCGTCGGTTCCGCCGCTCCCCTCGGACACTCCCGCCCTGTCGGGTTCTCCCTCTGCCGTCCCCACCCCGAGCGCGCTCCCGTAGGGGCGTCCGCCGAGCCGCCCGGAAACCCGTCCGAAAAAAACCGGCCCGCGCCGCGACGGACGCCCCGCCCCTCCCCGTAGAGCAGATGTCGGAGCTGCTCCACGGCTGAAGGGTGGACCGGATGGGTGTCGAGATCTGTGTGGAAGGGCTGACCAAGTCCTTCGGTCACCAGGTCATCTGGCAGGACGTCTCGCTGACGCTGCCCGCCGGGGAGGTCTCGGTCCTGCTCGGCCCCTCCGGCACGGGCAAGTCGGTGTTCCTCAAGACGCTCGTCGGGTTGCTGAAGCCGGAGCGGGGCTCGATCACGATCCAGGGCCGTGACCTCACCCGGCTCCGCGAGCACGAGCTGTACGAGGTGCGGAAGCTGTTCGGCGTGCTGTTCCAGGACGGCGCGCTGTTCGGCTCGATGAACCTGTACGACAACATCGCCTTCCCGCTGCGCGAGCACACCCGCAAGCCCGAGAGCGAGATCCGGCGCATCGTGCTGGAGAAGATGGACATGGTCGGGCTGATCGGCGCCGAGCAGAAGCTGCCCGGCGAGATCTCCGGCGGCATGCGCAAGCGGGCCGGGCTCGCCCGGGCGCTCGTCCTCGACCCGGAGATCATCCTCTTCGACGAGCCCGACTCGGGCCTCGACCCGGTGCGCGTGGCCTACCTGAACCAGCTCATCGTCGACCTGAACGCGCAGATCGACGCGACCTTCCTGATCGTCACGCACGACATCGCCTCGGCCCGGCAGGTCCCGGACAACATCGGGCTGCTGTTCCGCCGCGAGCTGGTGATGTTCGGGCCCCGCGAACAGTTGCTCGCCAGTGACGAGCCGGTCGTACGCCAGTTCCTGAACGGCCGGATGCAGGGGCCGATCGGCATGGCGGAGGAGAAGGACGCGGCGCAGGTCGAGCAGGAGCTGGCCCAGCTCACCGAGGCGCCGGTGGTGCGGGAGCCGACGCCCCGCCTGCTGCCGGGCCCGGGCATCACCCGCCCGCCCCGTTGGCAGGCGATCGCGAGACGCGAGGCGGAATCGCACCGCAGAGAGGGGGCGGACGCGTGAGCCTGTCACCGACCGGGGCGCTGCGGCAGTCGGGCCACCTGTTCGCGATGGCGCTGGACGTCGTGCGGACCGTGCCCCGGCGCCCCTTCCAGGTACGGGAGTTCATCCAGCAGGCGTGGTTCATCGCGAGTGTCACGATCCTGCCCACGGCCCTCGTCTCGATTCCCTTCGGCGCGGTCATCGCGCTGCAGATCGGCAGCCTGACCCGGCAGCTCGGCGCCCAGTCCTTCGCCGGTGCCGCCTCGGTGCTCGCGGTGCTGCGGGAGGCCTCGCCGATCGTCACCGCGCTGCTGATCGCGGGCGCGGGCGGCACGGCGATCTGCGCGGACCTCGGGGCGCGCAGGATCCGCGACGAGATCGACGCCATGCAGGTCCTCGGCATCGACCCGATCCACCGGCTCGTCGTGCCCCGGGTGCTGGCCTCGATGCTGGTGGCCGTGCTGCTCAACGGCCTGGTGTCGGTGGTCGGCGTCGCGGGTGGCTACTTCTTCAACGTCATTCTGCAGAACGGCACCCCAGGCGCCTATCTCGCCTCCTTCACCACCCTCGCGCAGCTCTCCGACCTGTGGGCGGCGGAGATCAAGGCGCTGGTGTTCGGCGCGATCGCGGCGATCGTCGCCTCGTACAAGGGCCTCACGGCGAAGGGCGGGCCCAAGGGCGTGGGCGACGCCGTCAACCAGTCGGTGGTGATCACGTTCATGTTGCTGTTCGTGACGAACTTCGTGATGACCGCCGTGTACTTCCAAGTCGTTCCGCAGAGGGGCTGAGGCATGGCGCTGTTGCACCGGCTGGAGGAGCTGGGCACCCAACTGTCCTTCTACGGGCGTTCGCTGGCCTGGACCGGCCGCACCCTGCGCCGCTACAAGAAGGAGATCCTGCGGCTGCTCGCCGAGGTCAGCTTCGGGCGGGGCGCGCTCGCCGTGGTCGGCGGCACGGTCGGGGTGATCGCCTTCCTGTCGTTCTTCACCGGCACCGAGGTCGGCCTCCAGGGCTACGCGGCCCTCAACCAGCTCGGCACCTCCAACTTCGTGGCGTTCCTGTCGGCGTACTTCAACACCCGGGAGATCGCCCCGCTGGTGGCCGGGCTCGCGCTGTCCGCGACGGTCGGGGCCGGGTTCACCGCGCAGCTCGGCGCGATGCGGATCAGCGAGGAGACCGACGCGCTGGAGGTGATGGGCGTGCCCTCGCTGCCGTTCCTCGTCACCACCCGCATGATCGCCGGGTTCGTCGCCGTCATCCCGCTGTACGTGGTCGGGCTGCTGTCGTCGTACCTGGCCGCCCGGACCATCACCACCGTCTACTACGGGCAGTCGACGGGCACGTACGACCACTACTTCCACCAGTACCTGCCGCCGGTCGACGTGCTCTGGTCCTTCGGCAAGGTGATCGTCTTCGCCGTGCTGATCATCCTCGTGCACTGCTACTACGGCTACTACGCGAGCGGCGGGCCGGCCGGCGTCGGTGTCGCGGTGGGCCGGGCGGTACGGACGTCGATCGTCGCGATCAACGTCCTGGACTTCTTCCTGAGCCTCGCGATCTGGGGCGCGAGCACGACCGTACGGATCGCGGGGTGAGGCCGATGAGAACCGTCCGACTGCGCCTGTACGGCCTCACGTTCCTCGCCGTGCTCGCGCTGCTGCTGTCGCTCGCGGTGGCCGTCTACCGGCAGGCGTTCACGCCGGTCGTGCGCGTCACGCTGGAGGCCGACACGCTGGGCAACCAGCTGGAGCCGCGCGCCGACGTCAAGCTGCGCGGGCTGCTGGTCGGCGAGGTGCGCGAGGTGCGTGCCGACGGTGCGAAGGCGACGCTCGGCCTCGCGCTCAAGCCGGAGTACGTCCCGTACATCCCGGCGGACGTGCACGCCCGGCTGCTGCCCAAGACGCTGTTCGGCGAGAAGTACGTCGACCTCGTGGCGCCCGCGCGTTCCCCGGCCCGGCCGATCCGCGCCGGGGACGTCATCACCCAGGACCGCACGAAGGCGGGGATGGAGGTGCAGCGGCTGCTGAACGACCTGCTGCCGCTGTTGCGCACGGTCGAGCCCGGGGAACTCAACGCCACGCTCTCGGCGTTCGCCACCGCGCTGGAGGGCCGGGGCGACCGCATCGGCGACAACCTGACCCGCGTCGAGGGCTATCTGCGCCGGCTCAACCCGCATCTGCCCTCTCTGAAGGAGGACATCGCGCGCTTCGCCGACGTCGCCGAGGTGTACGGCGACGCGGCTCCCGACCTGATGAGGATCCTGCGCAACACGGTCACCACCAGCCGGACACTCGTGGAGAAGCAGGACCGGCTGGCCGCAGGGCTGCGGACGACCGCGACGGTCGCGGGCACCGCGGAGGACTTCCTCGACGACAACGGCGGCCGGCTGATCACCCTCGGCCGGGTCTCCCGGCCCACGCTGGAGCTGTTCGCCCGCTACTCGCCCGAGTACCCGTGCCTGCTGGACGGCCTGGTGCGGCAGGAGCGGGTGTCGGAGGAGGCGTTCCGGGGCGGCGCGATGCGGATCACCCTGGAGGTCGTCCGGCCGCAGGGGGCGTACCGGCCCGGCGAGGAGCCGCGCTACGCCGACCGGTCGGGCCCGGACTGCCGGGGCCTGCCGCACCCGCCGGTGCCGGCACCGAAGCCCAAGCTCGACGACGGTACGTCGGCGGGGAGTCCGAGCGGCGGTGCGCCGCCCGGCGAGGTGTCCGCCACCTCGGCCGAGCAGCGGGCCGTCGGCTCCCTCGTGGCGCCCGTCCTGGGCGTACCGGCCGACGAGGTGCCGCCCGTGGCGACCCTGCTGTTCGGACCACTGGCCCGTGGAACGGCGGTGAGCGTCGCATGAGCACGTCGACGGCACGCCGGACGGCCGGCCCGCTGATCAAGTTCAGCCTCTTCACGCTGGTGACAGTCACGGCGACGGCCCTGCTCGCCGCCACCATCGTCAACCTCTCCTTCACCCCGGAGCACACCTACCGGGCGGTGTTCAGCGACGTCACCGGACTGGAGGAGGGCGACGACATCCGGGTCGCCGGAGTGCGGGTCGGTGAGGTGGAGGACATCCGGATCAAGGACCGGACGCTGGCCGAGGTCAGTTTCACCGTGCGCGAGGACCGTCCGCTGCTCACCGGCACCCGCGCGGTCGTCCGCTACCGCAACCTGGTCGGGCAGCGGTACATCGCCCTGACCGAGGGCACGGGCGACGGCACCCGGCTGCGGCCCGGCGGCACCATCCCGCTGTCCCGGACGCAGCCGGCGCTGGACCTCGACGCGCTGCTGAACGGCTTCAAGCCGCTGTTCGCCGCGCTCAGCCCGCAGGACGTCAACCAGCTCGCCACCGAGATCATCAGGACCCTCCAGGGCGAGGGCGGCACGGTCGACAGCCTGCTCGCGCACACGGCGTCGCTCACGACGACCCTGGCGGACCGCGACCAGCTGATCGGCTCGGTGATCGACAACCTCAACACCGTGCTGGCCACGCTCGACAAGCGCGGCGCCCGCTTCTCCGGGCTGCTCAAGCAGCTGCGGCGGGTGATCTCGGGGCTGTCCGCCGACCGCAAGCCCATCGGGGAGTCGCTGGTGGGCATCGGCGACCTCACCGAGGCCACCTCGGGGCTGCTCCGGGACGCCCGTCCGCCGCTGAAGGACGACATCGCCGGGCTGACCGATCTCACCGGAACGCTGAACAGGAACGAGAAGACCGTGGAGGGCGTGCTGAAGCGGCTGCCGAACAAGCTGAACGAGCTGACGGGGACGGCGTCCTACGGCTCGTGGTTCAACTTCTACCTCTGCGACTTCGACGGCCGGATCGTCCTGCCGAAGACCAAGCAGGTGCTCACTCCCGAGCTGCACGTGGCGAGGGCGAGGTGCGGCGGATGACCCGGCGTGTCCTTTGGCGGCGGGCCCGCCGCCCCGAGCCCTTGATGAAAGTGCGGATCATGCCGCCGAAACTGCCGGGGCTGCCGCGCCTGCGGCTGCGCCGGCCGCGCGCGAAGGCGTTCCGCGACCGCAACCCCGTGGTGATCGGCGCCGCCGGCCTCACCGCCCTGGCCCTGCTGACGTTCGCCGCGTTCAACGCCGACAGCCTGCCGCTGATCGGCGGCGGCGCCAGGTACAGCGCCGCCTTCTCGGAGGCGGGCGGGCTCAAGCCGGGCGACGAGGTGCGGATCGCCGGGGTCAAGGTCGGCAAGGTCGAGGAGGTCGGCCTGGACGGCGACCACGTCAAGGTCACCTTCAAGGTCAAGGGCGACCCGGGCCTCGGCACCGGCACCGGCGCCTCCATCCGGGTCAAGACCATCCTCGGCGCCAAGTACCTCGCCCTGCACCCCAAGGGGCCGGGCCAGTTGGAGCCGGGAAGCGAGATCCCGCTGCGGCGGACCGTCTCGGCGTACGACGTCGTGCAGGCGTTCAGCGACCTGACCACCACGACCGAGGAGGTCGACACGGAGCGGCTCGCGAAGGCGCTGGACACCGTCTCCACCACCTTCGAGGACTCGCCCGCCGAGGTACGGGCCTCCATCAGGGGGCTGTCGCGGATCTCCCGGACGGTGGCCTCGCGCGACAAGGAGCTGCGCGAACTCCTCGACCACGCGAACGGGGTCACCGGCGTGCTGGCCGACCGCTCGAAGGACTTCTCCGCGCTGGTCGAGGACGGCGACAAGCTGTTCAAGGAGATCGCCAAGCGGCGCGCCGCGATCCACAAGCTGCTCAAGAGCTCCGCCGCGCTCGGCATCCAGCTCTCCGGCCTGGTCGAGGACAACCGGAAGGAGATCGGGCCCGCCCTGAAGGGCCTGAACACGTTCGTCGCGATGCTCGAACGCAACCAGAAGAGCCTGGACCGCAGCGTGCGGCTGCTCGCCCCGTACGTGCGGGTCTTCAGCAACACCCTCGGCAACGGCCGCTGGTTCGACTCCTACGTCCAGAACCTGGTGGCCGCTCCGGTGGTGCCGCGCACGGGAGGCACCCGATGACCGGACGTCTCAAGGCCGTCGCGCTGCTCACCGCGCTCGCGGTCACCGCCGCGCTCGCCGTCGCGCTGTGGCCGCAGTCCGACCCGGTCCGGGTCACGGCGTACTTCCCGCGCACCGTCGGCATCTACCCCGGCTCGGACGTGCGCGTACTCGGCGTCCGCATCGGCGAGGTCCGGAGCATCACGCCCGAGGGCGGCCGGGTGCGCGTCGAGCTGGAGTACGACAAGGAGCGCAGGGTGCCCGCCGACGCGCAGGCCGCGATCATCAACTCCTCGGTGGTCAGCGACCGTTACGTGCAGCTGCTGCCGGTGTACCGCGAGGGCCCGGTGCTGCGGGACGGCGCCGTCATCCCCGAGTCGCGCACCGCCGTCCCGGTCGAGCTGGACCGGATCTTCGACAGCCTGCACACCACCTCCGAGGCGCTCGGCCCGAAGGGCGCGAACAAGGACGGCTCCCTGGCGCGGCTGCTGGGCGTGAGCGCGGACAACCTCGAAGGGCAGGGCAGGCACCTGAACCGGACGGTGGAGGACCTCTCCCGGGCGGTCACCACGCTGTCCGACGGCCGCGGCGACCTGTTCGGCACCGTGCGCAACCTCCAGGTCTTCACGGCCGCGCTGGCCGCCGACGACCAGGACGTGCGGTCGTTCAACAAGAGTCTCGCCGAGGTGGCCGGGCAGCTGGCCGGGGAGCGCGAGGACCTCGCGGCGGCGCTGAAGTACCTGGCCAAGGCGCTCGGTGACGTGGCCGACTTCGTGCGGAAGAACAAGAAGACGCTGGCCGCGGACGTCAAGGGCCTGAGCAAGGTCACCAAGGTGCTCGTCACCCAACGGGCCGCTCTGGAGGAGCTGTTGGAGGTGGCGCCCACCGGGCTGTCCAACCTGCAGAACGCCTACAACCCGGCCGCCGGCACCCTCGACACCCGCAACAACGCGCAGCACCCGCAGGACCCGGCCGCGCTGGTGTGCTCCCTGCTGAGGACCACCGGCGACGAGGGCGGCGAGAACCCCGACTGCGCCGAGCTGCGGAAGCTCTTCGACTCCCTGCCCGAGGTGCCGAAGTCCCCGGCGGTGCCGAGTACCGGGACGGTCGACCGGAGCCTCGGCGGAATCCTGGAGGGCCGCGCATGAGCACGCCGCGGATGAGTACGTCGCGCATAGGCAGGTCGCCCATAGGCGGGTCGCGGAGCGCTCCGCGCATGGTCCGGCCGGTCGTGTGGACGGCGGCCGGTGCGCTGCTGCTGACCGGCTGCGGGTTCAACGGCTGGTACGACGTGCCGCTGCCCGGCGGCGCCGCCGCGGACGGCCGTGCCTACCACGTCACGGTCGAGTTCCGGGACGTCCTGGACCTGGTGCCGCGGTCCGCGGTCAAGGTCGACGAGGTCACGGTGGGCGCCGTCGAGAAGGTCGAGCTGGACGGCTGGCACGCCCGGGTCCGGCTGCGGGTCGCCGACCATGTGAAGCTGCCCGGCAACGCGGTCGCCGAGCTGCGGCAGACCAGCATGCTCGGCGAGAAGTACGTGGCGCTGTCCGCCCCGCCGGGCGCCGCCCCCGTGGGCCGGCTCGGCGACGGCGACCTGATCCCGCTGTCCCGCAGCGGCCGCAACGCGGAGGTCGAGGAAGTGCTGTCCGCCCTCTCCGCCCTCCTCAACGGCGGCGGGGTCGCCCAGCTCAAGACGATCACCGTGGAGCTCAACAAGGCCCTGGAGGGCCGTGAGAACCGGGTCAGGTCGCTGCTCAAGGAGCTGAACACGTTCATCGGCGGCCTGGACGACCAGCGCGCGGACATCGTCCGGGCGCTCAAGGGCATCGACCGGCTGGCCAAGCGCCTCGCCAAGGAGAAGAGGACCATCGCCACGGCCGTCGACACCATGCCGCCCGCGCTGAAGGTCCTCGCCGACCAGCGGCGCGACCTGACGAAGATGCTCACCGCCCTGTCCCAGCTCGGCAAGACGGGCACGAAGGTGGTCAACGCCTCGCGGGACGACACGGTCGCGAACCTGAAGCGGCTCCGCCCGATCCTGCAACAGCTGAACAAGGCGGGCGACGACCTGCCCAACTCCCTCGAACTGCTGACGACCTACCCGTTCCCGCGCAACGCGGTGGACGCCGTCAAGGGCGACTACGTGAACCTCAGGGTGACCGCCGACCTGGACCTGGCGGGCATCTACGGCAACCTCACCGAGAAGCCTGGCGGCAAGGGCGGCTCCGGTAGGCCTCAGGCGCCGGACCTGCCCGAGGTGCCGAGCCCGCCCGAGCTCCCGGACGTGCCGCCGCTCCCGGCACCGAGCGTGCCGGGCACGCCGGACCTGCCGGACACGCCCGTCGAGCCCCCGGCCCCCACGTCCCCCTCGGACGGCGGTCCGCTGTGCCCGCCGGTGTGCACCGCGGCCTACGGCCCTCCGGCCGGCTCCCACCGCCTTCCGCCGGGGATCGACCTCGATCTGGCGGAGCTGCTGCTGAAGGGGATACAGCCGTGATCACGCGTACGGTCAAGGTCCAGCTGCTCGCCTTCGCCGCCGTCACCGCCGTCGGCGTGTCGTACGTCGGCGCCGAGTACACCGGCCTGGTGGACGGCCTGCTCGACCGGGGCTACACCGTGCGGGCCGACTTCGCCGACTCCGGCGGCATCTTCTCCGGCGCCGAGGTCACCTACCGGGGCGTGCCGGTGGGCCGCGTGGGCGAGCTGCGGCTGTCCGGCTCCGGTGTGTCGGTGGCCCTGGACATCGAGGACGGCGCGCCGCGCATCCCCTCGGACACGCTGGCGGTGGTGGCGAACCGCTCGGCGGTGGGCGAGCAGTACGTCGACCTGCAACCGCGCCGCACGGACGGCCCGTACCTGCTGGACGGCAGTACGATCCCGCGCGACCGCACCCGTGTCCCGCTGCCCGTCACGGACATGGTCGTCAGCCTGGACCGGCTGGTGAACTCCGTCGGCAAGGACGATCTGCGGGTCACCGTCGACGAGCTGGGCGAGGCCTTCGCGGGGACGGGGCCGCGGCTGAGCCGGCTGGTGGACTCGGGCAACGCGCTCGTCGAGTCGGCGTCCGACTCCCTCCCGGAGACGATCTCGCTCATCGAGGACTCGCGCAGGGTCCTCAGGACGCAGGCCGACCAGGGCTCGTCCATCAAGTCGTTCTCCCGTGATCTGGCCGCGCTCACCGCGCAGTTGAAGTCGAGCGACGGGGACCTGCGCCGGCTGATCGGCAACACGCCGCCCGCCGGAACGGAGGTCAACTCGCTGCTGAAGTCGCTCCGGCCGGACCTGCCGGTGCTGCTGGCCAACCTCATCAGCGGCGGCCAGGTCACGCTGGCCCGGCTGCCCGGCGTGGAGCAGGCCCTGGTCACCTTCCCGGTGGTGGTCGCGGGCAGCCACACCGTCGTTCCCGGCGACGGGACCACCCACTTCGGTCTGGTCCTGGGCGCCGACGACCCACCGGCCTGTACCCAGGGGTACGACACGCGGCGGCGCGACCCCGCCGACACCAGCACGCGCCCGGCGAACACCGACGCCCGCTGCACCGCCCCGCGCGGCAGCGACACCTCGGTGCGCGGCGCCCAGAACGCCCCCGGCGCCTCCGGCCGTTCCGGCGGCGCCGACCGGGCGGCGTACGTCGCCCCGTACGACCCGGAGACCGGCACCGCCACCGGCCCGGACGGAACGCCCGTCGAGATCGGCTCGACGGGCGGCGAACAGACCGTGTTCGGAAAGGACTCGTGGCAATGGCTGCTCGTCGGACCGATGGCATGAGCGGGGGCCCGCGCCCGCTGACCGGCGGCCCGCTCACGCGGGCCGTGCGACCGCTGCGGCGGCTGATCGCCGGGCGGGCGGACACCCGCCGCCCCACGGCTGGGCAGGCCGGGGATCGCGCCGCGCCGGCGGCCGGCCGCCGGCGGGCGCTGTCGGCGGGGCTCGCCGCGGCGACGGTCGTGACCACGGCGTCGGCCCTCTGGCTGGGCTTCCAGGTGCACGAGCAGCGCGCGGCCGAGCAGCGCCGCCAGGACATCCTGGCGGCGGCCCGGCAGTCGGCGCTGAACTTCACCTCGCTCGACTACCGGCACTACGACCGCGACAGCGGCAACGTGCTGAGGGGCGCCACCGGCGACTTCAGGAAGCAGTTCGCCGCGCAGACCCGGGAGCTGACCGAACTCGTCGCGCAGAACAGGTCGGTGTCCGAGGGCCAGGTCCTCGAGGCGGGCCTGGTGCGGTCCGACGCGCGGACGGCACGGATCCTGGTGGTCGCCGACAGCAAGGTGACCAACACCGCCGTGCCCAAGGGGGAGGCACGCACGTACCGGCTGCAGCTCGACCTCGTCCTGGAGGGCGGCCGCTGGCTGACCTCCGACGTCGAGTTCGTCGGCTGACCACCCGTCCCGCATCGAGGCACCGAGGAGACAGACCGTGGCGAATCCGACCACCCGAGGCCGCGGCGCCGGCTCCCCCGCCCGCCGCACCCTGACCGCGGCCGCCCGCGCGGCGGCCAAGCGCACACAGCGCGGCGAGCCGACGGAACGTACCGAGCGCGTGGTGCCGGAGCGGCAGCCGTCCGGGCGCACCCTGCTCGTCGAGGCGCCGGGCGACGGCTGGGACGACCCACCCGAGCCGTCGCCCGAGTTCGCCGAGGCCGTGGCGGCGGCCGCACCGGCCGAGCCCGCCGAACCGGCCGGGCCCGCCGAGCCCGCCCAACCGACCGAGCCCGCCGACGCGGCCGACGCGGGCGACACGGCCGTGCGAACGCCGCGCCCGTGGCGGAGGCCGCTCCCCCTCGCCCTCGCCCTCCTGCTCCTGGCCGGTCTCGTCGCGGGCGCCGTGCTCGGGCGGCAGTACCTGGACGGACGGCAGGCCGGGCAGGCCCGGCAGCAGGCCCTCGCGGCGGCCCGGACGGCGGCACCGGTCGTCCTGTCGTACGACTACCGGCGTCTGGAGCGCGACTTCGCCCGGGCGCGGACCCATCTGACCGGGACGTTCGCCGAGGAGTACCGCAGGACGACCAAGGCGGTGGTCGGGCCGACGGCGCGGAAGTACCACGGGGTGGTGAAGGCGACGGTCGCGGAACCGGCGGGCGGCGGCGACCCGGCGGCCTCCGTCGTGTCGGCCTCGGCGGACCGGGCCGTCGTCCTGCTCTTCGTCAACCAGGTCACCCGGAGCACCCAGGTCACGGGGTCCCGGGTGGACCTGAACCGGGTGCGCATGACACTGACCCGCACCTCCGAGGGCTGGAAGGTGAGCGCCGTCGACGCCCTGTGACCTCTCCTGCCGCTGCGCCCCCGCGCCCCCGCGCGGGGGCGCTTTTTCGCGTGTGCTCTTGACAGTCCTTCCCAGCCACAGGCAATCTTCCATTACGCAGAAACATGATTCCGCAATGTGGAATTACGTCGGACTTGCCGAGCCACCAGGAAGGGAGCGCCACCCCCGATGGGATTCGCAGACCAGCGCTTCAACGTCAACCTGTCGATCCTCTTCACGGAACTCCCGCTCCTGGAGCGCCCGGCGGCCGCCGCCGCGGCCGGCTTCACCGCGGTCGAGCTGTGGTGGCCCTGGGTCGACTCGCCCACGCCCGACCGGTCCGAGCTCGACTCCCTGAAGCAGGCGATCGAGGACGCGGGCGTACAGCTCACCGGCCTGAACTTCTACGCCGGGCAGCTCCCCGGCCCGGACCGCGGCGCCCTGTCGGTCCCCGGCGAGGAGTCGGAGCGGTTCCGCGCCAACATCGACGTGGCCGCCGACTTCGCGGCCTCCCTGGGCTGCACGGCGCTCAACGCCCTGTACGGCAACCGCCTCGAGGGCGTGGACCCGGCCGAGCAGGACGCCCTCGCGCTGGAGAACCTGGTCCTGGCGGCGCGGGCGGCCGACCGGATCGGCGCGGTCCTGCTGATCGAGGCGCTGAACAAGCCCGAGTCACCGCTGTACCCGCTGGTGTCGGCCCCGGCGGCCGTGGGCGTCGTCGACAAGGTCAACGAGGCGACGGGGCTGGGCAACGCCCGCTTCCTCATGGACCTCTACCACCTGTCCATGAACGGCGAGGACCTCCCGGCGGTGATCGAGCGGTACGCCGCGCAGACCGGCCACGTCCAGATCGCCGACAACCCGGGCCGCGGCGCGCCGGGCACGGGCTCGCTGCCCCTCGAAGACCTCCTCGACCAGCTGGCGAAGGCGGGTTACGACGGCTGGGTCGGCCTCGAGTACAAGCCGGGCGACCGCCCGAGCGCCGAGGCCTTCGACTGGCTGCCCCGCTGACCCCCGTACCGAAAGGCACCCCATCATGAGCAACTCCCTCCCCAAGATCGCCTGGATCGGCCTCGGCATCATGGGCTCCCCCATGTCCGAGAACCTGATCAAGGCGGGTTACGACGTCACCGGCTTCACGCTGGAGCAGGAGAAGCTGGACCGGCTGGCCGCCGCCGGCGGCACGGTGGCCGGCTCGATCGCCGAGGCCGTGCGGGACGCCGACGTCGTCATCACGATGGTCCCGGCCTCGCCGCAGGTCGAGGCCATCGCGTACGGCCCCGACGGCATCCTGGAGAACGCGCGGCCGGGCGCGCTGCTGATCGACATGTCCTCGATCACCCCGCAGACCTCGGTCGACCTGGCGAAGGCCGCCAAGGACAAGGGCATCCGCGTGCTGGACGCCCCGGTGTCCGGCGGTGAGGCCGGCGCCATCGAGGCCGTGCTGTCCATCATGGTCGGCGGCGAGCAGGCCGACTTCGACCAGGCCGAGCCGATCTTCGAGGCGCTCGGCAAGACGATCGTGCTGTGCGGACCGCACGGCTCCGGCCAGACCGTGAAGGCCGCCAACCAGCTGATCGTCGCCGTGAACATCCAGGCGTGCGCCGAGGCCGTGGTCTTCCTGGAGAAGTCCGGCGTGGACCTGAAGGCGGCCCTGGACGTCCTCAACGGCGGACTCGCGGGCTCCACCGTGCTGACGCGGAAGAAGGACAACTTCCTGAACCGCGACTTCAAGCCGGGCTTCCGCATCGACCTGCACCACAAGGACATGGGCATCGTCACGGACGCCGCCCGCACCGTCGGGGCGGCCCTGCCCGTCGGCGCCGTGGTCGCCCAGCTGGTCGCCTCCCTGCGCGCGCAGGGCGACGGCGGCCTCGACCACTCGGCGCTGCTGCGGGCCGTGGAGCGGCTGTCCGGCGCCCAGGTCTGAGGCCCGCGCCCCGAAACCCCGGGCGGTGCCGCCGCTGACACCTGTCCTGTCGCGCCCAGAGCGGCGGCACCGCCCGGCCCAGCCATGCCCACCGCTTCAACAAACTGTTGACGCCCGATCGCCCCGACCCTAGGCTCCACAAAGCGGAAACACTTTTCCGCTGCCCTCTCGTACGGAAGGTCACGATGTCGCAGCGCGTGCTCACCACCGAGTCCGGCGCCCCCGTCGCCGACAACCAGAACTCCGCCACCGCCGGCGTCGGCGGCCCGCTCCTGCTCCAGGACCAGCATCTGCTGGAGAAGCTCGCGCGCTTCAACCGCGAGCGCATCCCGGAGCGCGTGGTGCACGCCCGCGGCTCGGGCGGGTACGGCCACTTCGAAGTCACCGACGACGTCACGGACTTCACGCACGCCGACTTCCTGACCACGGTCGGCCGGCGCACCGAGGTGTTCGTCCGCTTCTCCACCGTGGCCGACTCGCTGGGCGGCGCGGACGCGGTCCGCGACCCGCGTGGTTTCGCGGTGAAGTTCTACACCGAGGAGGGCAATTACGACCTCGTCGGCAACAACACGCCGGTGTTCTTCATCAAGGACCCCATCAAGTTCCCGGACTTCATCCACTCGCAGAAGCGGGACCCGTTCACGGGCCGTCAGGAGCCGGACAACGTCTGGGACTTCTGGGCGCACTCCCCCGAGGCCACGCACCAGGTGACCTGGCTGATGGGCGACCGCGGCATCCCGGCCTCGTACCGGCACATGAACGGCTACGGCTCGCACACCTACCAGTGGACGAACAGCGCGGGCGAGGCCTTCTTCGTCAAGTACCACTTCAAGACCAACCAGGGCATCCGCTGCCTGAGCAGCGAGCAGGCCGCGGAGCTCGCCGGCAAGGACCCGAACTCCCACCAGACGGACCTGCTCCAGGCCATCGAGCGGGGCGTGCACCCGTCCTGGACCCTGTACGTGCAGCTCATGCCGGCGTCCGAGGCGGCCGGCTACCGCTTCAACCCGTTCGACCTGACCAAGGTCTGGCCGCACGCCGACCATCCGCTGCGGCGCGTGGGCCGGCTGGTCCTCGACCGCAACCCGGACAACGTCTTCGCCGAGGTCGAGCAGGCCGCGTTCTCCCCGAACAACTTCGTGCCGGGCATCGGCCCCTCGCCCGACAAGATGCTCCAGGGCCGGCTGTTCGCCTACGCGGACGCCCACCGCTACCGCCTGGGCGTCAACCACACGCAGTTGGCCGTCAACGCGCCCCGGGCCACGACCGCCGAGAACTACGGCCGGGACGGCCTCATGGCGTCCAACCCGCAGGGCCGGTACGCGAAGAACTACGAGCCGAACTCCTACGACGGCCCGGTCGAGACCGGCCGGCCGCTGTCGGCCCCGCTCGCGGTGCACGGCCACACGGGCACCCACGCGGCCCCTGCCCACACCAAGGACGACGACTTCTTCCAGGCGGGCGAGCTGTACCGGCTGATGTCCGCCGAGGAGAAGTCCCGCCTGGTCGCGAACATCGCCGGCGGCCTCTCCCAGGTCTCCCGCGACGACGTGATCGAGAAGAACCTCGCGCACTTCCACGCCGCCGACCCCGACTACGGGCGGCGCGTGGAGGAGGCGGTCCGCGCCCTGCGCGAGGACTGAACTCCCTGACCGCGTCCGACCGCCCGGGACCGACCCGGATGAGGGGTGGTCGCCCCGGGCACGGACGCGGGCAGGGCTGCGCGGACCGCGGCGGTTGCGAGCCAGTGCGGTGGTGAAGGAGGCCGGACCGGCTTCTCGACCTGAGGGAAGCCCGCTTTGGCCTCCGTCGCACCCGCCGCGGTCCCAGGACCCACCCCTCCCCCCAGACCCCGTCCGGCGGCGCGAATGTCCTGTCGCGCCCAGCCTCGCGCCGCCGGACGGCCAGCCCGCTCAGGGTGCGGAACGGTTCCGTCCGCAGCAGCCTGAAGACATGGCACATCCAACCGAGCACCCGCACGTCGTGGTCCACGCCCCCGCCCTGGACGGCTCGCGCCGGGTCACCCTGGGCGAGGAGCCGCTCGGCATCGCCACCCACGTCGACGACGTGGCGGAGATCCTGCGGCTGGCCGACCTCTACGTCACGGACGTCGAGGAGAGCGACCTCGTCGAGTGGCAGGGCGGCGGCCCGGACGACTGGCCCGGGCTGTCGGAGCACCACGCGACCTGAGCGCGTACGGCACCGGTCGTACGCCCCGTACGGCACCCTCAAATGAACCTCTGAACCCGGCCCCGGGGGCTTCAACCGCCCCCGGGGCCGGGCACATTCTCGACACACGGGGCCCGCCGGCACGGGGGCGGCGGGCCCCGGTACGGGGGTGAAGCCATGGGCGACGGTACGGCGGTCCGGCTGGAGCCGCACGAGATCGCACTGCTGAGGGACGGCCCGCGGGCCGCCGTCACCGTCGCCGTGGTGGACCTGTATCTGCGGGGCCTGGTGGAGGCCGACCTGCCGGGGACGATGCGCAGGGGTGTCGCGGACGCCGTGGCCGGGGAGCGGCCGCCGTCTCCCCTGGCGCAGGCGGTGCACACGGCCCTGCGCGAGCCGTCCGGCCTGCGGACCCTGGTGAAGGACCCGGACATCCGGCTCGCGGTGGCCCTGATGCGCATCCCCCTCGCGGAGGCGGGCCTGCTGCGCTACCCGCTGCTCGGCCCCACGCGCGCTGCCCGCCGCCACGTGCGGGAGCTGCGGCAGCGCCATCCGCTGCCCGCGAGCCGACGCGGCCTGAGCGACCACGACCGGCTGCTCGCCGTCGCCCTGCACGGCGAGGCGGCGCTGCGGCTGCTGGTGCCGCGGTTCGCCCTGCGGGCGGGCCTGGTCCGCCGGGCCGAGGTGGGCGGCAAGGGCCTCCTCAAGCACGCGCGCGGTCCGTACGGAGGCGGAGGCGGAAGTGCGGGCCACGCCTACTGCGGCGGAGGCGGCGGCGGATGCGGAGGAGGCGGCGGGAACTGAACGCGTGAGGGGCGGCCCGTCCCGGGAGACGGACCGCCCCTCAGCCGCGTACGCGTCAGACCTTCAGCGTCCTGATCGAGGTCGGCGCGTGGCCGGGCTCGGTGGCGAGTTCCTCGAACTCCACGACGTTGCCGATGTCGTTGGTCGTCGACATGGCGATGTTGGTGACGCGCTCCAGGATCGCCTCGACGACGACCGGGACCCGGTGCTCCGCGGCGAGCTTCTTGGCCTGCTCGAACGCGGCGCCCAGTTCGGCCGGGTCGGTCACCCGGATCGCCTTGCAGCCGAGGCCCTCGGCGACCTTGACGTGGTCGACGCCGTAGACGCCGAGCTCGGGCGTGTTGATGTTCTCGAACTCCAGCTTGACCTGGAAGTCGATGTCGAAGGCCCGCTGCGCCTGGCGGATCAGCCCCAGGTAGGCGTTGTTCACGAGGACGTGGACGTACGGGATCCGGTGCTGCGCGCCGACGGCCAGTTCCTCGATCATGAACTGGAAGTCGTAGTCGCCGGAGAGCGCGACGACGGACGCCTCCGGGTCGGCCTTGGCGACGCCGAGCGCGGCCGGGACGGTCCAGCCGAGCGGGCCGGCCTGGCCGCAGTTGATCCAGTGCCGGGGCCGGTAGACGTGCAGCATCTGGGCGCCGGCGATCTGCGAGAGGCCGATGGTGGAGACGTACCGGGTCTCCGGGCCGAAGGCCTTGTTCATCTCCTCGTAGACGCGCTGCGGCTTGATCGGGATGTCGTCGAAGTGCGTACGGCGCTGGAGGGTGGCCTTCTTCTCCTGCGCGGCGGCGGCCCAGGCGGAGCGGTCGGGCAGCCGGCCGGCCGCCTTCAGCTCGCGCGCCACCTCGACGAACAGCTCCAGGGCGGCCTTGGCGTCGGAGGCGATGCCGTAGTCGGGGGCGAAGATCCGGCCGATCTGGGTGGGCTCGATGTCGACGTGGACGAACGTGCGCCCGGCCGTGTAGACGTCGAGTTTGCCGGTGTGGCGGTTGGCCCAGCGGTTGCCGATGCCGAGGACGAAGTCGGACTCCAGGAAGGTCGCGTTGCCGTAGCGGTGCGAGGTCTGCAGGCCGACCATGCCGGCGTTCAGCTCGTGGTCGTCGGGGAGGACGCCCCAGCCCATGAGGGTGGGGACGACGGGCGCGCCGGTCAACTCGGCGAATTCGACGAGCAGTTCGCTGGCGTCGGCGTTGATGACGCCGCCGCCGGCCACGATCAGCGGCCGCTCGGCGGCGTTCAGCATCCCGATCGCCTTCTCGATCTGGGCGCGGGTGGCGGCGGGCTTGTAGACCGGGAGCGGCTCGTACGTCTCCGGGTCGAACTCGATCTCCGTGAGCTGCACGTCGATCGGCAGGTCGATCAGGACCGGGCCGGGGCGGCCGGAGCGCATCAGGTGGAACGCCTGCTGGAAGACGCCCGGGACCTGCGCGGCCTCCAGCACGGTCACGGCCATCTTGGTGACCGGCTTGGCGATGGCGGCGATGTCGACGGCCTGGAAGTCCTCCTTGTGGATCACGGCGGTCGGGGCCTGGCCCGTGATGCACAGGATCGGGATGGAGTCGCCGGTCGCGGAGTACAGGCCCGTGATCATGTCGGTGCCGGCCGGGCCGGAGGTGCCGATGCAGACGCCGATGTTGCCCGGGTGGGTGCGGGTGTAGCCCTCGGCCATGTGCGAGGCGCCCTCGACGTGCCGGGCGAGGGTGTGGGTGATGCCGCCGGAGGCTTTGAGCGCCGCGTAGAAGGGGTTGATCGCCGCGCCCGGGACACCGAACGCGTCGGTGACGCCCTCGCGCTTGAGGATCTCAACTGCCGCGCGGGCAGCGGTCATTCGAGCCATCGAGTACTCCTGCTTCGGCTGTCGGATTCGCACTCCCGTCGCGCCCCGCGGTGAGCTTCTTCCGTATGGTGGAAAGTATTTTCTACGATCTGGAATGAATGTAGGTGGGGTGGGGGAAGGCCGTCAAGAGACGGCAACCGGCGGACAGGCGGGGGCCGGAAGGAGCACGATGGACACGCTGTCCGTTCGCGAAGCGGTGCTGGAGTGGCCATGGCCGAGATCGTCCCGGTGCGCTGCCCGGCCTGCCGCCGGGAGCACCGCTACACGGCGCCGGCGTACCCGTGCGTGTGCGGCGCGCCCGTCGCCCCGCCGCTGGACCGGCAGGGGGCGGCGGTGCCGGTCTCGCACCGGGTCTGGCAGGAGGACTGGGTGACGGTGCGGTGCGAGTCCTGCGGCCGGTGCGGGGAGTGGCCGCGACCGGAGGTGGGGTGCCCGTGCGGGGTGGTGCTGCGGGTGCCGCTGACGAACGCCGACCCCTCGGCGGCCCCCACCGCTGCCCTTTCTCCCCCTGCTCCCCCTGCTGCCGGCAGGCCGCCCTTCCGGTCCGTAGCGATCCGTACCGCGCTCGACGCCGTCACCGCGGCCGCGCTGTACCTGCGCTGGCTGGGCTACCGGAACGTCCGCCGGGCCGACCAGCGGCCCCCGTCCGGCATCGGCCTCGCCGCCCGCGGCGTCGTCGCGCAGGTCGACCCGGCCGTGCGTCCGGCGACGCTGCGGGACGTGGAGTGCCTGTGGCTGACGGCCATGACGGAGTCCGCGGACTGCCTCTACTTCTCCCTCACCGGGTACGCGGACGACGCCCGGGCCCGCGCCGACGCCCTGGGGATCCCGCTGTTCGTCCTCGACCTCACCGGGACACCGCGCCCGGTGAACGGCCCGGCCGAGACACTGCACGCCGGAGGCACGGAGAACCGGGCCCGTTGAACGCCACCACGGCCCATACTCAGCCCATGCCCCCGCGCATCCGCCCGGCGGCCCCCGCCGAACTCCCCGCCCTCCAGGACATCGAGCGCGCCGCCGGCGCCCCCTTCCGCGACCTCGGCATGCCGGAGATCGCCGACGACGAACCGCCGGGGCTCGACGTACTGGAGCGCTACCGCGGGGCCGGCCGCTGCTGGGTCGCGGTGGACGAGCGGGACCGCCCTGTCGCGTACCTCGTCGCCGAACCCGTGGACGGCGCCCTGCACATCGAGCAGGTCTCGGTCCACCCGCGCGCCGCACGCCGCGGCGTCGGCCGGGACCTGCTGGCCCACGCCGCCGGCCACGCCCGCGAGGAGGGCCTGACCGCGCTGACGCTGACCACCTTCGCGGAGGTCCCGTGGAACGCCCCCTACTACGCCCGCCTCGGCTTCCGCACCCTGGACGAGCACGAGCTCACGCCCGGCCTGCGCGCGATCCGCGCGGGTGAGGCCGCACACGGCCTGGACCGCTGGCCCCGGGTGTGCATGCGCGCCACCGTCCGAACCGACCGCCGCCGGGGCCTTACGGCCTGTCGTCCGGGTCAGGGCGCAGGGAAGTGACGGTGCAGTCCAGCGCCGTGAGACCAACCTCTCCGCACAGCACGCCTAGCCGCCGAACCGCTCCCGCAGCTCCACCTTGCGCACCTTGCCGGACACCGTCATCGGGAAGGAGTCGAGGATCTGCAGCCTGCTCGGGATCTTGTAGTGCGCCAGCCGCCCCTCGCAGAAGGCCCGCAGTTCCTCCAGGGTCGGCGGGGCGGCCGGGTCGCGGGCGATGACGCAGGCCAGGACCTCCTCGCCGTAGTGGTCGTGCGGGACGCCCACGACCTGGACGTCCTGGATCTTGGGGTGGGCGTAGAGGAACTCCTCGATCTCGCGGGGGTAGATGTTCTCCCCGCCCCGGATGATCATGTCCTTGATGCGGCCGACGATCTCGACGTATCCGTCCTCGCGCATCACGGCGAGGTCGCCGGTGTGCATCCAGCGGCCCGCGTCGATCGCCTCGGCGGTCTTCTCCGGCTCGTTCCAGTAGCCGAGCATCACGCTGTACCCGCGGGTGCACAACTCGCCCGCCACGTCGCGGGGTCGTGTCACGCCCGTCGCCGGGTCGACGATCTTGACCTCGATGTGCGGCAGGACCCGGCCGACCGTGCCCGTGCGGTGCTCCAGGTCGTCGTCCCTGCGGGTCTGGAGGGAGACCGGGGACGTCTCGGTCATGCCGTAGCAGATGGAGACCTCCGCCATGTGCATCTCGGCGACGACCCGCTTCATCACCTCCACCGGGCAGGGCGAACCCGCCATGATGCCCGTGCGCAGGGAGGAGAGGTCGTAGGAGGCGAAGTCCGGCAGGTTCAGTTCCGCGATGAACATGGTGGGGACGCCGTAGAGCGAGGTGCAGCGCTCCTGCTGGACCGCGTCCAGGGTCGCCTTCGGGTCGAAGGACGGAGCCGGGATGACCACGCAGGCGCCGTGGGAGGTGGCGGCGAGGTTGCCCATGACCATGCCGAAGCAGTGGTAGAAGGGCACCGGGACGCAGACCCGGTCCCGCTCGGTGTAGGCGATCGACTCGCCCACGAAGTAGCCGTTGTTGAGGATGTTGTGGTGCGAGAGGGTCGCGCCCTTGGGGAAGCCCGTCGTGCCCGACGTGTACTGGATGTTGATGGGCTCGTCGCAGGAGAGGGCCTCGTAGACCGGGTCCGGGGTCGCCCGTCCGAGCAGTGCGTCCCAGCTCGGGTCGCCGAAGTAGACGACCTCGCGCAGCTCGGGGCAGCGGCCCCGCACCTGCTCGACCATCGACCGGTAGTCGCTCGTCTTGTGGCTCAGGGACGCGAACAGCAGGGACACGCCGGCCTGCTTGAGGACGTACTCGACCTCGTGGGTGCGGTACGCCGGGTTGATGTTCACCATGATCGCGCCGAGGCGGGCGGTGGCGTACTGGACGAGCACCCACTCGGGGCAGTTGACCGCCCAGATGCCCACCCGGTCGCCCTTGGCGACACCGGAGGCCAGCAGGGCGGAGGCGAGTTCGTCCACCGCCGCGCCGAACTGCGCGTAGGTCCAGCGCCGCCCGGACGGTACGTCCACCAGCGCCTCGCGGTCCGGCCAGGTGGCCACGGCCCGGTCCAGGTTGGCCCCGATGGTGTCGCCGAGCAGCGCCGTGCCGCCGGTTCCGTGGCTGTAGGAGTTCACCGGAAGTCCTCCTCGCGGTACTCGGCGTCCGAGCCGGCCGCCGTGGCCTCGCGCAGTTCGATCCGGCGGATCTTGCCGGAGACGGTCTTGGGCAGCTCGCCGAACTCGAGCCGGCGGATGCGCTTGTAGGGGGCCAGGGTCTCCCGGGAGTGCTCGAACAGCACCTTGGCCGTGTCGGGGCCGGGCTCCCAGCCGTCCGCGAGGACGACGTACGCCTTCGGCACGGCGAGCCGCAGGTCGTCCGGGGCCGGGACGACCGCCGCCTCGGCCACCGCCTCGTGCTCCAGCAGCGCGCTCTCCAGCTCGAAGGGACTGATCTTGTAGTCGGAGGCCTTGAAGACGTCATCGCTGCGCCCGGTATAGGTGAGATATCCCTCTTCGTCCCTGGAAGCGATGTCCCCCGTCCGGTAGTAGCCGCCCGCCATCGCCTCCGCCGTCCGGTCCGCGTCGCCGTGGTAGCCGGTCATCAGGCCGACCGGGCGCTCCGACAGGTCGAGGGCGATCTCGCCCTCCGCGGCACCCGGCGCGCCCGAGACGGGGTCGAGGAGTTCGACGCGGTAGCCGGGGCTCGGGCGGCCCATCGAGCCGGTCTTGAGGAGCTGGCCGGGGCTGTTGGCGACCTGCACGGCCGTCTCGGTCTGGCCGAAGCCGTCCCGGATGGTGACGCCCCAGGACCGGCGGACCTGCTCGATGACCTCCGGGTTGAGCGGCTCGCCGGCGGCGACGACCTCGCGGGGCGGTGTGCGCAGCTGGGTGAGGTCGGCCTGGATGAGCATCCGCCAGACCGTCGGCGGCGCGCAGAAGGTGGTGACGCCCGCCCGGTCCATCTCGGCCATGAGACGAGCGGCGTCGAAACGCGTGTAGTTGTGCAGGAAGACGGTCGCCTCGGCGTTCCACGGGGCGAAGAGGTTGGACCAGGCGTGCTTGGCCCAGCCCGGAGAGGAGATGTTCAGGTGCACGTCGCCCGGCTTGAGGCCGATCCAGTACATCGTCGACAGGTGGCCGATCGGGTACGAGGTGTGGGTGTGCTCGACGAGCTTCGGCCGGGCGGTGGTGCCCGAGGTGAAGTAGAGCATCAGCGGGTCGTCGGCCCGGGTCGGGCCGTCGGGAGTGAAGTCGGCGGAGGCTCCGTAGGCGTCGTCCAGCGGCAGCCAGCCGTCGGGCACGGCGTCGGCGGCGCAGGCGGCGATACGCGTGTAGTCGCCGGGGACCTCGGCGAACTTGCCCGTGTCCTCGGGGCGCGCGACGACGTGCCGGACCCGGCCGCGCTGCACGCGGTCGCGCAGGTCGGCGGGGCCGAGCAGCGGGGTGGCCGGGATGACCACCGCGCGCAGCTTCATCGCCGCGAGCGCGACGATCCACAGTTCCGCCTGGTTGCCGAGCATGACGAGGATGCGGTCCTCGGCGCGCACGCCCCGGGCGCGCAGCCAGGAGGCGAACTGGGCCGACCGCACCGACAGCTCCCCGAAGGACAGCTGTGTCTCGCGGCCGTCCTCCTCGACGATGTGCAGGGCCGTGCGGGCGTTGCCGTCGGCGATCTCGTCGAACCAGTCGAGCGCCCAGTTGAAGTACTCGGGACGGGGCCAGCGGAACCCCGCGTAGGCCGTTGGGTAGTCCTCGCGGTGTTCCAGCAGGAAATCCCGCGCGCTGCGGAACAGCTCCGTCGCCGATGTCATCTGTCCTCCTGGGTGCCGGACCATTGCCGGGCGGCTCTGAGCCATCGTGTAATCCGTGATGCAGGTCTCACTACCCCCGAACGGGGGGTGCGCCCGCGTGGCAGCCGTAGTGAAGGGGCGAACAGGTGACAGCAGACGCGTCCGACGCGGTCGAGATACGGGACGCGCTGCTGCGTCTGCGGCGCGCCACGGGCCTTCCGGTGGCCTTCGGCGGCCTGCTGGAGGCCGGGCAGCGGATGCGCATCAGCGAGCTGGACGGCACGGCGACGCACGCGCTGCGGTCGCTGGTCGTGACGTCCGGGACCGGGCTGGGCGGCAAGACGGTGGCGCTCGCCCGGCCGTGCGTGGTGACGGACTACTCGGCGTCGCGGCAGATCAGCCACGAGTACGACGCCGCGGTGGCCGTGGAGGGGCTGCGCTCGGTGCTGGCCGTGCCGGTGGTGGTACGGCACCGGGTGCGCGGGGTGCTGTACGGGGCGCTGCGCACCGCCCAGCCGCTGGGTGGGCGCATGCTGGACGCGGCCGTGGAGGCGGCGCGGGACGTGGAGCGGGCGCTGGCCGTGCGTGACGAGGCCCGGGCGCTGGCCGCCGAGGCGGGCGCGGGCTGGGAGCAGGTGCGGGAGGCGCACGCGGCGCTGCGGGCGCTGGCCCCGCGGATCGCGGATCCGGGCCTGCGCGCCGAGCTGCTCCAGGCGTGCGCGCTGCTGACGGCCGATGCCGGTGGCGCCGAGGGCGCCGGTGGTGCCGGTTCCCCGGCCCGGGTCCGGCTCGCGCCGCGCGAGGTGGACGTGCTGGCGTGCGTCGCCGCGGGCGCCACGAACGCGGTCGCCGCCGAGCGGCTCGGGGTGACGCCCGAGACCGTCAAGGGGTATCTGCGGTCGGCCATGCGGAAACTGCGGGCCCGGACCCGGGGCGAGGCCGTGGTCGCCGCGCGTCGGGCGGGATGGTTGCCGTAGGTTTGTGATGTTTTCTGATATGCCGGTCCGTTCGATATGCCGAAGCGTTCCCGACCGGGCGCCGACCCCGTGTTCCGCCGTTTTCGGGAGACCGATGAATTTCGCCCGTCGAGGCCCGCTGTTATTTCCCTCACCACACCGTCCGTCCGAAATTCAATGCACTGTTGCCTAATATTGGCCAGGACACGACACAGGGAGGGAAGCGGTGACCGTGCGACGGGACTTCCAGGAGCCTCCCAGGAGCCGCCCCGACCTGGTCATCGGCCGGGAGGACCTGTTCACGTCGGCACGTGAGCAGCTCGGCCGGGGCGGCAGCGTGCTGCTCCACGGCCCCGCCGGAATAGGAAAGTCGACGGTCCTGCGGGCGCTGGCCGCTGATTACGGCGGTGCGGCCCGGACCGTGTTGCGCTGCTCGGCCACCGAGTCCGAATCCCACCTGCCCTTCCTGGCCCTGGCCGACCTGTTCGGCCTGGTCCTGGACGACGTCTCCGGCCGGCTGCCCGCCGCCCAGCGCACCGCCCTGGAGTCGGCGCTCACCGGCCGCGGCGAGTCCACCCTCCAGCAGGACGGGCTCGCGCTGCGTCTCGCCGTGCTGTCGGCGCTGCGGGCGCTGGCCGCCGAGGGGCCGGTGCTCGTCGTCGCCGACGACCTGCAGTGGCTGGATGCCGCCAGTGCCGAACTGCTCGGCTTCGCCGCCCGCCGGCTGGGCGACACGCCCGTGCAGATGCTGTGCGCGGTGCGGACCGAGGGCCAGGAGTACGACCGCCATCTACGCGCGTCTCCGCCGGACACGCTCGCCGTCCGGCTGGGCCCCCTGACCCGTGCCCAGGTCTCGGCGCTGCTCGACCACCGCGGCTACACCCCCCTGTCCCGCTCCACGGTCCGCGACATCCACCGCACCAGCGCCGGCAACCCGCTCTTCGCCCTGGAGCTGGGCCGCGCCCTCGCGGAGAGCCCGGCCCGGCCCCGGCCCGGCGAGCCCCTGCCGGTGCCGACCTCGCTGCGGGCCCTGGTGCTGAGCCGGCTGGAGATGCTGTCGGACGAGGCGCGCCGCACCCTGCTGGTGGCCAGCGCCGGCGCGCGTCCCACGCTGGCGCTGCTGCACGCGGCCGGGCGGGAGCACGCCGAGGCCGAGACCGCCCAGGCGGCGGCCCTGGGCCTGCTGGCGACGGAGGCGGAGGGCCCCGCCGTACGGTTCGCGCATCCGCTGATCTCGGCCGCGCTGTACGCGGAGGCGCCGGCGGCGGAGCGTCGGGCCGTGCACGCCGCGCTGTCCACGGCGGCCTCCGACCCGATCGAGCGGGCCCGGCACCTGGCCCTGGCGACCACCGGGACCGACCCGGAGGTGGCGGCCCGGCTCGCCGAGGCCGGCGCGCTGGCCCGGGACCGCGGGGCGCCGTCCGTGGCCGCCTCGCTCGGGCTGCTCGCCGCCCGGCACACCCCGGCGGACAGCGCGCCGGGCCCGGACGAGCGGCGGTTGCAGGCCGCGGAGGACGCGATCACCGCCGGCGAGGCCGACCTCGCCCGGGACATCGCCCGCGACGTGCTGACGCGTGCCACCGTGCCGGCGGAGCGCGTGCGGGCCTGGATGGTGGTCATCGAGGCGGCCGGCCAAGCGCTCGGCGACGTCGACGCCGTCTTCCCGCAGGCCCTGGCCGACGCGGGCGACGA
The DNA here is from genome assembly GCF_003330845.1 of Streptomyces sp. Go-475. Taxonomy (GTDB): domain Bacteria; phylum Actinomycetota; class Actinomycetes; order Streptomycetales; family Streptomycetaceae; genus Streptomyces. The sequence goes on along the minus strand of NZ_CP026121.1, from coordinate 7,119,592 downwards.
CCCGCGGCTGCTCGCCCTGGTCCACTACCAACTGGCCTGGCGCGGCCTGGTCGTGGAAGGCGACTTCGCCGAGGCCCGGCAGGAGGCCGCGCACGCGGCGGAGCTGGCCGCCCGGGGCGAGGACCGGCGCACGGAGCTGATGGCGCTGTCCTTCCAGGCCTCCACCGAGACCCTGATGGGCCACCCGGACGCCCCCGCGACCGTCAAACGGGCGCTCAGGGAACCCCAGGACCCGTACGTGGCCTGCCACCACAACGGCGCCGGTTCGGCCCGGTTCCGCTGGCTGATCATGAGCGACCAGCTGCCCGAGGCGCGGGCGACGATCACCGCGCTGCTGCGCGAGGTGCGGCGGCGCGGCATGGTCGAGAGCGAGGTGCACTTCCTGCGCTTCCTCGCCGAGACCGAGCTGCGCTCCGGGCACTGCGGCCGGGCGCTGGACCTGGCCCGCGAGAGCCTGCGGCTCGCCCGGGACTCGGGGATCGGCGAGGGCGCCTCGGCCATGCTCACCTCCCTCGCGGAGGCCTCCGCCGGGGACGTCGACCGGGCCCTGGCGCTCGCCCGTGAGGCGGCGGACCACGCCGAGGTCGACGGTGACCAGATGTACCTGTCGCGGGCCCTGGCGGCGCTGGGCTACGCCCAGTTGGTGGCCGGGGACCCGGCGGCCACGGTCCGTTCGCTGCGCCGGGTGCGGGAGCTGGAGCAGAGCCTCGGCATCACGGACCCGGCGCGCGGCCGCTGGCACGGCGACCTCGCCGAGGCACTGGTCCGCATCGGCGAACCGGGCGAGGCCCAGGACGTCATCGACACGGCACGGGCGCACGCGCTGCGGCTGGGCCGCCAGAGCGTGCTCGCCGTGCTGGACCGGGCCGAGGCCCTGGTACGGGCGGCGCGGGGCGAACACGAGGCGGCCGCCGTCCGGCTGGCGTCCGTGCGGGACCGGCTCGGCGGGCTCGGCTACGGCCTGGAGGAGGCGCGGGCCGCCTTCGACCTGGCCCGGCTGCGCGCCCAGGCCGCCGCGTTCCCGCGCACGGGCGGCGCTCCCCTGCCGGGACCGGCGTCGTATGACGAGGCCGCCCGGCTGTTCCGGCGCTGCCGGGCGCTGCCCTGGCTGCGGCAGGTCGACGCGGCCGCCACGGCCGGTGCCACCGCGGTGGAGCCGGCCCCGGTGGCGGCGCCGGTCGCGCGTGACGCGCTGGAGGGACTCGCCTCGATGGAGCGTCAGGTCGCCTCGCTCGTGATGGAGGGCGCGACCAACCGGGAGATCGCGGCCCGCCTGTTCATCAGCGTCAAGACCGTCGAGGCGACCCTCACCCGGGTCTACCGGAAGCTGGGAATCCGCTCGCGGGTGGACATCGTCCGGCTGGCCGCGGGCCGCCGCACGACCTGAACCGACCTGGGTTTACCTGGTCCCACCGAGGGTTATCCCTGCCCAACTCCCTTAGGGGGTTCCCTCATTGGGAGCCCTCGGGGCCGGGCTCTAGCTTTGGGGCGTGCCGCTCGCCGGGCACACGGAGATCCGAACAACGGCGTCAGGGTCCCCGTGCACCACCCACCCGCGCGACCCCCCACCGGCAACTCCCCAAGGAGACCCATGTTCGGGCTCAACGCCGCCAAGAAGGCCGCCGCCGTCGCCGTGGCCACCGCTGCCGCCGCCACGACCGCGCTGCTCGCCGCCCCCACGGCCGTCGCCGCGCCCCAGCCGATCGTCGGCGGAACCACGACCACGACGACCGCGTACCCGTTCGTCATGCAGATCACGGACGCCTCGCAGAGCCAGTTCTGCGGCGGCACGCTGGTCTCCCCCACCAAGGTCGTCACCGCCGCGCACTGCATGGTCGGCGAGACCACCAGCAGCGTCCGCGTGGTCGGCGGCCGCACCTACCGCAACGGCACCGACGGCACCGTCAGCAGAGTCAGCAAGATCTGGATCCACCCCAGCTACACCGACGCCACCAACGGCGACGACGTGGCCGTGCTGACGCTGTCGACGTCGATGCCCTACACCCCCGCGAAGTACGTCTCCTCCTCCCAGACCTCGGTGTACGCGGCCGGCACCACTGCCCGCATCCTGGGCTGGGGCACCACCTCCTCGGGCGGCAGCTCCTCCAACCAGTTGCGCACCGCGACCGTACCGACCGTGTCCGACTCCAGCTGCGCGAGCTCCTACGGCTCCGACTTCGTGCAGAGCGACATGGTGTGCGCCGGCAAGACCTCCGGCGGCGTGGACACCTGCCAGGGCGACAGCGGCGGCCCCCTGCTCATCGGGGGCGTCCTGGCAGGCATCACTTCCTGGGGCGAGGGCTGCGCCCAGGCCGGTTACCCGGGTGTCTACACCCGGCTGACCACCTTCTCGAACCTGGTGACGACGCAGGTCAACTCCTGACCCGCCACTAGCTCCTGAGTACCCCTCAGGTGAAATGCCAGGGGGCGTTGCGGGCCTCCACGAGCGGCCCGCAACGCCCCCTCTCCATGTCCGGGCCCCGCGCTCAGCCGCGTACGGTGCCGAAGCGGATGTCGTACGACGCCTCCGGGTGCATCACCTTCAGCATCCGCTCCCCCTCGGCGGTGACGTCCTCGCGCTGGGTCTTGGTGAGTCGGCCGAAGGGCTCGATCACGAGCGCGCCCTCCGCCAGCCGCCACAGCCCCGCGAGGAAGCCGTCGACGAGGAGCGTGCAGTAGACGAAGTTCCCCTGCCAGGAGCGGCCCCGGTACTCGGGCGGGACGACGCGGGTGCGGTCGGCGTGGGAGAGCAGCAGGTTGTCGAACTCGGGCAGGAAGCGGGGCGGGGCGGGGGTGTCCGGGTCGGGGCGGGGAGCGTCCGGGAGGTCGAAGAGCTCGGTGCCGCTGTCGTCCCGGAAGGTCACGAGCCGCGGCCGGAGGCGCTCGAAGGCGTCCCGCAGCCGGGTCAGTCCGGCCCAGGTCTGCATGTCCCGCACGGAGGCCGGGCCGAAGGCGGCGAGGTAGCGCAGGACGACCGCGTCGGGCTCGGGGGCGGCTTCCGCGGGCCGCCCGAGCCAGTGCTCGGCGGTCGTGAGACTGACCTGGCCGCTGCGTCCCCACAGTCCGCGCGGGGTGACCTGCACCAGCGGCAGCCGGCACCGCGCGGCGACGGCCAGGGCCTGCGGGTCGGCGTCGGGCCACTCCCGCAGCAGTGCCTCGCGCAACTGCTTCATGGTGCGCGGCTCCGCCTCGACGAGCTCGCGGGCGAGGACGGCGAGCCGGTCCAGGTCGACACCGGCCAGCCCCTTGCGGAAGTTCACCAGCTCCCGGTCCCGGGCGGGCTGCACCAGCGGACGCAGGGTGAGGCAGTCGTCCGCGGTGTGGGTGTGGATGGTGGAACGCATCGTGACGATACGGACCACTTCCCGGTCGGCCATCAGCCGCGACAGCGCCTCGGGGGTGAATCCGTCGAGGCGGGCGGCGAGCGCGTAGTACGGCGGCTTGACGTTCTGCGCCTGGAGGCCGACCAGGTGCTCGACGGCCGCCGCGGCGGACATCCGGGCGGGGCGCAGGAGCAGTTGCCGGTCGAGGGTGGCGCGGTTGAGCGCGCGGGTGCCGAGGAGGGGGGCCGGGTGCGTGACGCTCCGCTTGGTGTTCGTCATGAGGGGACGGTAGCGGGACTTGCGGACAGCTTCTGGCCGCGACTCCGAGGGGCGTTCTCGTCCGCCGCGTATGCTGCTCCTGTCCCGCTGCGTGATCATCCGTACGTACGCTCGACCGAGAGGCATCCGCGATGCCCCAGCGACGCGCCCGCCCCGCCGACAAGGACCAGCCGGCCCGGCCTCCGCGGCCGGTGAACCACACCCCCCGCAGATCGGTCTGGCGCCGGGCCCCGGCCCCGGTACAGCCGCCCGGGTCACAGCCTTCCGGGCCACAGCCCTCCGGGCCGCAGCCGCCCGGCGCCGACGCCCCGCCGGACGGGCGGGAACCGGCCGAGGTGGCCAGTGTCGTCGAGGCGGCCCTCTACCGCGACGGCGTCCGCGTCTCCTCCCCCGCCACCCTGGCCGACACCTACCGCGAGCTGCGCGAGCAGCCCGACGGCATGGCGTGGATCGGCCTGGCCCGTCCCACGGACGGCGAACTCCACTCCCTGGCCGCGGAGTTCGACCTGCACCCGCTCGCCGTCGAGGACGCGATGGAGGCCCACCAGCGCCCGAAGCTGGAGCGCTACGGCGAGACGCTGTTCGTCGTGCTGCGGGCCGCCCGCTATCTCGACGCCCTCGAGGAGGTCGAGTTCGGCGAACTGCACGTGTTCGTCGGGCCCGACTTCGTGATCACTGTCCGCCACGGCGCGGCGCCGGACCTGTCGGCCGTGCGCCGCCGCATGGAGGAGTCGCCCGAGCTGCTGAAGCTGGGTCCGGAGGCGGTGCTCTACGCGATACTCGACGCGGTCGTCGACGGCTACGCGCCGGTGGTCGCGGGTGTGCAGAACGACATCGACGAGATCGAGACCGAGGTGTTCCGCGGCGACCCCGAGGTCTCCCGCCGCATCTACGAACTCTCCCGCGAGATGGTCGAGTTCCAGCGCGCCACCCGCCCCCTGGTCGGCATGCTGCACGGCCTGATGGCGGGTTTCGCCAAGTACGGCACGGACGAGGAACTGCAGCGGTACCTGCGGGACGTGGCCGACCACGTCACCCACACCAGCGAGCGCGTCGACACCTTCCGCCAGGCCCTGACGGAGATCCTCACGGTGAACGCCACGCTGGTCACACAGCAGCAGAACACGGAGATGCGGGCCCTGGCGGAAGCGGGCTTCGAACAGAACGAGGAGATCAAGAAGATCTCGTCGTGGGCGGCGATCCTGTTCGCGCCGACGCTGGTCGGGACGATCTACGGCATGAACTTCACCCACATGCCGGAGTTGCACTGGGTGCTCGGATACCCCTTCGCGATCGCCCTGATGGGGGTCGTGTGCACCAGTTTGTACGTCATCTTCAAGCGGCGGGATTGGCTCTGAGTAATCGCCTTGGAGGCTGTTGCCTGGAGCGCGCACAGCTGCGATCAGTGGCGTGGCCGGCGGGTCGGAGGCCCCTGGGGAGAATCTGGGGAGAACGAGCCACGCTCCGTTCGGGGCGGTCTCTCGCGATCGTGAGTGTTGGCGTGCGAGAGCCTCGCCGCTTTGGTGGCGTCTGGGAGCGCCGATGATCACGGAAAGTAGTGGCCTTCCGAGCTGAAACGCCAAACGGATGGGCACAGCGAGGCGCTGTGCCCATCCGTTTCGTGAGTCGTGGGGGTGTGCCGTCTACGCGGCCGTGGCAACGACGGCAGTCTGGCCGAGCAAGGCGTCGATGGCCCCGCGCCCCTTGCCTCCGGCCTCGGGCATGAAGTGGGCGTAGTAGTCCAAAGTGATGGTCGGGCTCGCGTGGCCGAGCCAGCGGGCGAGGGTGACGACGGACTCGCCCGCTTCGAGGATGACCGAGGCGTACGTGTGCCGGAGCACGTGGAAGCCGTCCTTGCGAGACGCCTTCCACCGCTCGCCCTGCTCCCTCATGGGGATGACACCGGCAGCAGCCAGTGCCGGCTTCCACACCTCAACGTTGAAGATGTTCGCGCGAATGGCGTTGCCGTACGTCGTGGTGATGACGAGCGGGAACTTCTTCGTCTCCCGATCGGACTCCGGGCCGCCCCACGGCAGCTCCACCTCGATCGCGGGGTATTCCATGAAGTACTGGGCCAGGGCCGCAGCGACCGACGGAGGCATGTCTACGACGCGAGTCTTGCCACCCTTCGGCAGGGTGAAGTACAAGCGCCCGTTGAGGAGTTGTACCTGTCGGCGGATACGCAGAACTCCGCGGGCGAAGTCGACGTCCTCCGGAGACAGGCCAAACACTTCGCCCTGCCGTAGGCCACAGCCCAGCGCGACCTCGACCGCGATGCGGTAGCGCGCGTTGATCGCGTCCCGTACACGCTGCGCGGTCTCCAGCGGCCAGGCTTCCCTCTGGTCCTCCGGAACCTTGGGCCAGCGCACGGATTTGGCCCGCATCGGGTTGCGTGCCAGGCGCTTGTCGTCGATGGCGGTCTCGAAGATGTTCGAGAGCGTGGTGAGGATCTGCCGGGCATACCGCGGCGAGCATTCATTCTCCAGTGCGGCGATGTAGCCCCGCAGAACCGCCGGACTGATGTCTAGCAGGGCGACGGTGCCCAACTGAGGCCGGATGTGGAGGCGGACGCGTTCGTCGATGCGTTTGACCGTGCCGGGCGCCCCACGAACTCCCGTCTGCCAGAAGCGGGTCACGTAGTCGTCCAGAGTGATGGAGCCATCGCGGGGATCCACGAACTCGCCGCGTTCACTGTCGGTGCTGGCCCTGCGCAGCCATGCCTTGGCGTCTTCGAGTGTGTCGAACGACTTGTCCCGGACACCGGGGATGCCAGCGACGCGGTACCGGGTGCCCTTGCCGTAGCGGGCGGTGCGTTCCCGCTTCCCGGTGACGGGGTCTCTCTTCTTCTTGATCCAGCGGTCTTCGATGTAGCCGACCAAAAACTTCCCTCACTGGCAAGGCGGATGGTTCATTGGCGAGCGGGGCGTCAGGCGCTCGCGGTGTAGTCGGAGCGGGTCTGTCGTGCCGCATTCAGGGGGCTTAGACGTCGTTTCTGATGGTGTGATCGCTCGTTGAGCCGAACATGACGGATCTGATCGAGCGGCTGGTCCCAGACGAGTTGTGGACGCTGTTCCGGCGGGTGGTCCCGCCGACGGAGGTCATACGCCCGCAGGGCGGCGGCCGCCGACGAGCCGGGGACCGCGAATGTTTGGCGGCGATCATCTTCGTGGCCACCTCGGGCTGCACCTGGCGGCAGTTGCCGCCGGTGTTCGGGCCGGCCTGGCCCACCGTCTACCGGCGCTTCGCCCAGTGGAGCCGAGAGCGGGTGTGGGCCAGGCTGCACCGGGTGCTCCTCGACGAACTCGGCGCTCGGGGCGAGCTGGACTGGTCGCGATGCGCCATCGACTCCGTCAGCGTCCGGGCGGCAAAAGGGGGCCACTCACCGGACCGAATCCGACCGACCGCGGCAAGCCGGGATCGAAAATCCACCTGATCACAGACCGCAACGGACTGCCCCTGTCGCTGGGCATCTCCGGCGCTAACACGCACGACAGCCTCGGTCTGCAGCCGCTCGTGCGCGGGATCCCGCCCATCCGCTCCCGCCGCGGACCGCGCCGCCGACGCCCGGCCAAGCTCCACGCAGACAAGGGCTACGACTACGACCACCTGCGGAAATGGCTTCGCGAGCGTCGCATCCGCCACCGCATCGCCCGCAAAGGCATCGAGTCGTCCACGCGGCTGGGCCGACACCGCTGGGTCGTCGAGAGAACGGTCTCCTGGCTGGTCGGATGCCGAAGGCTGCACCGCCGCTACGAGCGAAAGGCCGAGCACTTCCTGGCCTTCGTCGGCATCGCCGCAGCCCTCATCAGCTACCGCCGACTCACCAACTGAAACGACGTCTAAGACGTCGAGTAGAGAGCAGAGCTCAAACGCGGTCTGAGGGGAAAGCAACTGCGCGGACGAAACGAGTTCATCCGCGCAGCTGGTGTACCTCCTCGGGTCAGCTGGTGTACGCCCCCCGGGTGTCAGCTGGTGTAAGCCCCCGGTCAGCTCGTCGTCCGTACCGCGTCGCGGATCAGGTCGGCGACTTCCTTCGGCTGGGAGACGGCGACCGCGTGCGACGCCTCCGGGATCTCGACGACGGTCGCCCCGGCTCGCTTGGCCCCGAACCGCTGGACCTCGGGGTTGATCGCCTGGTCCGCTCCGGCCACCAGGGCCCACGACGGCTTGGTCTTCCACGCCGCGGCCGAGGCCGTCTCCTCGAACGCGGCAGCTGCCAGCGGCCGTTGGGTTACGGACAGGACCTTGGTGACGTCGGCCGGCACATCCGCGGCGAAGACCGACGGGAACGCGTCGGCGGCGATGGTGACCTCGACCGCGGGGTCACCGCCCTCGACGGGGTACGTCCACTGCTTCAGGTTGCTCACCAGCGGGGAGAGAGGGAAGCGTCCCTGCAGCTCACCGAGGCTCTCGCCCTCCTCGAGGACGTAGGCGGCCACGTAGACGAGCCCGACGACGTTCTCGGTGGCGCCCGCCACGGTGATCAGCGCGCCGCCGTACGAGTGGCCGACCAGGATGACGGGGCCGTCGATCTGGGAGGCCAGGGAGGCGATGTAGGCGGCGTCGGCGGCCAGTCCCCGCAGCGGGTTGGGCGGGGCGATCACCGGGACGCCGTGACGCTGCAGTTCCGCTATGACCCCGGACCAGCCGGCCGCGTCGGCGAACGCGCCGTGGACGAGGACGACGGTGGGGGTGGGGGTGGGGGCAGATGTGGTCATGTGCGGTTTCTCCTTGTCGTTCAGGCGGTGTGCAGGGCGGTGCGCAGGGTGTCGGCTGCCAGCGTGATGGCGGCCTCGGCGGCGTGCGTCTCGCGGAGGGCGTTGAGCATCACGAAGTCGTGGATGATCCCCTGGAAGCGGACCGCGGTGACCGGGACTCCGGCCTCGCGGAGCTTGCCGGCGTACGACTCGCCCTCGTCGCGCAGGACGTCGGCCTCGGCGGTGATGACGAGGGCCGGGGGCAGACCGGTGAGCTGCTCGGTCGTGGCGCGCAGCGGCGAGGCGGTGACCTGGGCACGGTCGGCCTCGTCGGTCGTGTACTGGTCCCAGAACCACTGCATGCCGTCGCGGCGCAGGAAGTACCCGGTGGCGAACTGGTGGTACGAGCCGGTGTCGAAGCTCGCGTCGGTGACCGGGTAGAACAGCACCTGCTGCACCAGCGGGATACCGCCGCGCTCCTTGGCCATCAGCGTCAGCGCGGCGGTCATGTTGCCGCCGACCGAGTCACCGGCGACCGCGATACGGGCGGGGTCCAGGCCCTTGGTCGCGCCCTGCTGGACGACCCACTGCGCGATCGTGAAGTTCTGCTCGATGGCGACCGGGTAGCGGGCCTCGGGTGAGAGGTCGTACTCGGGGAAGACCACGGTGGCGCGGGCGCCGACGGCGAGTTCCCGCACCAGACGGTCGTGGGTGTGGGCGTTGCCGAAGACCCAGCCCGCCCCGTGGATGTAGATGATCACCGGCAGGGCGCCCTCGGCGCCGGCGGGCTTGACGATCCGCGCACGGACGCTGCCCGTCGGCCCGCCCGAGACGGTGATCCACTCCTCGTCGACCGCCGGCTTGACGATCTCGCCGGACTGCACCTCGTCGACGGCCTTGCGCCCTTCCGCCGGGGGCAGGTCGAACAGGTAGGGCGGGTTGGCTGTCGCCTGCGCGAAGGCGGCTGCCGCGGGTTCCAGTACCGGCTGTACCGGCTCGACGGCATGGGGCATGGGAATCTCCTGGGTGCTCATGGGCGCGCCGGTTCTTCCGGCAAGGGCACGTTAAAAGCTTTCGGCAGGCGGCAATTGTCCTTGAGCGCACTGCTTGTTTCCTCACAGTGCAGGGCTGTCTTCTGTCCTCCGTGATGATGTTCGGCGAAGAGCGCGATCGTGCGCGGTGAGGCAAACCGCTGTGCACTCGCAGGACATGGGGAGGCGTCTGTCCTGCCTATCGTGTTGGCGAAGCAACAGCGGTCCCCGCCCTTCCACACAGGGCTCGATTCGATCCGAGCAGACGGGCATTCGGTGGGGACTGCGTCACCGAAGTCCGCCATTGCCGGCCATGACTTGGATTGAATTCGTTTTCCCAGAGGGGTTTCAAGAGATGTCGAGAATGCCCGTCGGCGGGCTGGGTCCGCGCGCCATGGACAAAGCCGCGGACCTCGTCGTCCGCAACGCGAGAATCCACACCGGGGACCCGGCCCGCCCGCAGGCGCAGGCGCTCGCCATCTGCGACGGCGTCATCACGGTCGTCGGTGACGACAAGGACGTGGCGCCCCACGTCGGCACCGGCACGAAGGTGGTCGACGCGCTGGGACGACGGGTGATACCCGGCCTCAACGACTCACACCTGCACGTGATCCGCGGGGGACTGAACTACGTACTGGAACTGCGCTGGGACGGAGTGCGCAGCCTGCGTCAGGGTCTGGCGATGCTGCGTGAGCAGGCCGCTCGCACCCCGAAGGGCCAGTGGGTACGGGTGGTGGGGGGCTGGTCGGCCGAGCAGTTCGCCGAACGCCGGCTGCCGACCGTCGCCGAACTGAACGCCGCCGCGCCGGACACCCCGGTGTTCGTCCTGCACCTGTACCAGTCGGCCGTACTCAACCGCGCGGCGCTCAAGGCCGCCGGCTTCACCCGGGACACGCCCGACCCCAAGGGCGGCCAGATCGTGCGCGGCCGGGACGGGGAGCCGACCGGCATGCTGCTGGCCGCTCCCAGCGCCCTCATCCTCTACTCGACCCTGGCCAAGGCGCCGGTGCTGCAGAGCGAGGAGGACAGGAAGACCTCCACCCGGCATTTCCTGCGCGAGTTGAACAGATTCGGACTGACGTCGGCGATAGACGCCGCCGGCGGATTCCAGAATTTCCCCGACAACTACGCCACCGTCATCGAACTGGCGAAGGCAGGCCAGCTCTCGCTGCGCATCGCCTACCATCTCTTCCCCCAGACGCCCGGCCAGGAGATCGACGACCTGGCCCGCTGGATCGACATGGTCCGCCCCGAGGACGGGGACGCATGGCTGCGCCTCAACGGCGCGGGTGAGAACCTCACCTGGTCGGCCGCCGACTTCGAGAACTTCACGCAGCCGCGTCCGGAACTCACCCCCGACTACGAGGCGGAATTCGAGAAAGCCGTACGCCTCCTCATGGAAAACGGGTGGGGATTCCGGCTGCACGCCACCTACGACGAAACCATCCGCCGTGACCTCGCGGTGTTCGAGAAGCTCGCCGCGGAAGGGCTCTTCCCCGCCGGGAACCGGTGGCTGTTCGACCACGCGGAGACTGTCTCCACCGAAAGCCTCGACCGCATCGCCGCCCTCGGCGGCGCGATGTCCGTGCAGAACCGTCTGTCGTTCCAGGGCGAGGCGTTCGTACGGCGTTACGGCCCCGGAGCGGCCGCGGACGCCCCGCCGATCCGGGCCATGCTGGACCGCGGCCTGACCGTCGGCGCCGGCACCGACGCCACCCGGGTGTCCACCTACAACCCCTGGGTCGCCCTGCACTGGCTCGTCAGCGGCCGCACCGTCGGCGATCTGGCGCTGCGCCCGCCGGCGAACCGCGTCGACCGGCAGACGGCACTGGCGATGTTCACGCGCGCCGGCGCCGCACTGACCGGGGAGGACAAGGTCAAGGGCGTGCTCCAGCCAGGGTGTTACGGGGACCTGGCGGTCCTCTCCGACGACTACTTCAGCGTGCCCGAGCCGGACATCGCCCACATCGAGTCACTGCTGACGGTGACCGGCGGCCGGATCGTCTACGGCGCCGCCGAATACGAAGGGCTCGACGAGGAACTTCCCCCCGTCAGCCCGGCCTGGAGTCCGGTGGCGCGCTTCGGCGGCTACCAGGCGTCGTCCCGCCGGCCGGCTCTCGCCGGCGCCCGCCAGGCGGAGTTGCTCGGCCAGGCCGTCGCCGAGTCGGAGCAGCACCGTCAGTGGCGCATCGCGCGCGGCCTCGCCGTGGACTCCGCGAGCACCCCGTTCGATCCCTGCTTCGACCTCTGAGTTCCCGGAGGGGGCCGGGCCCTGAGCCGCCCCTTCCGGGACACCCACAGGCTCCGTCCAACAGGACGGTTTTTTCCACGGCACGGACAGCAGTCCGCGCCACCACTTGCCGAGAAAGGCACACACTCATGGTCAACATCGCCGAGGTCACCGCTGCCCCCAGCCCCGACCTGCTCACCCCGGACAACTGCGCGGTGCTGTTCATCGACCACCAGCCGCAGATGTTCTTCGGCACCGGCAGCGGCGACCGCACCGCGATCATCAACTCCACTGTGGGCCTGGCGAAGTCCGCGAAGGTGTTCGACGTGCCGGTCGTGTTGAGCACCGTGGCCGCTGAGTCCTTCTCCGGCCCGCTCATGCCGCAGCTCGCGGACGTCTTCCCCGACCAGAAGATCATCGACCGCAGCACGATGAACGCCTGGGAGGACGTGAACTTCGTCGAGGCCGTCAAGGCCACCGGCCGCAAGAAGCTCGTCATCGCCGGCCTGTGGACCGAGGTCTGCGTCGTCCTGCCGGTGCTGTCCGCCATCGCCCAGGGCTACGAGGTCTACGTCGTCACGGACGCGTCCGGCGGTGTCAGCCCGCAGGCCCACGAGCACGCCGTCCAGCGCATGATCCAGGCCGGCGCGGTCCCGGTGACCTGGGTGCAGGTGCTCCTGGAGCTCCAGCGCGACTGGGCCCGCACCGAGACGTACGCCGCCGTGGGCGACGTCGTCAAGGAGCACGGCGGCACCTACGGCCTCGGGCTGGTCTACGCGCAGGCCATTCTCGGCGCTCACGCCGCCGGCTGACCCACGGCACGGACACGTCAGGAACAGGCGGGTACACGATGGACGCTGGACTGTTGGTCCTCCGGCTGGTGGTGGGGCTGCTCATCGCGGCGCACGGTGTGCAGAAGGTGAGCTTCCGGCTCGGGGGCAACGGATTCGCGGGCGGGACCGAGGAGTTCCGCCGGGACGGATTCCGCGGCGGCCGGCTGACCGCGCTCGTCGCGGGAGCCAGTCAGATCGGTTCCGGCCTGCTCCTGGCGGCGGGGCTACTCACGCCCCTGGCCGCGATGGCCGCGATGGGTGTGATGACCGTTGCGGGCACCGTGAAGTGGCCCAAGGGGCTGTGGGTGCAGAACGACGGCTACGAATACCCCCTCGTCCTGGTCGTCGTCTCCGCCGTCCTGGCCCTGACCGGGCCCGGACGGTGGTCCGTGGATCACGCGCTGGCCGTCACCCCCTGGCCGGTGTGGGTCTCCGTCGCCGCGATCGTGACGGGTCCGGCGAGCGGCCTGCTGACGCGCATGGTGCTGCACCGGCCGGCCACCGCCGCACCGGAGAGGGCGCGGCATGCGCAGGCTGCTGACTGACGCGCTGCGCACCCTGGCACCGCGCGGCGAGGAACGGCACGGCCCGCTGCCTCCCCTCATGCTGGTCCTGACGGTGGTCACCGGTCTCGTAGACGCCGTGAGCTACCTGGCGCTCGGGCACGTCTTCGTCGCCAACATGACCGGGAACGTGGTCTTCCTGGGGTTCGCCCTGGCAGGCGACGAGAGCCTGTCCGCGCTCGCGTCGGTCGTCGCGATGGGCTCCTTCCTCGTCGGCGCGCTCGCGGGGGGCAAGCTCGGCACACGGTTCGCCACGCACCGGGGCCACCTGCTGAGTTCTGCCGCAGCTGTGCAGACCGTCCTGGTCTCGGTCACGGTGGTGCCCGCCGCTGTATCGGACGGCCGGATCACCCCCGGCGTCCAGTACACGCTGGTCGTGTTCCTGGGGCTCGCCATGGGTCTGCAGAACGCGGTCGCCCGGCGCCTGGGCGTCCCGGACCTCACCACGACCGTCCTGACCCTGACCCTGACGGGCCTGGCAGCGGACTCCACCCCGGCCGGCGGCGAGGCGCCGCGCCCCGGCCGCCGGGTCCTCTCCGTGCTCGCCATGTTCCTCGGCGCGCTCGTAGGAGGCCGGCTCGTCCTGCACGGCCATCTCGTCCTCACCCTGGGCCTGGCCGTGGTGTTGCTCGCGGTCACCGCCGCGGTCACGCATCGCCTCTCGTCGGCCGATGCGAGCTGGGTCCGGCCGGGGCCCTGAATGACCCACCGGCCCACAGGTGGCTGCACCGACAGTCAACGCGTTCGCACTCACCCGCATGGACCAACATGAGCATCTCGCCATCCTCGCCGTCCACCCAGCCCCCGAAGCCGGATTCGCCGTGGGCACCGCTCGCGGCACGCCTGTTCCGGGCCCTGTGGATCGCGCAGTTGGTCTCCAACATCGGCAGCTGGATGCAGATGGTGGGCGCCCAGTGGCTGCTGATCGGCCATGACGCGGCACTGGTGACGCTGGTCCAGACGGCCTCCAGCCTGCCCGTGGTGCTCCTGGCCCTGCCCTCCGGCGTGGTCGCCGACCGGTACGACCGTCGCGGCGTGCTCCTGACCGCGCAGCTGGTCATGCTCGCGGTCTCCGGCCTGCTGACCGCGCTGGCGTTCGCGGACGCGCTCACTCCCGTGCTGTTGCTGGTGCTCACCTTCCTGCTGGGATGCGGCACCGCGTTGATGGGCCCGGCCTGGCAGGCCATCCAGCCGGAGCTGGTGGAGCGCCGCCAACTGGGACAGGCCGCCGCGCTCGGCGGCGTGAACATGAACCTGGCCCGCGCCGTCGGACCGGCCGTCGGCGGAGTGGTCGTGGCGGCGGCGGGCGCGGGGGCGGTGTTCGCTTTCAACGCCGCTTCCTACCTCGGCATCGCCGTCGTGCTGATGCTCTGGCGGCGTCCCCGGGCTGTCGCCACCGCTGCGGGAGGCGAGAAGCTGCTGAGCGCCCTTGACGCAGGCCGCCGCTATGTCCGGTACGCGCCGGACGTCCGCCGGGTTCTGCTGCGGATGGCCCTGTTCATCCCTGGCGGCGCCGCTCTGTGGGCGCTGCTTCCGCTGGTCGCGAGTCGCTCCCTGCACCTGGGCTCGGGCGGCTACGGACTGCTGTTGGGCGCGGTCGGGGTCGGAGCGGTTGCGGGCGCCTTCGTGCTGCCTCGCAGCAACAGAGTGCTCGGCGCCAACGGCACTCTGTGCGGCGGCGCCCTGGTCTTCGCGAGTGTCCTCGTCGTCCTGGCCACCGTAAGGATCCCGTGGTTGGTCACCGTGGCGCTGCTGTTCGCCGGGCTGGCGTGGATAGGGGTCCTGTCCACCCTCAACGCGGCCATGCAGACGCGGCTCCCCGGCTGGGTCAGGGCGCGCGGCCTCGCCGTCTATCTGCTTGTCTTCCAGGGCGGCCAGGCGCTGGTGGCGCCGCTGTGGGGCGCCCTCGCCGACCGGCTGGGGCTCGCCGTCCCGCTCCTGACGGGCAGCACGTTGCTGCTGCTCAGCGCCATCAGCGTGCGTCGCTGGCCGCTGCACGGGACGGAGGGCGTCGACCCCTCCCCCTCCGAGCACTGGCCGGTCCCGCCCCTGGTGTTCGAGCCGGGCCCGACCACCGGCCCGGTACTCATCACCGTCTCCTACCGCGTCGCGCCAGGAAGCGAAACAGCCTTCAGCGACTGCATGGACCACGTCGCCCGTTCCCGGCGGCGCACCGGAGCCCTGACCTGGGGTCTGTACCAGGACGGACAGGATCCCGGGCACTTCATCGAGAACTACCTCGTCGCCTCCTGGTCCGAGCATCTCGCCCAGCACAGCGACCGGCTCACCCGCACCGACCGCCGCTACGAAGAGCGGGCACGCCGTCTCCTGGTCCCCGGCGCCCGGCCGGAGGTGACCCATGCCTTCGACGCGTCCTCGGGACCCGTCGTACCGGCGACAACGCATCCATCGTGGAAGGCAGACGGTGCACAGTGAGCAACGTCGAGACAGAGGCGACCGAGCCGCACGGCACGACACCGGCCGACAGCGGCCGTGACACGAGAGCTCCACGCGTCGACGTACTCGCCCCGAGGGACGTCCCCCTCGGCGGCCCACGGGCGATGACAGTACGGCGCACGCTGCCGCAGCGTGCCCGGACGCTGATCGGCGCCTGGTGCTTCGTCGACCTCCCCCACGCTCGGCTTCGCTCGCGCGGGGGGACCCCCATCGGTCCCGACGACGTCGCCGACACGGGTGGCATGGACGTCGCTCCCCATCCGCACACCGGGCTGCAGACGGTGAGCTGGCTGTTCAGTGGAGAGATCGAGCACCGCGACAGCCTCGGGAGCCACGCGCTGGTACGACCGGGCGAGTTGAACCTCATGACGGGCGGGTACGGCATCAGCCACTCGGAGGTCTCGACGCCGCGGACCACGATCCTGCACGGCGTCCAGCTGTGGGTGGCGCTGCCCGACCAGCACAGGTACGCCGAACGCGACTTCCACCACTACGTGCCCGACCCCGTACGGATCACGG
The DNA here is from genome assembly GCF_003330845.1 of Streptomyces sp. Go-475. Taxonomy (GTDB): domain Bacteria; phylum Actinomycetota; class Actinomycetes; order Streptomycetales; family Streptomycetaceae; genus Streptomyces. Next base: position 7,103,660 of record NZ_CP026121.1, on the reverse strand, counting down.
GAGCCGAAATCAGGGTGTTCCTGGGCTCGTTCGCCGGGTCGGTCTCCCCTGTACCGACCTTCACGCCTCTGCTCGGCGCCGAAACTCTCCTGGCTCCCCGTGCGACCGTCACGCTCGCCGTCGATCCCGCCTTCGAGCACGGCCTTCTCGTCGACCGAGGACGTGTCCGCGTGTCCGACACCCCCCTGCATCCCGCGGAGTTGGGATACACCGACGCCGGGAACGACACCTTGACGCTGACGAACGAGTCGGACCACACGGCACGGACCGTCCTGCTCGGTGGAACGCCCTTCGGCGAACAGATCGTCATGTGGTGGAACTTCGTCGGCCGCAGCCACCAAGAGATCGTCCGGGCTCGCGAGGACTGGCAGAACGCCTCCGAACGCTTCGGCGCGGTGGGGGGATACGACGGAGACCGCCTTCCCGCGCCGGCCCTGCCGAACGCCGTCATCGCGCCGCGCGGAAACCCGTCGCGCCGCTGACCCGCACCCGCCGAAAGGAACCCGATCCCCATGAGCCAGCCCTCCGCCACCCCGACCGTCGAGCGGGTGGACACCCGGCACCGCTACGAGATCCTGGTCGACGGCAAGCGCGTTGGCCTGACCGCGTACCGCGACCGCGGTGAGCAGCGGGTCTTTCACCACACCGAAGTCGACGACGCCTTCACCGGCCAGGGACTCGCAGCGCAGTTGGTGCATGAGGCACTGACCGACGTGCGCAGGTCGAGCAAGCGCATCGTGCCGGTCTGCCCGTATGTGGCCAAATACCTGATCCGGCACGAGGAGTTCAACGACATCACCGATCCGGTGACCGCTGAGGTCCTGGAGTGGCTGAACGCGGAGCTGGGCTGACGGCCACGGGAAAGGGCCCGGCAGCGTCGGCTGCCGGGCCCTCCGTCGTGCAGCACGGTCAGCCGGCAACCCGTGCGTCGGTGACCGGAGAGCCGACGCCCGACGCTGCCAGCGTCTGCCATTCGCTGGGGGACATCCCGTACGCATCCCGGAAGGTGCGGCTGAAATGCGCTGGGCTGCTGAAACCCCAGCGGTGCGCCACAGCGGCCACAGTGATCCGTCGGTTCGGTGTCCGGCTCAGCTCGTGTCTGCAGGCGTCGAGTCTCCGCTGCCGCACCCACTGGCTCACCGTGGTGCCGTCGTTCTGGAAGAGCTTGTGCAGGTAGCGGACCGAGATGTGGTGCGCGCGTGCGATCGCCTCCGGTGACAGGTCCGGCTCCATCAGATGCCCTTCGATATAGGTCCGGATCCGGAGCAGCATCTCGTTGCCGGCCTTCGACACACTCGACGCCTCGGCCGTGGTCTCCGTCTCAAGGAGTTCCATGACAAGGACAGCGACGAGATCCATGGCACTGCGGGCGAGCCGGTCACCGATCACCGACGTCCGGAACTCCGCCTCGGCGGCGAGCGCGGAGAGAAGGTCCGACACCAGCGCGCCCAAGCCCCGGGAGCCTCGCACGGTCGCCCCCGCGACGCGGTCCAGATACGACTCCGAAACTCCCAGATAACAGCGCGGTATACGGAAGACCGTCATCCGGCAGTCGTCGCCGAACCGCAGGGAATGACGCCGACCTGGATCGCAGAAAACAAGGTCACCCGGCTCCAGGTACACCTCGTCCCCGTCCCAGGTGGTCGCGACCGAGCGGCGGTCGAACATTCCCAGGTAGAGGACTTCCTGATTCTCCTCGTCAGGTACGGCGGAAACGATCTGGACGCATCCGGATGCCGTGGTCGTTTCGGGTTCGGCGGTGGGCATGCTGCTCTTCCCAGGTGAAGGACGTGCCGACGTAGGCGGCCTCATGTCCCTTCAGCCTGGCAAGAGCCAGTTCCGCAGGCATCAGTAAGTTGACGGTCGATTCCTCAGGAGCCGGCCGTCAGCTCCGGTCGGCCAGGGCGTCCCCGAGGAAGTGGCCGCCCTGGCTGATCGCGGCCCGCGTGGGAGGGCTGTTCCGCAAGGGGTTCAGGGAGACGAAGTCGTGCACCGTCCCCAGATAGCGAACGGCGGTCACGGGCACCCCCGCCAGCCGCAGCGCGCGGGCGTACTGTTCGCCCTCGTCCCGTACGACATCCGCCTCCGCCGACACGACCAGGGCAGGGGGCAGTCCCGCGAGATCCTCGGGGGTGGCCCGCAACGGCGCGGCCGTGGGCTCCGCGAGGTCGCGCTCGTCGTCGACGTACTGCCGCCAGTACCACTCGACAGCCGCGCGCGTCAGGAGGTAGCCGTACTCGAACTGTTCTCCCGACTCGGTGTCGCTGTCCGGGTCGGTCATCGGGTAGTAGAGCAACTGCGCGCGGATGCGGGGGCCGCCACGCTGCTTGGCCAGCATGGTGAGGGCCGTGGCCATGGTCGCGCCGACGCAGTCACCGGCCACGGCCAGCCTGCGGTCGTCCAGGGCCATTTCGGCCGCCTGCTCGACCACCCAGGTCAGCAGCGCGTACGACTCCTCCAGCGGGACCGGGTAGCGGGCCTCCGGAGTACGGGTGTATTCGGGCACCACGAAGGCGGCACCGCTGATGGCTGCCAGCTCGCTGATCATTCGCGCATGCGTCCGGCCGTCACCGAGCATCCATCGGCCGCCATGGAGGTACACGACCACGGGAAGGGGACCGGTCGGCCGCTGCGGCCGGAACAGCCAGAAGCCGACGAGCCCGGAGGGACCCACCGGTGCCACCCTGAACTCCGCGTCCACGGCGAAGTCGTCCGGCGTGTGGCCCTGCATCTCCAGCAGTGCCTGCCGACCGTCGACGGGTCCGAGCTGGTGCAGGTACGGCGGTGCGGCACAGGCGTCGACGAGCCGCTGGACGAGGGGATCGAGGACGACGGCAGGACGGTCGCGTCCGCCGGCGTCCGTGGGGGGATCGAAGTTCACACATCTCCCTGCAACGTCACTGTTGCTTGCTGTCGGTCCTCATGCCGAAGGCCATGGCATGTGAGGCCGAACCGCAGGAGTGCCTCTACCGTACGGCTCACCGTCGCGGCCTCATAGGTCCTCGAAAAGACCGCGGAGCTGGTTGCGGCTGCTGACCCCCAGCTTCGGATACACGTTGTAGAGGTGGGAGCTGACCGTGCGAGGGGACAGCATCAGCTGCTCGGCTATCTCCCGGTTGCGCAGCCCCCGCGCGGCCAGCCGGACGATCTCCCGCTGTTGGGCGGTCAGCTCCGCCAGTGGGTCTGCCTTGGCGGGCTCGGTGGCCACGCCGCTGGCCCGCAGCTCGACCCGTGCCTCCTCCGCCAGAGCCGCCGCACCGAGCCGGGTGAACGACTCCAGCGCTGTGGCCAGGAGCGGGCGTGCGTCCAGGGGGCGGCGACGTCTGCGCAGCCACTGCGCGTAGTGCAGCCTTGCCTGCGCCCGAGCCAGCGGCCACTGCTCGCCCGCCGGGTTCACCGTGGCGAGCCGGAAGTGGTGCTCGGCGTCCTTGGGGTCGCCGGTCAGCGCGTCGGCGTGGTGCAGCAGCAGCGTCATCCGGGTCGTCGGCTGCGGCCCCATCGCGGCGCGCACCGCCTCGACGATGCGCGCTGCCTCCTTCTCCCGGCCCGTGCGCTGGGCGGCCGCGGCGAGATCTGCGATCGACCGGGGTGACAGGAAGTAGTGCAGAGGCGTGCCGTCCTCGCCGAACAGCAGCCGGAATTGCCGGAACGCGCCGTCGAAGTCGCCGGCCAGCACGGCAGCGGTACCCGCGGCCCGCAGGAGGCGGGCGTGGGTGGCGCGGTTCTCCTGCAGGCCGACCGCCGTCCAGGCCGGGTCCGCCGGCAGGTCGCCGGTCTCGCCCCGCAGGGCCCGCAGGGTGGCCCGCAGGGCCTCGACGTCGATCTGCACATGCCGCCACTTGTGGACGGCCGCCAACGCCGCGGACTTGTCCATGTGCTCGTCGGCCTCCGCCCATCGGCCGGTGTCGATCAGCGCCGTCGCCACCGCCGTGAGCGAGGGTGCGGCCGACCCCAGGGCACCGTACGCGCTGAGCATGGCGTACCCCTGCCGGTGGGCGTCGACGCACAGGTCGGACTCGTCGGCGTACCAGGCCAGCGCGCCCAGCCCGAGGAGGCGGGTCATCGCCGCCACGCCGGCCGACTCCTCGGGCATCCCCGGCTCCAGGATTCGCCGGAGCAGCTCGGGGGCGTGGGTGGGGTCGGCTCCGGCCAGGGAGGAGGCCTGCACCGCGTCGGAGCTGTGACTCGTCGCCAGCTCGGCGTAGGGGGTCTCGGAGTTCCCGGTCCGCACTCCCTCCGGCAAAGCCACGACCGAGTGCCTGACTTCGGGCAGCCCCGACTGGTAGCCGACTGCCGCGAGGATGCTGGTCAGAGCGACCACCGTCATGCCGTTCGCGGGGGGATTCGGCTCCAGCGCGCTCATCAGTATCCGGAACGCCTGCCGCTGATGACCGAGCAGGGACATGCCCATGCCGGCTGCACAGGCCGCCATGCCCAGCAGATCCCGGTCCTCGGTCAGCGCGGTGACCTTGTCGAACAGCTCGCACACCCACAAGGAGTCGCCGACGTTCTGGGCGGCTCTCAGCGCCTTCGCGTACCGGCGGGCCCGGTCGGTGATCGCGGGGCTGCACTCGGCGGAACGTTGCAGCGCCTGGCCCGCCGCGTAGAAGCCGCCGCGCTTCTCGGCGAGTTCGGCGGTGTCCTCCAGAGCCGCCGCCACGGACTCGTCGTGGCCGACGCATGCCGCGGCCAGGTGCCAAGCGCGGCGGGCCGGGTCCGTCGTGAGGGCGGCCGCCAGGTCCCGATGAACCTGTTGCCGCAGGTGTGCCGGGGCCGCGTGATAGGCGCCCGTGCGGACCAGCGGATGCCGGAAGAGCACCTGCCCGTCCATGACGGAGACGAGGCCGATCTCCTCGGCCGGGGCCCATGCCGACAGTTCGGACCCTGCGCCGGCGGCGGCCATGACGGTGGCGAGGTCTTCGCCCTGCGACGCCGCGGCATACAGGATCAACCGCTGAGTCATCTGGGGCAGTTCGCGAAGCCGGGCGGCGTACAGCTCCTGGATGCGCTCCGTCCTCGGCAGTCCGCTGCCGGGCAACACGCCCAGGCCGCCCGTTCCGGCCGCGCGGCACAGCTCGATGATGGCCAGCGGGTTTCCGCCCGCCTGCCGCAGCAGCTCGATCCGTGTCCGGCCTGTGGGTGCGTGCGGCTGGGTGTCCAGGAGTTCGGCCGCTGCCTGTTCGGTCAGCGGCCCCAACATCACGGTGGGCAGGTCCGCCGGGACCCCGGTGGGGGCCGTGTGGCCACGCGCGGTCAGCAGCACTGACACGTCCTGTGCCGTGATGCGGCGCATCACGAAACCGCACACGTCGAGGGAGTCCCGGTCGAAGTGCTGCACGTCATCGAGGGCCAGCAGGACGCGCTGCCGGTTCGAGACCTCGCTCAACAGCGCCAGGACGGCCGTACGCAGCAGCATGGAGTCGGGCGGTCCCTCGACAGCGATGCCGAACGCCGTGTCGAGTGCCTTGCGCAGATGGTCGGGCAGCGCGGCGGCATCGGACAGAACGGGGAGCAGCAGCTGGTGCAGGGACGCGAAGGACTGAGGCGACTCGGCCTCGATGCCCTGGGACGCCAGGACGAGCGTTCCCCTGTCCCGGGCGTAGTCCACGGCGGCCGCCAGCAGCCTCGACTTGCCCGTGCCGGCGTCGCCGAGCAGGAGCAGCGTCCGTGTTTCTGTCCGCCCTTCCTGGACGATGTCCAGGACGTGAGTGACCTCGGCCTGCCGGCCTACCAGCTGTATGCCGGATACCGGGGAGTGCGTGCTGCCGCGCCTGGCTCCCGGCTCGACCTCGGTCAGTTCGGCCACGCCGTCTCCTTCTTCGTTTCGTCCGGGCCCGCCCAAAGGGCGATCATTCGCTTCCCGCCATGAGCTCGGCGATGACACGGTCCACGTCCACATGAAGCACCTCCGTGCCCGGTGGTACGAGCAGATCGGTCTGCCGCAGGAAAGCGGTGACCGCCGAGGCCGCGATGTCCAGCAGGGCGGCTCCCGCTGTGGATCAGACGACCACGCGCACCGAGTGCCGGTGGCAGCGGTGCCGGGGTATCACCAGGACGTCTCCGACGCCCACCGGTCTGTGCAGGCCCTCCGACAGCAGGCTGCGGGCGAACACCCAGTCGACCGTGCCGGTCGACGTCGCTCCGGGGGAGAGGCACACGGCGTAGGGGTCGATCCTGTCGTAGCGCAGTTCCGCGGGCAGTGGCACAGGCGGCTGGTCCGCGAGGGCGACGTGCACCACGACTTCGTGCGTGACCGGTATCTCGTCGGCGGCATCGGAAAACGGATTGCTCATTTCGTACCCCGATCATGGGCTTCCTCAGAGGTGATTCCTCCGTGGAGAACCTAAATCGGCTCATACGACCACCTTCTCCGGGAACGTACCGACTGTTGCCTGAGAAGGAAGAGCAGATTCCGGCTGGTGGACGTCCCGCCATTCACTGGGGGACATCCCATAGGCGGCCCGGAATACGCGGCTGAAATGGGCGGCACTGGTAAAGCCCCACCGGCGTGCCACCGCCGCCACGGTGAGACCCGTGTTCTCCCTGCGGCCCAGATCCCTCAGGCACCCCTCCAGTCGGCGACTCTGGATCCACCGGCTGACCGTGGTGCCCTCGCGCTCGAACAGTTTGTGCAGGTAGCGCACGGAAATGTGGTGGGCGTGGGCGATGGTCTTCGGGGACAGATCCGGGTCTTCGAGATGCCGCCCGATGAATGCCCGGATTCGCAGCAGGAGCGCCGCGTCGCCGCTCGGGGTCCCGGTGGAGATCCTGCCGAGCCGCTCGTCGGCCAGCACGGTCAGGATGTCCACCACATTACGGGCGATCGACTCGCCGGTGTGCGCACGGTACGTTCCGGCCTCGTCCGCGAGCCGAGCCAGACAGGTGGACAGCAGCCCGCCCAGCGCCGTGTCGGAGCCCAGAGGAGACGCCGTGAGGTGCCGCAGGTCCGACTCGCTCAGGCCCAGCACCTGCCGGGGTACCACGAGGGACTTGGTCTGGAAGCACTCACCGAAGATCAGCCGGACCGGGCGCGCCAGGTCGTAGAGGAAGACCTCCCCTTGCCGCAGGGCGACGTCGCCGGTGTCCTGCTGGAGCCGGGCGTTGCCCTTGCTCAGCAGCTTCACCACGACGTACTGCTCCTCGTCGCCCTGGGCGATGAGCCGCGGCGTGCGCCGGGCCTCCAGCGGATCACCGTCCACCGTGGTGACTTGGAGCCGACCGAGCGGAGCCGTACGGATGGTTCCCGAGTTCACCTCTCGGGGGACCGACATGTCCACGGCGCCGAAGGTCCGGGACAGGGCCTCGCGCCAGTAGGCGCGTCGTCGGTGGGCTGGCACTGTCGCCGTGGTGAGTACGTTGCCTGCGAAGCTTTCCTCGTCGGGTGCCGGTGCGCCCGCCATCTCCCCCTGCTCTGCATTCTTCTGAGCCACCGCTCCATCTTTCACGACGCGCCGGTGCCCGGACATCACACGGACCGTGCGATGTGGGACGGGCCCCGTGTGATACGAAGCGGTTACTCTCCGCTGTCACGGGCGCCGACCAGGTGGGTCAGCTCCACCCGTGAGGTGATGTCGAGCTTGGTGAAGGCCCGTCGCAGGTGCGAGCTCACCGTGTGCGGCGAGAGGGAGAGACGCTCGGCGACCTGCCGGTTGGTCAGTCCCTGAGCGACGAGCCGCACCACACCGACTTCCGAGACGGTCAGCTCAGGCCAGCCCTTCACGGTTCCCGTGGACGTGGTGCGGCGCCGGACGCCGGCGGCCCGCAGGCGGCTGCGGACGCGCGCGGCGTCGCGCTCGGCGCCCGCCTCCGTGTAGAGGGCGAGGGCGGTGTCGAAGTAGGGCACGGCTTCCGACGCACGGGTGGCGGCCAGCTTGCGCCCGGCGTCCTCCAGCGCCGACGCACGGGGCAGCAGCCGGGGGCAGCCGTCGTACAGGCGGACGGCACGCAGGAGGTGAGCGAGGTCGTTGTCGAGCAGGCCGCGCGCGTGAGCGGCCGATGCCGCCAGGATGGTGAAGTCGGGGTTGCGCTTGGCGCGTCGCTCCGCCACGCGGACGGCCTCTTCGGCCTTCTTGTGGGCGCCGGCCCGCAGGGCCATGCGCACGAAGACAGGGGCGTCAGCGGGGTCGTCGGGGCTGGCGAGGGAGGGGCGCTGCTCGGGGATCGCCACGGCCGCTTCGTCGAGCAGTTGCATGGCCCTTTCGGGCCGGCCCTCGAAGTCCGCCACCAGTGCCGTCATCCAGGAGCCGACATTGCGGACGAGCGGCGCCTCGTCCGTGAGCATCCGCTCGGCCTGGGCCGCGTACATGCGGGCTGCCTCCTGATCGTTGGTGTGGACGGCGACACGCACCAGGGTGTACAGGAGTGTGGCGTCGGCGAAATTGCCCATGCCCAGTTCGTCGACCATCGCCGACGCGGCTTCCGCCTCGGCCCGGGCGTCCGCCAGCCGCCCGGCGTCCAGAAGTGCGCGGGAGCGGTTCATGAGCCACAGGAGCATCGCGGCGGCCTGGCCCTGGCGCCGGGTGTCCCGGACGCCGGCCTCGGACTCCGCGAGCGCCTCACCGGCCCGGCCTGCCGCGTTCAGCAGGAACGCCTTCCACAGTGCTTCCGGCACCCACAGGGAGTGGGCGATGCCGAGGTCGGTCGCCAGTGCGGCGGCCCGGTCCGCCTGCCGGAACGCCGCACCCCAGTCCATCCGGTAGAAGAGCACGACCGAGTCGACGGCCAGCGCGGTGGCCTCGGCGGCCCGGTCCCCCGCCTGCGCAGCGGCGTACAGCGCCTCGGTCACGGCGTGGGCGCATGCCGTCATGTCCCCGATGTTCGCCAGGTTGAGGCACAGCAGCGCCAGAAGCTGGGCTCGTAGCGGTGCCGGCAGACCGGGCAGCGCAGCCCCGGCACGGGCCTGCCGGACCGCTTCCATGAAGTCGAACTGGCTGGACAGGCGCGCCAGTCCCATGCGCACCTGTGCCTCGTCCTCGGGGCGGAAGATCCCGGGCAGGGTCGAGGCACCGAGCGCCTTGGCACTCGCGGCCTGCCCGCTCTGCCACAACAGAAGGATCGTTTCGGCAACGATCGCGGGCCGTTCCGGCGCGTCCTCGGGGGCCAGCTCCAGGGCCCGACAGCTGAGTTCGGCCGCCGGCGTGGACGCGGTGGACGCGAGTTCCGCCGCAGCGGTACGCAGCCGCTCGACGGCCAGACGGTCACCGACCTCCGCGCTGTCGGCCAGGAGCGTGGCGGTCTCCACAGCGGGCGCACCCTGTGCCAGCAGCACGTCGGCGGCATGACGGCGCAGGGCCCGGCGTACGGAATCCGGCAGCCCGGCTTCGACCGCCTCGCGGATCAGGTCGTGGCGGAAGTACAGACGCCCGTCCCGTTCGACCAGCAGCTCGGAGTCGAGGGCCTCCCGCACCGCTGTGAGCAGTGCGGCGGCCGGTCTCCCGAGCAGTTCGGCCAGCAGATCCACGGTGACCGAGCGGCCCACGGCGGACGCGGTCTGCACGACGTCGCGGGCCGGTGCGGACAGCAGATCGATGCGGCGCCCGACTGTGGACATGAGACGGGCTGGAATGGCTTCGCCCGACAGCCGGGCCACGTCGTCCGCGACGCTGACGAAGTCCTCGTCCCGCAGCCCGCCGAGCATCTCCACCAGCAGCAGCGGCAGGCCCTCCGCGCGGCGGGCGACTCTCAGGACCTCGGAGTCGGGCATGGCGCCCAGGACGTCCTCGGCGATCTGCGCCACCGCCTCGTCCGTGAGCGGCCCGAGGCACAGCTCATACCCGCCGGCCTGTCGCAGTCGGTCCAGCGCGCCCCGCACCAAGGGGCTCGCGATCCCGCTGCGAACGGCCACCAGCCAAAGGATCGCGTGCGACGACAGCCTGGCCGAGAGGGTGCGCACAGCGAGAAGGGTCAGGTCGTCGCACCACTGAAGGTCGTCGAGGACAATGAGCAGCGGCCTGTCGAGAGCCATCTGCTCCAGCCGGTCCTGCAGTTCCTGGAGCAGCCAGAACCGCTGGTCAGGGGCCGTGGAGAGCTCCCGCAACTTCTCGGCGTCGAGCAGAGGTTCGACGCCGGACTGCAGCCCGTCCAGCAGCGGGCCGAGCGGTATGAAGTGTTCGTCGGGATCCGCGCCGCCCAGGAACGTGCGAAAGCCGCGCCGCACCGCGGCGGCGTGTCCCTCCGCCAGGAGCCGGCTCTTGCCACTGCCCGGCGCGCCCTCGACACAGACGACCCCGCCGAGGCCACGGGCGAGGGCGTCAAGTCGTGCGTCGAGGAATGCCAGTTCCTCGTCCCGGCCGCGCACCGGTGCCTGCGCGGCACCCGTTCCCCCGACAAGGAGCCGCTTCGTGAACCGGTCCACGCACCATCCTCATAAGCCATGGCCGCACGGAATGCGACTACGGCAGGCGTGCGACGAGGTGAATCTGCACGAAGCATGCCATATGCGCGTCGTGCGCTCCGCCAGGGTTGGCTTCAGTCGAACCGCAGGTCGGAGAGCTGCCGCTCGAGCGCGGTGATGTCGTCCTCGGGCGCCTCCCCGGCCGGTCGGGCGGCCATCATGGCTGCCAGTTCCCCGCCCGCCCGCCGTATGCGCGCGGGCAGTCCCACGGTGTACTCGTCGCCGTCGGAGCCCCAGTCCTCGGACGCCGCGTACACCGCGGTGGGGACGACGGCGGCGCGCAGGTAGGCGAAGAGCGGGCGCAGGGCGTGTTCCAGGACCAGGGAGTGGCGGGCCGTGCCTCCGGTGGCCGCGACGAGGACCGGCTTGCCGGTGAGGGCGTCCGGGTCGATCAGGTCGAAGAAGGACTTGAACAGCCCGCTGTAGGAGGCGGTGAACACTGGGGTCACGGCGATCAGGCCGTGGGTGCCCGTCACCGCGTCGAGGGCGGCGGCCAGGGGCGGCGCGGGGAATCCGGTCACGAGGTTGTTGGCGACGGCGACGGCCAGCTCCCGCAACTCGATGACCTCGGTCTCCACCTCCTGGCCGTGGGCGGAGAGTTCGCCGCGGGCCGACTCGGCGAGACGGTCCGCGAGCAGGCGAGTGGAGGACGGGGTGCTCAGCCCCGCGGACACGGCGACGAGCTTCATGCGGCGGACACCTCGCGAACGGCTCGCAGCGACTCGTGCGTGGGGGCGTCCGGCACATCGGCCGGGCGGCCGATCGCGAACTCCCTCCGCAGCACGGGCACCACCTCTTCGCCGAGGATGTCGATCTGTTCCAGCACGGTCTTCAGGGGCAGGCCCGCGTGGTCCATCAGGAACAGCTGCCGCTGGTAGTCGCCGACGGTCTCACGGAAGGACAGGGTCCGCTCGATGACCTGCTGGGGAGAGCCCACCGTCAGCGGTGTCTGCTCGGTGAACTCCTCCAGCGAGGGGCCGTGCCCGTAGACGGGCGCGTTGTCGAAGTAGGGCCGGAACTCCCGTACGGCGTCCTGGGAGTTCTTCCGCATGAAGACCTGCCCGCCGAGACCGACGATCGCCTCCTCGGGCCGGCCGTGACCGTGGAAGGCGTACCGGCGCCGGTACAGCTGGACCATCTGCCTCGTGTGGTGGGCGGGCCAGAAGATGTTGTTGTGGAAGAAGCCGTCGCCGTAGTACGCCGCCTGCTCGGCGATTTCCGGCGAGCGGATCGAGCCGTGCCAGACGAACGGCGGTACGCCGTCCAGCGGGCGCGGCGTGGAGGTGAAGCCCTGCAGCGGCGTACGGAACTTCCCCTCCCAGTTCACGACGTCCTCGCGCCACAGCCGGCGCAACAGGGCGTAGTTCTCCTTGGCCAGGTTGATGCCCTGCCGGACGTCCTGGCCGAACCAGGGGTAGACCGGGCCGGTGTTGCCGCGGCCCATCATCAGGTCGACGCGGCCGTCGGCCAGGTGCTGGAGCATCGCGTAATCCTCGGCGATCTTCACCGGGTCGTTGGTGGTGATCAACGTCGTGGCGGTGGAAAGGATCAGCTTCTCGGTACGGGCGGCGATGTAGCCCAGCATCGTGGTCGGGGACGACGGCACGAACGGCGGGTTGTGATGCTCACCGGTCGCGAAGACGTCCAGTCCGACCTCTTCCGCCTTCAGCGCGATGGCGACCATCGCCTTGATGCGCTCACGCTCCGAGGGGGTACGGCCGTTGGTCGGGTCGGGGGTCACGTCCCCCACCGAGAAAATTCCGAACTGCATGGGGGCCTCTTCATTCCGGCAACTGTGTGGATGCCGGAAATGTAGGCAGCGGTCGGACGGTCGTCATGCCTGTGCGTGCAGGGGTGCTTGCCCGTGAGCGCCCTGTCCCGGCCCGCGTTGTGGGTCGCTGCCTGTACAACCGCAACCGTAAGGCCGCCGAACGGCCACTCCATCCCCAGCGGGTGGACTCACGACGGCGACAACAGCCTCGGACATGCGGGAGCCGGGCCGCCTTCGACAGACGGCCCGGCTCCCGTGTGATTACTTCCGCAGGAAGGTGAGGAGTGCCGCGTTGACCTCCTCCGCGTGGGTCCAGAGCAGGCCGTGCGGGGCGCCCTCGATCTCCACGTAGTCGGCGGACGGGAGCGCCTTGTGGAACGGCCGCGCCGTTCCCTCGACGGGCAGGATGCGGTCGCCCGTGCCGTGCAGGATCAGGGCCGGCACGTCGATGGCCGGTATGTCGGCCCGGAAGTCCGTGTACCAGGTCGAGGGCGCGGCGGCGGCTGCGAAGAAGCCACCGCCCGCAGCGACGTTCCAGCTGTTACGGACGGCCTCCTCACTGATCCGGGTGCCGAGGTTCTCGTCGAGGTTGTAGAAGTCCTGGTAGAAGCTGGTGTAGTACGCGTAGCGGTCAGCCTTGACGGCCGCGACGACGCCGTCGAAGAACTCCTGCGGCGCGACGCCGTCCGGGTTGTCGTCACTCTTGAGCAGGCAGGGCTCCAGCGAGGCCAGGAAAGCGACCTTGGCGACTCGGGCGGAACCGTAAGTGGACACGTACCGGGCGACCTCCCCGGTGCCCATCGAGAACCCGACGAGAACCGCGTCCCGCAGGTCGAGGGTCTCCATCACGGTGTTCAGATCGGCCGCGAAGGTGTCGTAGTCGTAGCCGGCCGTCGGCTGACTGGACTGCCCGAAACCGCGGCGGTCGTAAGTGATGACGCGGTAACCGGCGTCGAGCAGCACGGCACTCTGCCTCTCCCAGGAGTGGCCGTCGAGCGGGAAGCCGTGAATGAGGACGACCGGCTGCCCGGTTCCGTGGTCCTCGTAGAAGAGGTCGATGGTCGTGGAGTTCTCCTGGCCCACGGTGATGAACGGCATGCGCTAATCCCTTCGTTGGCGAATGAGTGTGCGTGGCTACGGACGCGGTCACGCTAGGACGGGCGCAGCACGGTCAGTTGTCGCCGAGTGCACCAGTCCTTGACCGCCCACGCAGGGATGCCGGGTCGGCATGCCAGGCCAGGCACATACCCGCCCCGCTTGTCACTCGGCGTGCCTGCGGCGATCCTGCGGATGGGCCGGGCCTCCTGGGTCGCCACTGCCCTGGCAGTGGCGAGCTGTGGGGAGAATCCGGGGAGTCTCGACGGCTGTGGGGAGCGCGTGGGGAGAATCGACTGCGTGACGCGAGACCATGCTGAAAGATGCCGAACGACTCATCGTCGCAGGTCAGAGGCGGCCGGAGTCGCGTCGTCGCAGGTCAGAGGCGCCAAGTAGACGACTTCAAGAAGATCTCGTCGTGGGCGGCGATCCTGTTCGCGCCGACGCTGGTCGGGACGATCTACGGCATGAACTTCACCCACATGCCGGAGTTGCACTGGGTGCTCGGATACCCCTTCGCGATCGCCCTGATGGGGGTCGTGTGCACCAGTTTGTACGTCATCTTCAAGCGGCGGGATTGGCTCTGAACCATCGCCGTGAGAGCTGTGGCCCGGAGCGCGGACGACCCGGCGCGTACCCGGGGGCGGCTGCGTACCGCTCACCGTGGACCGAAGCCTGCGCGCTGTGAAGGGCTTCGCGCCGGAACCCCAGGTCGTGTGCCTGGTGCGCCATGCGTGCCTTTTTCGCGCATCCCGGCTGATCAGGGAAGACACCTCAACGATCAAGAACCACGGCTCTCCCGTGTCTGTTCTGCCCGGCGTTCCCGGAGGTAGCTTGGTGGGGAGGGCCCCCTGGAGGAGGGCGATTCAATGCCGTGGTTCATCTGGCTGATCACCGCCGCGGCGCTGGGCGTCGCGGAGTTCTTCACCCTGACACTGGTCTTCGGGCTGCTGGCGGGCGCCGCACTGGTCGCCGCCGTCGTCGCTGGTGTGGGCATCGGCCTTCTCGGCCAGTTCCTGGCTCTCGGGGCAGCGGCGGCAGCGGGCCTCCTCATCGTCCGCCCTGTCGCGCTGCGGCATATGGCACAGCAACCTCTCACCCGCGAGGGCAGTGACGCGCTGATCGGCAAGCGGGCCGAGGTCATGCAGGAGGTCACCGCTACCCGCGGCCTGATCAAACTCTCCGGCGAGGAGTGGTCCGCCCGCGCACTCGACGAGAGCCTGGTGATCCCGGTGGGGGCGCTGGTGGACGTCATGGAGATCGATGGCGCCACGGCCGTCGTCTACCCCCGCACGCTCCTTCCATGAACGGCTGAACACTCGGCAAGGGAGGCACTGTGGATCCGGTTGTCATCCTCACTCTCGTGGCGGCCATCGTCGTCGTCTTCCTCGTGGCCTCCAGTGTGCGGATCGTCCCGCAGGCGCGCCGCTACAACGTCGAACGGTTCGGCCGGTACCGGCGGACGCTGCAACCCGGGCTGAACCTGGTCGTGCCGGTGGCGGACCGCATCAACACCAAACTCGACGTGCGCGAGCAGGTCTATTCGTCCGACCCGCGGCCGGTGATCACCGAGGACAACCTCGTGGTGAACATCGACACCGTGCTCTACTACCAGATCACCGACCCGCGGGCTGCGGCCTACGAGGTCGCCGACTACCTCCAGGCGATCGATCAGCTCACCGTGACCACGCTGCGCAACGTCATCGGCAGCATGGACCTGGAGGAGACGCTCACCTCGCGCGAGGAGATCAACTCCCGGCTGCGCGCCGTCCTCGACGACGCCACCGGCAAGTGGGGCATCCGCGTCAACCGCGTCGAGATCAAGGCCATCGATCCACCGCACACCATCAAGGAAGCGATGGAGAAGCAGATGCGGGCCGAGCGTGACAAGCGCGCGGCCATCCTGCACGCCGAAGGGGAGCGGCAAGCCAAGATCCTCACCGCGGAAGGCACCAAGCAGAAGGACATCCTGGAGGCACAGGGCACGCAACAGGCCATGATCCTGCGGGCGGACGGCGAGGCCAAGGCGGTGGAACTCGTCTTCCAGGCCGTCCATCGCAACAACGCCGACCCGAAGGTCCTGGCCTACAAGTACCTCGAGACGCTCCCCCACTTGGCGAGCAGCGACAACAACACGTTCTGGGTGATCCCGGGGGAGCTGACGGAGGCAGTTCGGACCGTGACCAGCGCCTTCGGTGACCAGTCGACGGCGGCTCCTCCTCAACCTGCGCGACCGGAGGAAGCAGCGGCCACCTCCGACGCGGACGACCCGTCGCGCGGAAGCCGGGTTCCGCAGCTCGGCGCGGGCTCGGCGGTCTCACTCGACGCCGCCGCGGCTGCTGACGAGGCTGAGAAGCAGGCCGCCGCAGCGGTGAGCGACGCCAAGGCGGAGGCTGCGGCTGCGATGTCGCCCCAGGTGCCGCGGCGGGGGCAGTCTTCGGACGATTGAGCCCGCCCTGGGCGGCCGTCGGCGAGACCGATGCCTCGTCAGGCGTCGGTGGTTCGCAGCCTGGGCCGCGGATGCCGGCCGAGGAGTTCCGCCAGGCCCTGGCGGGACGCGGCGAGGACCACGCGGTCCTCGGGCCGCAGTACGTAGCCGGGGTGGAGATCCCACACGAGTCCGCCGGGACGGTTCCCGCCGTCGTGCGCCGGAGTCGCGGCGAGGTCGGGCAGGCGCTCGCCCGGTTCCGCCGTGTCGAGGGCCAGGACGCGCCAGGCTCCGGGGCGGAAGGACTCGGCGATGGTGCGTCCCTCCAGGTGCGGGTGTCCGGCTACGTTGAGGGCGGCGAAGAGCAGCACCCGGCGTTCGACGGGTATGGCGCCGAGAACCTGTCGGCCCATCATGGCTCCGGCGAAGGCGGGGGCCGCGAGGCTGGACACGCTGCGGCTGCGGGTGAGGGCCCGTGGGTGGGCGGTGCGCAGGGTGCGGTGGACGACAGTGGCGAAGTCGTCGTCGTACAGCCGCAGTGCCGCCCGCAGGTCCGGTTTGACGGAGCGTGCGTACAGGGCGGCTTCCAGGTTCGTCGTGTCGCTGCTGGTGAGGGCGAGCAGGGAGTGCGCGCGGTGGATCTTGGCGGCTTCCAGCACGCCTTCCTGCGTGGCGTCCCCGAGGACGGTGGGCACGCGCAGACGGCGGGCGAGCGGGATACCGCGCGCTTCGGGGTCTTCCTCCACACACACGACCGGGATGTCGAGTTCTCTGAGCCGGGCCAGCACACGGGTGCCGACCTTGCCGAGGCCGAGCAGGACGACGTGCCCGGACAGTCCGCGTGGTGGCCGGCGCAGCGCGGAGGCGGTGCGGAAGGTGCCGAGCGCCTCCAGGACGGCCGCGAGCAGCACCGGCATCAGCAGCAGGCCGGCCAGGCCGGCCAGGAGCTGAAGCACCTGGCGTGCGGGGGGTTCGTCCAGCGCGGGGTCGCCGATCGCGAAGAGGTCGAGCAACGTGAGGTAGGAGGCGTGCAGCAGGCCGGTGGAGCCGCCGGAACGGTCGCCGCCGGTCAGCCAGGTCGCGACGGCCACGCCGAGGACGCTGGTCACGAGCCCGGCCAGGGACCAGCGCAGCCGGCGCGAGAAGAGGGACCCCAGCGGCAGTCCGCGCCCGGCCAGCCGTCGCGCCGCGGAACCGGAGGGGGTGTGCGTGACGGTCTCGAGGACCACCGTGCCGCGTCCGGTGGCGGCGGCGACCGTGTCGTCGTCGGGCAGGAGGACGGGCGCCTCTCGGCCGCTGGTGTCCGAACCCTCCGCTCCGGCCGGGTCGTTGGTGGTCGAGGACAGCAGGGCGAGCGTGCACAGGCCGGGATCGGCGACCCGGCCGTGGCCGGGCGGGGTGCGTTCCACGGCGCGCAGCAGCAGTCCGTCGGCCTGGACGACCTTGCTGGTGCCCGCGACGGCGGTGGCCGCGAGCGCGGGTGCCGCGGTGTCGGCGTCGGACAGGACGGTGGTGGAGGTGTCCAGGGCTGCGGGGTCGAGGCCGGGGACGGCGAGGGTGGCGGCCTGGTCGAGGAGTTCCTCCAGGTGCTGTCCGAGCTTGCGGTTGTAGAGCCGGATGACCAGGCGCAGCCGGGGGTTGAGGCGGCGGGCGGCCAGCGCGGCGCGGATGTTGGTCTCGTCGTCGTCATGGACCAGCGCCAGCGCGGCGGCCTCACGTACGCCCACCTCGGCCAGGGCGGCTTCGTCGAGTTCCGCGGCCTCGACGACATGGGCCGTGGCGGGGTCGCCGGAACCGGCCGGGGCCGCGGCGCGGTTCATCGCGGCCTGCACCCGGCCGAGCAGTGCGGCGGCGCGTGTCCGGCCGGTTCCGGCGCCGCGCCGTCGTGAGGGCGGTACGACGAGAGTGACCCGCTCCCGGTACACCGTGGCGAGTTCGGCGGCCAGTCGTTCGGCGAGCGCGTCGTCACCGCAGACGATCATGCGCTCGGGACGCGGCACATCTCGTGCCGGCTGAGGGAAGGTGAGCATGCCGTACGGCTCCTCCGGGTCGGGTGGGGGACGCGGCGCAGACCTGCTCCGCCTTCTCTGGTGAAGATCACCGACCGGACTTCCCGGCACACCGCTGGGAACGGTACAGGTTCCTGACACGGCGTCATAGAGCGTCGGCGGGGCCCAGCGTGGTTGACCGTCCGACTGTTCAGGGCACGGCATCAAGAACGCGTAAAGATTGCCGGAACCAGGCAATGTCCCGTCCGGTGTCCGCGTGTGACGATGCTTGCGACAACGGGGGAGCGCAAGGAGAGGCGGTGTGCGCGGATGGCCTGGTTTCTGGGGCTCGGCATTGCGGGGGTCGTCCTCCTTGCCCTGTCGTTCGTCCTCGACGGCGTGCTCGAGGGGCTGCTCGACGGGGTCGCCGCGCTGGACGGCCTGCTTGACGGGCTGCTGTCACTGCCCGCGATCGCCGGGTTCGTGTCCATGCTCGGCTTCTCCGGGGCGATCGTCCTGGGCACCACCGAGCTGGGCGCGGTCGGGGCCGCGCTGATCGGGGTGCCGGCCGGTGTCCTCACCGGCTGGTTCGCCTACCGCCTGAGCCGGGCGCTGATGGGTGACTCCTCCGGAGCTGCTCCGACTGACAGGGACCTGATCGGTGCGTCCGGCTCGGTCGTGACCGCGATCCCCGCCGGTGGCTACGGCGAGGTGCTGGTGCACCGGGCCGGGCAGCCGGTGAAGCTCTCGGCGAAGAGCCCGGTCGCCGTGGCGCGGGGAGCCGAGGTCTGGGTCGAGCAGGCGCTGTCGCAGTCGGCAGTGTCCGTCCGTCCGGTCGAGCGCTGACCCGGCGGAGCCGCTCACTCCTTCCGGCGGCGTTCCGGCCGTGCCGTCGCGCCGTTCACTTTCACACACTCTTACCGAACGCCGTCCTCAGGGAGGGCTGAGGGGACAACACCATGAGTTCTGTCGTCATCGCGGTCGGAGGAGTCTTCGTACTCCTCGTGCTGATCGCGCTGGTCGTCGTCAGCCGGTACAAGGTCGCCGGTCCGAGCGAGGCGTTCATCGTCACCGGTCGGCGCGGCAAGAAGGCCACCGATCCTGACACCGGCCGGATCTTCACCGACAACAGCGGCCAGAAGGTCGTGGTCGGCGGCGGGGTCTTCGTCGTGCCGTTCGTGCAGCAGAAGTTCACCCTGGACCTGTCCTCGCGGCACATCCCGGTGGCCGTGCGCGGCGCGGTCACGCTGCGCGGGGTGAAGGCCAACCTGGAGGGTGTCGCCATCGTCAAGGTCGGCGGCAGCGAGGACGCCATCCGGGCCGCCGCACAGCGGTTCCTGATGCAGCAGGACGGCATCGTCGGCTTCACGCAGGAGGTGCTGTCGGGCGCGCTGCGTGCGATCGTGGGCCGGATGTCGG
This sequence comes from Streptomyces sp. Go-475, assembly GCF_003330845.1. GTDB lineage: Bacteria > Actinomycetota > Actinomycetes > Streptomycetales > Streptomycetaceae > Streptomyces. Next base: position 7,084,566 of record NZ_CP026121.1, on the reverse strand, counting down.
TGGAGGACATCATCCGTGACCGGGCCGCGTTCGCCGGGCAGGTCGCCGAGGAGGCGGAGGCCAGCCTGTCCGGGCAGGGACTGGTGCTGGACGCCTTCCAGATCCAGGACATCACCACCGAGGGCTCCTACCTGGAGGACCTCGGCCGGCCCGAGGCCGCCCGCGCCAAGCAGGAGGCCGACATCGCCGAGGCCGTGGCCCGGCGTGCCGCCGAGCAGGCCCGGCTGAAGGCCGAAGAGGAGATCGCGGTCGCCCAGCGGACCTTCTACCTCAAGCAGGCCGAGATCAAGGCGGAGACCGACGAGGCCGCCGCCCGCGCCGCCGCCGCCGGCCCGCTCGCGGAGGCGGCCCGGCAGCAGGAGATCCTCACCCAGCAGGAGAAGGTCGCCGAGCGGCAGGCCGCGCTGACCGACCGCCAGCTCGACACCCAGGTCCGCAAGCCCGCCGACGCCCAGCGCTACGCCGCCGAGCAGGAGGCCGAGGCCAAGCGCGTGGCGCGGGTCAAGCAGGCCGAAGCGGAAAAGGCCGCCGGCATCGCGGCCGCGCAGGCGGAGGCCGAGCGGGCCCGGCTGACCGGTGAGGGTGAGAAGCAGCGCCGCAGCGCGCTGGCCGACGCCCAGGCCATCGAGGGGCTCAAGCAGGGCGAGGCCGAGAAGGCCCGGCGCGCGGCCATCGCCGAAGCGGTGCGGCTGGAGGGCGAGGCCGACGCGGCGGCGATCGGCGCCAAGGGCGCGGCCGAGGCCGAGGCGATGCGGAAGAAGGCCGACGCCTTCGCGCAGTACGGCGACGCCGCTGTGCTGCAGATGCTGGTGGAGGTGCTGCCGCAGGTGGTGGCCAAGGCGTCCGAGCCGCTGAGCGCCGTGGACAAGATGACCGTCATCTCCACGGACGGCGCGAGCCAACTCTCGCGCACGGTCGCCGACAACGTCGCGCAGGGCGTCGAACTCCTCAGCTCCACCACCGGTGTCGACCTCGCCGAGCTGCTGAAGGGCGTCACCCGAGGCCGCGGCGGAGCGCAGCCCACGACCACGCAGGCTGCCGAGGCGAACGGGAAGATCCAGATCGGCTGAGGCCGGCAGGACCGGTTCAGGGGCCTTGCGGCATCGAGCCGCCGGGCTCCTGAACCACCGACGCCCTGCCGGGCACGCCCGGCACGACCCCTTTCGACACGCACGAAGACACGGGGGCCCGTATGCCTGAAGTACACCCCGGCACGCACATGACGACCGCTCTCGCGCTCCCCGCGACCGCGCGGGCAGTCGCCGACCACCGTCGGCGGGCCTGGCGCTGGGTGGGCATCGGGACCACAGCCGCCCTCGTCGGGCTGGCCTTCGGCCCCGGCGTCGACGAGGCCGGCATCGGCTGGCTCTCCGCACTCGCCGGGTTCTGTGCCGTGTGCGGTCCTGCCGCAGCCGCTGTCGGAGTGGCCGCACTGGTCACCTCCCGCCGTATGCGGCGCGCCGTGGCCGCGCACCCGTGGATGGCCTGCGGTGCGGTCGCCATCCCCACAGGCCAGGGCCCGCCCCGCGTGGTCCTGCGCCATCCGGTCACAGACACCCTGATCCCGCTGTCGGTCCGCACCATGGCGCCGCGTCATCACCTGGCCGATCCCGGACCGGGCGGGGTGCTCTGGTGGGCCGGAGACCCCGGCACCGGCGGGGTCATCGCGCCACCGGGCGGGGAGCACCTGCTCTGGACACGCCCCACGCCGTCCAGGCGCCTGCGTCGCGGGGACGCGGAAGCCGCCGTGCGGCACGGGCTGCTGAACAGGCCCACGCCGCCGCAGCTCCCCGCTGACGCAGCAGCTCGGGAGCAGGAACTGGATCTGTCCTACGCGGCCTTGGCCCAGGCCGCCCATCGCCTGCGCCTTCCCGGCAGGGACGGGCCTGGCGACCGGCGGGAACCCGACGTCCGCGTCGTTCCCTGGTGGCGGGTGCGGGTTCTGCTGGAGATCTCGCAGCTGCGGCCCACCGCGGTCAGCGCGGCGTTCGCCGTCGCGATGCTGCTGCTCTGGTGGCTCTGGGGAAGAGGACTCAACAGCAACTCGATCCCCTTGCTCGTCGGGGCGCTGTCGGCGTTCAACGCCCTTCGGTCCGGGAGACTGGCGCTCCGCGCGGTGCCCGTGGTGAGGACTTTGCACCGTGCCGCCCGAGCGCCCGTTCCCGTGCCCAAACGCTACGTCCTGCTGCCGGGCCTCGACGACGGGCTGGTCCTCGTTCTGTTCTCCCTTCACGGCGGGCCCGGGGACCTGCCGGAGGCCCGCGTCGAGGTCAATCCGCCCGGCGCTCCAAGCCGCCCGTGGGAAGGCATGCCGCCGTCGACCGGAACCCTGGAACTGCGGGGCTGGCTGGACGACGCTCCCACTGTCGTCCCCTGGATCGACGGCCGCCCGCTATGGCCCCGGTATCCGTACGAGAGCGTGGACCTGGACGATCAGCGGCAGCGTGACCGCTTCGCCGCTCTGACGGGCCACGGACGGCCCGAACGTGCGGGCGGCGTTCGGTGAGGCCCCGGGAGCGCGGGCGCGGCCGGACGTCTGTCACTGTGGTCCGCTGTGCGACAGGAGAACACAGGCAGCGCGAAGACCCAGGAGGGCGTGTGGCACGGTCAGCGGTACCCGACGAATACCTGGAGGGGTACGCCCGGATCCTGGCCGACGTCTGCGCCACCGGCCGACGCCTGACCCGGGAGGAGCTGGAGTCCCTGCGTGCCCGGGGAGAACAGGCCGCGGAAGCGGGCCTGGGGCTGCGTGCCCAGGTCCGCCGGCACCTGTCCGCGGCCCGCGCGCTGTCGCCCACCCTCTCCCCCGCAGGAATCGACCTCGTACTCGCCGCCGTCGAGCAGGCGGTCGACGCCTTCGCCGAAGGACACGAGCGAGCGCAGAAACTCGCCGTGCGGCAGGAGGAGGCCGCCCGGCGGGAGTTCATCGACGACCTGCTCTACGGCCGCAGCGACCTGGGCCGCCTGGCCGAGCGCGCCGAACGCTTCGGCCTGCTCCTCTCCCGCGCCCACGCGGTCGCCGTCGCCCAGAGCGGCACGCCCGTCGACGACACCCACCCGGCGACCCGGCACGTCGACAGCGCGCTGGTCGCCCGCTTCGGCGAACGCCACATCCTGCTCACCACCAAGGACGGCCGGCTGATCTGCATCGCACCCGGCGACCAGGACGACGTCCTGGCCTTCTTCGCGAAACAGGCCCACGCGGCCACCGACGGCGGCCGGGTCGCCATCGGCCGTGCCCACCCCGGGGCCGGCGGTGTCGTCCACTCCTACGAGGAGGCCCTCAACGCCCTCGACCTCGCGGACCGCCTGGACCTGGAGGAACCCGTGCTGCGCTCCGCCGACCTGCTCGTCTACCCCGTCCTCACCCGCGACCGGCAGGCCATGGCCGAGCTCGTGCGCAGCGTCCTCGGCCCGCTTCAGGCAGCGCGGGGCGGTGCCCAGCACCTCCTCGACACCCTCACCGCGTATTTCGACTCCGGATGCACCGCCGCCGAAGCGGCACGCCGGCTGCGCCTGAGCGTGCGGGCCCTGACCTACCGCCTGGAGCGCATCCACAAGCTCACCGGCAGCAACCCGGCCGACCCCGTCCACCGTTACACCCTGCAGACCGCCGTGATCGGCGCCCGGCTGCTCGGCTGGCCCGACCACGAGGTCTGACCCGAGGGATTCGGCCCCGCCGCCTCCGTGAACGACGGTACAAGGGTAAGCGGAGTGAGGACTCACTCATTGACGGAGTGAGTCCTCACTCCGTACTCTTGCGGTCATGACAGCACCCAAGGAGAACCAGACCGCCCGCCGCCGCGCCCCCGCCATGTCGCCGGAGCAGCGCCGGGAAATGATCATCCAGACCGCGATCCCGCTGATCACCGAGTACGGCTCCGCCGTGACGACCGCGAAGATCGCCCGCGCCGCGGGCATCGGCGAGGGCACGATCTTCCGCGTCTTCACCGACAAGGACGAACTGCTGCAGGCCGCCATGGCCGAGGCGCTCTCCCCCGAGCACGCGGTCCGCGAGCTCGAGGCGATCGACGTGTCGCAGCCGCTGCCCGGCCGGCTCGCGGAGGCGGCCGAGGCGCTGCAGGCACACATGGACAGGATGGGCGCGATCCTCGGCTCGCTGGGGCATCGCGGCGGCAAGCACCCCGGCACGGTGCGCGGCGCGGGCCGCAACGAGTCGACGACCCGTATCCGCGCGGCCCTCGCGGAGCTGCTGGAGCCCGACAAGGCCGGCCTGCGCCGGCCGCCGGAGCAGATCGCGGCCCTCTTCATCGGGCTGCTCTTCACCCAGCCGCGTACGGACGACGAGCCCGACCTGACCCCGCAGGAGCTGGTGGAGGTCTTCCTGCACGGGGCACTCTCGGGAAACGCCGAGTGAGCCCGCGGAGCAGGCGTCTGGGGGTTGCGGTCGTGGCCGTTCTGGCCCCCGTCCTGGTGTGACTGATCGCGGACCCACTGCTGGGGCACGGCTGCGGATCGCCGACGGAGAACAGACGCTCGGCATCGGAGCCGTGCCCGTGGCGGTCGTCGCGCTGCTCGCGTCGCTCGTTCCGGCTGGGAACCGCCAAGCGGGCCGAGGCGCCGGGTGTGCGCTACGTGCCCGCAGGCACGTCCGTTCACCGCACCGAGCCGAGCCGGCCGATGCCAGTCAGCAACAACGCCCGCCCGCACACGCTTGTCTGTGCCACACACCCGCCTGACCGAAAGATGTCCCCCATGACCTCTCTTCACGACCACCTGACCCTGCCCAACGGCCAGGTCCTGCCGAATCGGATCATGAAGGCCGCGCTGAGCGAAGGGCTCGCCGACAAGCGCAACGCCCCGGGCCCCCGCCTCGAACAGCTCTACCGGACGTGGAGCAAGGGCGGGTACGGACTGATCATCACCGGCAACGTCATGGTCGACCGCGACCAACTCGGCGAGCCGGGCAACGTCGTCATCGAGGACGACCGCGACCTCGCCCTGCTCACGCGCTGGGCGGCGACGACCAAGGACGCCGGCATTCCGATCTGGGTGCAGCTCAACCACCCGGGGCGCCAGGCCAATCCGCTCGCGCTCGGGCACACGCCGGTCGCGCCCAGCCCGATACCGCTCGCACTTCCCGGCGCCGCCAAGCCCCGCGAGCTGACGTCCGCGCAGATCGAGGACATCATCGAGCGGTTCGCGACCGCGGCCGAAGTGTGCGAAGCGGCGGGCTTCGCCGGAGTCCAGGTCCACGGAGCTCACGGCTACCTGATCAACCAGTTCCTCTCCCCGCTGTCGAACCGGCGTGACGACCAGTGGGGCGGCGATGCCGACCGACGGATGCGGTTCGTCCTGGAGATCGTCCGTCGCGTACGGGCACGGGTGTCACCGCACTTCGCCGTCTCCGTCAAGCTCAACTCGGCCGACTTCCAACGCGGTGGCTTCACGGAGACGGAGTCACGCGCGGTCGTCGCGGCTCTGGCCGAGGAGGGACTGGACCTGATCGAAGTGAGCGGCGGCAACTACGAGTCGCCGGCGATGACGGGCGTCTCGGTGGCGTCGACGCGCGCCCGCGAGGCCTACTTCCTGGAGTACGCCCGCACAGTGCGCGGTCTGGTGGGCGACACCCCGTTGGCGGTGACGGGCGGCTTCCGCTCGCGTGACGCGATGGCGGACGCCGTCACCGAGGGCGAATGCGACGTCGTCGGCATCGGACGCCCCGCCGTCACTACGCCCGACGCCGCCGACGTGATCCTCACCGGGCGGGCCGAAGCGGTCGTCGCACACCAGATGCGCTACGGGATGCGCCGCGTACTGGGCAAGATCGCCGACCTCAAGACACTCGACGGCGTCCTCGACCTCAACTGGCACGCCGACCAGTTGCACCGACTGGGAGCCGGGCTCGAACCCGACCTGCGGCGCGGGCGTCTGGCCACCACCGTCTCCATGGTGCGGCGCAACGGCAGAACATCCTTCGGCCGCAAGCGCGGTGCTTGACGCCCGCCGAGGCTCACCCGGCTGGACGGGCGACAGCCAGGTGCCGAGGCCACGTCCTCGGGGGACGTGGCCCAGGGGACGCCGTAACCGGACCGAGGAGCACGGGCGGGTTCTCCCCGCGGGGCCACCGGCGGGAAGCAGGTGGTCATTCGGTGGGTGAGGGCACCGATGCCGGTCCTCGCCGGGCCGGCGTGCCCGGCCACGCCGCCATTGCCGCGTCGACCACCCGCTCCAGCGTCTCTCGCCCTGCGCCGTCGCACGCCTGCTGGTTCATCCCCTGGACGACCGCCGCGAAGAAGGCCGCCAACCCGTCGGCGTCCACGTCGGCGGCGAGCAGCCCCGCGTCGACGTCGGCGCGGATGCGGGCGGCGATCGAAGCCTTCGTCTCCTCACGCATGGCCCGCAGCTTGGCCTTCACGTCCTGCGAGCCGGGCGCGCAGTTGGTCGCCCCGGTGATGATGAGGCAGCCCGGCGGGTGACTCGGGTCGGTGTAGTCGGCGGCCAGGCTCCGCAGCAGCGTGGCGATGGCGGAGCGGGCGTCCGCGCCCTGCTCCAGACGGGCTCCGTGGCGGCGCATGTACAGCTGGACCGCCTCGTCGAACAGTTGCCGCTTGTCGCCGAAGGCGGCGTACAGGCTCGGCGGGTTGATCCCCATCGCCTCGGTGAGGGAGGCGACGGACGTCGTCTCGTAACCGTGCGTCCAGAACTCCCGCAGCGCGACGGCCAGGGCCTTGTCGCGGTCGAAGGCGCGCCGGCTCCGCCTGGGCGCGGCCTTGGCCGGGGTGTTTCCGCTGCTCATGACCGCAGCCTACCGCGAATCTATAGCGACCGCTAAAGCCACTCTGCTATCGTCGACGGCCTCGCAACTTTAGCGATCGCTAAAGACAGTCGGCCGGACAGAGCCGGCCGGCGTCACGGAAGGAACTCCTGATGACCGCCTCCAGCTCCGCCGCCTTCGCTCGCACCGTCCGCGGCACCGGCCCCGGCCTCCTCCTCGCCCACGGCGCGGGCGGCGGCATCGAGGCCAACTACGGACCGATCATGGAGGGACTCGCCGCACGGCACACCGTCGTCGGAGTCGACTACCCCGGCGCCGGCGCCACGCCGAAAGCCCAGAGCCCCCTCGACATCGACGAGCTGGCCGAACAACTGGTCGCGGCGGCCGATGCCGAGGGGCTCGACACGTTCGCGGTCAGCGGGTTCTCACTCGGGGGACCCGTCGCCATCCGCCTCGCCGCGCGTCATCCCGAGCGCGTCACCTCACTCGTGCTCAGCGCCACCTTCGCGCACACCGACACCCGTACCGACCTGGTCGCATCCATCTGGCAGCAGCTGTTCGCATCCGGTCAGCACAGCGTCCTCGCGGAATACCTGAACCTGATGACGCTGAGCGAAGCAGCCCTGAACTTCCTCGCCCCCGCCCAGGTCCAGGCCGCCGCGGAACAGGTCGCACTCACCCTCCCCTCCGGCACCGGCGACCACGTCGACCTGGTGCGGAGGGTCGACGTCCGCGCCGACCTCGCCGGCATAGCCGTACCCACGCTCGTCGTCGTGACCACCGCCGACCCGCTCATCTCCCCGGCCCTGCAGCGGCAGCTCGCCGCCGCCATCCCCGACGCCGAGACCGCGGAACTCCCGACCGGACACCTGCCCTTCGTCGAACGCCCCGAGGAGTGGCTGAAGCTCATCAGCGACTTCCTGGCACGCAGCTGAAGGTCCACGTGGTCGAGCGCCGGCAGGTGGACACTCGACCACCATGAGCGACTGGTTCCTGCAGCAGGAGTACGGAGTCCGATTCGAGTGGGGCCCCACCGGTGCCCGACAGTTGGCGCCCGATGTCGCGTGCCTGGTGGTGGTCGACGTGCTGTCCTTCACGACATCCGTGACCGTCGCCGTCGAGGCAGGAACCCAGGTCTTTCCCTATGCCTGGCGTGACGAGTCGGCGTCCACGTTCGCCCAGAACAAGAGGGCGGCGCTGGCCGTCGGGCGGCGCGCCGTCACTTCGGCTTCACCGTGGTCGCTGTCACCGGCACGACTCCGGCAAGCCCCGTTCACTCCCCGCCTCGTGCTGCCCTCACCGAACGGATCAGCCATCGCCGCGGCGGCAGGCGATTCCACGGTAGTGGCGGGCTGTCTGCGGAACGCCACAGCTGTCGGCCGGTGGCTGGCCCGGCACGGCTACGGAACGGTGGAACGTCCCCTCGCGGTGATCGCTGCTGGTGAGCGGTGGCCGGACGGAAGCCTGCGACCCGCGGTGGAGGACCTGCTGGGTGCCGGTGCGATCATCGATGACCTGAGGTCGCGAGGCGTCGGCCCGCTGTCCCCCGAGGCGGTCGCCGCGCAGGCATGCTTCACCCGGACTCTCGATGTCGCGGATGCCGTCGCTGCCTGCTCTTCGGGCCTTGAACTGGTTCGGAGCGGGTTCGCCGATGACGTGCTCATCGCGAGCGAACTCGACGCCAGCGCGATCGTGCCCGTCCTGACGGACGGAGCCTTCAACCACGGCACCGACGGGACGGGGGCGCGACCGAGGACCGGTTCAGCCGGGTGAGGAGTGCCCTCGACAGCCGGATCTCGTCACCACGACGGCATTCGGCCAACCCTCCACCCCCTTTTCCTCGTTCGGACAACCGCGCCACCGGTCCGTTCCTCTCACAGCGCGGGCGGAGCAAGTGCCTCTTACGTGACGGCCCCGGCCCGGACCTCGCGGACGCGCCGTGCCGCCTGCTTCCTTCTCACAGCACCGGAGGACGAGGGATCCATGACCAGAAGACGCACCGCCCGGCTGCGGCGCACGCTGCTCGCCGGCACCACGGCCGTCGCCGTGACGGCCGTTACGGCCGGCATCGTGGCCGCGGCGCAGGAGCCCGCGAAGGCCGCGACCGGCCCCGAGCTGAGCCTCGTCGCGGCGACCACTTCGATGACGCTCACCACCTGGAAGGAGGACCCGGGTGTGTACTTGGACCTCGGCACCTACCTCATCGCCGAGGGGACGCCGCTGGAGCTCAAGGTGACCCGGAAGTCCTACAAGGACCCGGTGACCGTCACCCAGACCGTGTTCCAGGGCGGCAAGACCAAGACGAAGAAGCTGCCCACGGGCACCGTGAAGGACTTCTCCGGGCTGCCCGGCTTCTCGGAGATCACCTTCACCGATGAAGCCGGCGACAAGGTCCTCACCCGCAGTGAGAGCTTCTGCCCGAACAACGCCAGCGGCCGCGTGCGGCCCGACGCGCCCGCCACCTCCAAGTATCCGGAGAGCTGCCCCACCAACCCCTTCACCCTGGGCTCCGTGTGGGGCGTCGAGAAGGGTTGGGCGGCCAACACCTACGGGGGCTCCTACACCGAGCCGGTCCAGCTGCCGGCCGGTACGTACACGGCCGAGGTCGGTGTCGCAAAGAAGTACCGCGACCTGTTCGGCATCGCCGACAAAAAGGCCACGGTCAAGGTGACCGTGGTGGAACGAAGCTACGAGGACGAAGAGCGCTCCACCGGGGCGGCGCCCCGCTCCGCGAAGGCCGGCGAGCACGCCGGGCACGGTGCCGGTCACCAGGCGCCGACCGCCCACGCCGGTCACGGCCCGGGGCATGCCCCGTCCCCCGCCGAGGCGGCCGCGCCGATGACGAGCGGTGCGGGTCCCTCGTACAACGTGGGCCACGGTCCGCTGAAGGCCGCGCCGCCGGCCCTGCCGTGGGCGCTGAAGAAGAAGCAGCAGAAGTCCGCACCGTCTCCGCGAGCCGGGGACAGCGGCGGCCAGACCGACGGCTCGCGTCAGGCGCCCGCTCTCACACCGTCGTCGAAGCGGCCCACCGGCAAGCCCTCCGTCCCGGACGTCCCCAAGCCGGACCTGCGCTCGCTGCCGGCCTACGGCATCACCGTCACCGACGGCGCCGAGGACATCCCCGGCAAGGACTACCTGGCGTTCAGCGCCAACGTCTGGAACGCCGGCCCGGCGCAGCTCGTGGTGGACGGGTTCCGCTCGCCCGGCAAGGACAAGATGGACGCCTTCCAGTACTTCTACGACGCCAAGGGCAAGCAGGTCGGCTACACCCCGACCGGCACCATGGAGTGGGACCCGCGCCCGGGGCACGAGCACTGGCACTTCACCGACTTCGCCAGTTACCGGCTGCTGAAGGCCGACAAGAAGGAGGCCGTGCGCAGCGGCAAGGAAGCGTTCTGCCTGGCCAACACCGACGCGATCGACTACACGGTGAAGAACGCCAACTGGCACCCGAACAACACCGACCTGTCCACCGCCTGCGGTGAGGAGAACTCGATCTCCGTGCGCGAGGTGCTGGACGTCGGATCCGGTGACACCTACACCCAGGACCTGCCGGGCCAGTCGTTCGACATCACCGACGTGCCCAACGGCACCTACTACATCCAGGTGCTGGCCAACCCCGACAAGCGGCTGCAGGAAACCGACGTCGACAACAACAGCGCCCTGCGGAAGATCGTGCTCGGCGGCGAGCCGGGGAAGCGGACGGTCACCGTGCCGGCGCACGACCTGGTCGACGCCAACTGACCCCACCGCGCGACTGAGACGCCGTGTCCCCGCCCGAGACCAGGGCGGGGACACCCCCTAGGACTGGGAAGGGTTGCGGCACAGGCAGAACGGGTGTCCGGCCGGGTCGGTGTAGACCTGCCAGCCGTAGCCGTTCTCGCCGACGAAGCTCTTCCGGAAGGTGGCACCCAGCTCGGTCACCCGGCGGTGCTCGGGCTCGAACTCGTCCACTTCGAAGTCGAGGTGGAACTGCTGCGGATGCTCCTGGCCCGGCCAGCTGGGCGGCTGGTAGTCCGCCACCCGCTGGAACGACAGCTCTACGCCGTCGTTGCGCAGGTTGACCCAGTCCTCCGTGCTGATGTCGGTGTTGATCTCCCAGCCCAGCAGCTCGGCGTAGAACCCGGCGAGCTTCCAGGGGTCGGGGCAGTCGAGGATGACATCGGTGAACTTCAGCATTCGATCACCTTATGCGGCAGCACGTGGGTCCGCCTCAGGCGCGGGCAGTCAGTTTCGCGGCGCCGAAGGAGACGTCGAAGCGGTCGCACCAGATGCTGACGCTGCTGTAGCGGGTCACGTCGACGTCGTCGGGCACGGTGTAGTTCTGACTGCCCTTGTTGCCCTTGAGTCTGCCGAGGCTGGTGTACTCACCGTCGTCGAACACGTGCCAGCCGGCGCGTCCCTCCTCGACCGGCGCGTCGGTGAGCCAGACGCGCAGGTCGGGGCCGTTGCTGGTGTCGAGCCCCTCCAGGCGCACCACATGGCTGCCGTCGGCCAGCCGTACGAGCTTCACGGTGCCGGACGTCGCGTGCTCGTGGCTGATCAGCTCGCCGGTCGCCACCGTCTCCGGAGCGGCCGGGGACGGAGCGGAGGACGCGTCGGGCGGGGTCCCGGCAGGGGCCGTCGAGGAGGCCGCGGTCCCGGGCAGTGCCTCCCGCACCGTCTCGTCCTGCCACAGCTTCCACGGCTGGAACCAGTACAGGCCGAAGCCGGCTCCGGCTACCACCAGCACGAGTACGCCCACCAGCCACGGCCCGATCCGCACCGCTCGTCCCCGTCCCATGCCGCCCGCCTCCCGGTGGTTCTTCGTCTCCCTCCCCCATTCAACGGGCTCGGCCGGTGTCGTGGGCCGTCCGGCCGATGACGAAACCCTTACGTCCGCCGGTGACCGGCCGGCGGTGCTCGGCGTTGTCCGCCCCTCGGCTCTGTCAGGACGCGGCGGCGGGCAGTACCACCTCGAAGCGGCAGCCGCCCGGGATGTTGCGCACGGTGGCCCGGCCCTGGTGTGCCTCCACGATCCCCCGGACGATGGCGAGGCCCAGGCCCGCCCCGGCCGGGGGCGTCCGGGCGTGTGTGCCGCGCCAGCCGGTGTCGAAGACGCGCGGCAGGTCCTCCTCGGGGATGCCTCCGCAGCCGTCCGTCACCGACAGCACCACACCCTCGGCGGACCGCTCGGCGGCGATGGCGACCGTGCCGTCGGCCGGGGTCCGGCGGATCGCGTTGACCAGCAGGTTGCCCAGGACGCGGCTCATCTCCCTGCCGTCCACCTCCACCGGCACCGGCTCGATCCGGTCCCCCACCAGCCGCACCCCGTGCTCCCGGGCGAGCGGGTCGGCTCCCGCCAGCGCGTCGCCGACCAGGTCGTACAGGGACATCCGGGTGGGGGTGAGGGACAGCGTGCCGGCGTGGATGCGGGAGAGTTCGAAGAGGTCCCCGACCATGTCGTTGAGGCGTTCGACCTCGGTGCGGATCTGCCGCAGATAGCGGTCGGGGTCGGCGGCGACGCCGTCCTCCAGGGCCTCCGACATGGCGCGCAGACCGGCCAGCGGGGTGCGCAGGTCGTGCGAGATCCAGGCGACGAGTTCGCGCCGGGAGGTCTCCAGCGCGCGTTCCCGCTCACGGGATTCGGCGAGTCGGGCGCTGGTGGCCGCCAACTCGCGGCTCAGCGACTCCAGTTCGGCGGTCGTCGGGCCGTCGGGGGCGGCGAAGTCACCGCCGTCGCCGAAGGAGCGGGCGGCCAGGGCGAGTGCGCGGCTGCGGGCGACGACCCAGCGGCCCAGCAGCAGCGCGGTGGCCAGGGAGACGACGGCCGCCATGGCGACGACGGTCGTGACGACGGTCAGGTCGTGCGGGGAGAGGAACATCGCCCAGGCGACGGCAAGTGTGCCCGCGAGCATGGCGACGACCCCGACCGCCGCGACGACGGTGAGCGAGGCGGTGAGCGAGCGGCGCCGGATCAGGCGCAGTACGCCCGCTCCGGCCAGGCCGGTGGCGGCGGCACCGGCGAAGGCGTACAGGGCGATGAGGAGGGTGTCGCGCACGGTCAGTCCTCCCTTCCCGTCGGGTCGAAGCGGTAGCCCACGCCCCACACGGTCTGGATCAGGCGGGGCCGGGCCGCGTCGTCCTCGACCTTGCCGCGCAGGCGGCGGACGTGGACCGTGACGGTCGACAGGTCGCCGAAGTCCCAGCCCCACACCTCGCGCATCAGGTCCTCGCGGCTGAACGCCCGCCCCGGGTGCCGCAGGAAGAAGGACAGCAGGTCGAACTCGCGGAGGGTGAGGGCGAGTTCGGTGTCGTGCTTGGTGGCGCGGCGGGCCTCCGGGTCGACGGTGAGACCGGCCGCGCCCAGCCGGTGCCGTCCGGTGACGGCGGGCCTGCTGCGGCGCAGGACCGACTCCACGCGCAGGACCAGCTCGCGGGGGCTGAAGGGCTTGGTGACGTAGTCGTCGGCGCCGACCTCCAGGCCGAGGATGCGGTCCTCCTCGTCACCGCGCGCGGTGAGCATGATGACCGGCACGGGGCCCTGGCCGCGGAGCCGGCGGCACACCTCCAGGCCGTCCATGCCGGGCAGCATCAGGTCGAGCACGACCAGGTCCGGCCGGTGCGCCGCGGCGCGGGTGAGGGCGGTGGGGCCGTCGTCGGCGCGGTCGACGGCGTAACCGGCGCGGTCCAGGTACCCGGCGACGATCTCGGCGACGGTCGGATCGTCGTCGACGACCAGGACGCGGGGGGAGGTGTCCGGCGCCCTGAGGGGCTCGTACGGCTGCTGCATGCCTCCAGCCTGGCACCCCCGCGCCGAGGTGCGGCGCCCCAGGGCGTCCCCGGCCTCCGACGCCCCCCGGCGCGTCATGGTCCCTGACGGCTTTCGCCCGCGTGGGAGCGCCCGGAGTTGCGCTTCGTCACCCCCTGAGCTCGGCGGCGGCGCCCGTGGTCGTCGCGGGCTTGGAGTGGAGGATGTCGCGGGCCTGGTCGGCGGCGCGGGCGGTGCTCTCGGAGACGAAGTCGAGGAACCGGGCGATGTTCTCGAGGCGCGCGCCGGCCGGAGTGCCCGCGCCGAGGATGCCGACGCCTTGCTGTGCGGTCTCGACGATCTGGGCGATGGCCCGGGCGCTGGCCATCATCGACTGGTACCAGACGTCGTCGTCGACGATGTAGCGCTCGCGGCGGCGTTCGTCGCGTTCCCGGCGGACGAGGCCCTGACCGTCGAGGAACGCGACCGCCTTGGAGATGGACGCCGGGCTGACCTGGAGGCGCTGGACGAGTTCGGACGCGGTGAGGCTGCCCGTGTCGCTGACGCAGAGGCAGGCCATCACCCGGGCCATCATCTTGGGCGTGCCGGACTGCATGAAGACGGTGGTCAGCGTCTCCTCGTACTCGCGCACGGCCTCGGCGTCACGTCCGTGCGGCTGCGGGGGCGCCTGTGTCGCCCGGGGGGTGGCCTGCCTGCGCCGGTGGGCGCGGCGTTCCGTGGCGCGGTGGGCCAGGTCGGCGCGGTAGGCCGTGGGGCCGCCGTTGCGCATCACCTCGCGTGTGATCGTCGACGTCGGGCGGTCGAGGCGTCTGGCGATCTCCGCGTAGGCCAGTCCGTCGGCCAGTCCCATGGCGATCTGCTGGCGTTCCTGCTGTGTGAGCCTGCCTCCCGGCACCACGATCTCCCTTCACGCTTCCCCTGACTCGTCGAGAGTAGCGTTCAACTCCATTTCATTGCAACGACCCGGGGAGGGCATGTTGCGTTAGACGGCATTGCCATTGCAATGATTATGCCGCTCTGACCTGCTAATACCTTGACATCATGCAACGCGCCTGTTGCCGATCCATTGAACGCAACGTAGCGTTTCCGGTGTCAGAAACGACGAGCAGTCAGGAGAGCACCATGCAGACGTTCGACACCCCCGCCCCGATCTCCGCCGTCCTCGACATCCCCGCCGGGCACGTCCGGTTCATCGCCGCCGACCGGGCCGACACCACGGTCGAGGTGCTGCCCGCGGACGCCTCGAAGAGCCGGGACGTGAAGGTGGCGGAGCAGACCACGGTCTCGTACGGCGACGGCGTCCTGCGGATCGAGGCATCGGCGAAGAACCAGTACCTCGGCCCCTCCGGCTCCATCGAGGTGACGGTGCAACTGCCCGCCGGCTCCCGGGTCGAGGCGAAGGCCGCCAGTGCCGAACTCCGGGGCGTCGGACGGCTCGGTGACGTCACCGTCGAGAGCGCGCACGGCGCGATCAAGCTCGACGAGACCGCGGGCGCCCGCCTCACCACCGTCGCCGGTGACGTCTCGGTCGGCCGCCTGGGCGGCTCGGCGGAGATCAGCACCGGGAAGGGCGACATCCGGATCGCCGAGGCCGTGCGCGGCACGGTCGTGCTGACCACCCAGGCCGGCGACGTGTCGGTCGGCGCCGCCGCCGGAGTCTCCGCCGCCCTGGACGCCGGCACCACCTACGGCCGGATCCGCAACACCCTCCGCAACACCGAGGGCGCCGCCGCCGACCTGACCATCCGCGCGACCACCGCCTACGGCGACATCACCGCCCGCAGCCTCTGAGGAGCACCCACCATGACGAACCCGGGCATCGCGGCGAACGGGCTGCGCAAGTCCTACGGCGACAAGACCGTCCTCGACGGCATCGACCTCGCCGTCCCCGAAGGAACGGTCTTCGCCCTCCTCGGCCCGAACGGGGCCGGCAAGACCACCGCCGTGAAGATCCTCTCCACCCTCATCACCCCCGACGCCGGACAGGCCCGGGTCGCGGGCCACGACCTGACCACCGAGGCACAGGCCGTGCGCGCCGCGATCGGGGTCACCGGGCAGTTCTCCGCCGTCGACGGCCTGATCACCGGCGAGGAGAACATGCTCCTCATGGCCGACCTGCACCACCTGCCCAAACGCCGAGGACGGCAGGTCGCGGCCGAACTGCTGGACCGCTTCGACCTCACCGAGGCCGCGAACAAGCCCGCCTCGACCTACTCCGGCGGCATGAAACGCCGCCTGGACATCGCCATGACCCTGGTCGGCGCCCCGCGGATCATCTTCCTCGACGAGCCCACCACCGGCCTGGACCCCCGCTCCCGCCACACCATGTGGCAGATCATCCGCGAACTGGTCACCGGCGGCGTGACCGTCTTCCTCACCACCCAGTACCTGGAGGAGGCCGACCAGCTCGCCGACCGCATCGCCGTCCTGCACGACGGGAAGATCGCCGCCGAGGGCACCGCCGAGGAACTGAAGCGGATCGTGCCCGGCGGACACGTCCGGCTCCGCTTCACCGACCCCGCCGCCTACCGCTCCGCCGCCTCCGCCCTGCGCGAGGCCACGGGGGACGACGACGCCCTCGCCCTGCACCTCCCCAGCGACGGCAGCCAGCGCGCACTGCGCTCCCTCCTCGACCGGCTCGACGCCGCCGGCATCGAGGCCGACGAACTGACCCTGCACACCCCCGACCTCGACGACGTCTTCTTCGCCCTCACCGGCGACACCGGCGTCCCCGACCAGCCCAAGGAGACCGCCCGATGAGCACACCCACCGCTCCCGCCCGCCCGGCCCGGATCTCCCTCGCCGCGCGCGACTCCTCCACCATGCTGCGCCGCAACCTCCTGCACGCCCGGCGCTACCCGTCCCTCACCCTGAACCTGCTGCTCACGCCGGTCATGCTGTTACTGCTGTTCGTCTACATCTTCGGCGACACCATGAGCGCGGGCATCGGCGGCGGAGACCGCTCCGACTACATCGCCTACATCGTCCCCGGCCTGCTGCTGATGACCATCGGCAGCACCACGATCGGCACCGCGGTCTCCGTCACCAACGACATGACCGAGGGCATCATCGCCCGCTTCCGCACCATGGCGATCCACCGCCCCTCCGTGCTCGTCGGGCACGTCGTCGGCAGCGTGCTCCAGTCGGTCATGAGCGTGGTCCTCGTGGGCGCCGTCGCCGTGGCCATCGGCTTCCGGTCCACCGACGCAACGGCTCTGGAGTGGCTCGCGGCCTTCGGACTGCTGGTGCTCTTCGCCCTGGCGCTCACCTGGATCGCCGTCGGCATGGGCCTGTCCAGCCCGAACGCCGAGGCCGCCGGCAACAACGCCATGCCGCTGATCCTGCTGCCGCTGCTGTCCAGCGCCTTCGTCCCGGTCGACGCGATGCCGGGCTGGTTCCGGCCGGTCGCCGAATACCAGCCGTTCACCCCGGCCATCGAGACCCTGCGCGGGCTGCTGCTCGGCACCGGGATCGGCCACAACGGATGGCTCGCCGTGGCCTGGTGCCTGGGTCTCGCGGTGCTCGGCTACGTCTGGTCGGCCTCGAAGTTCAACGCCGACCCGAAGTAGCGGCCACAACGGCACGGACCGCTCCACGCCCGAGGGCGGCGCACACCGACACCCCGTCGGCGTACGCCGCCCCGGCGGCATGTCACAGAGGTCACATTCAGGGGGAGGGAAAGGTCACAGCCGCGCCCTCTGCTGCTCCTTCGTGCTCGTGTCCTAGCATCCGAGCATGACGGTCCTGCCTGACGACGGGCTTGAGCTGGCCGGCGAGTTCCCTGACGTTCCCCACGAGCAGTGGCAGCGCCTGGTTGCGGGTGTGCTGCGCAAGTCGGGCAAGGACGTCGAGGGGGCCGAGGCCGAGGAAGCCCTGTCCACCGCGTTGGAGGACGGGTTGCGCACCCGGCCCCTCTACACCTCGCACGACACCGCGCCCGAGCCGGGGTTCCCCGGGTTCGCGCCCTTTGTGCGGGGCGGCCGGGCCGAGGGGAACACGGTCGGCGGCTGGGACGTACGGCAGCGGCACACGACGGCCGACCGCGACGCGGTCCTCGCGGACCTGGAGAACGGCGTCTCGTCCCTCTGGCTGACGGTCGGGGACGGCGGAATCCCGGTCGCGGAACTGGGCCGGGTCCTCGACGGCGTCTACCTCGATCTGGCCCCCGTAGCCCTCGACGCGGGACGCGAAACCGAGTCCGCCGCGCGGGAGTTGCTGCGGCTGTACGAGGAGCGGGGAGTCGCCCGGGACGCGGCGCGCGGCAGCCTGGGCGCGGATCCCCTCGGGTACGAGGCCCGGACCGGGCAGCGGGGTGACACCGCGCCGGCCACGGAGCTCGCGCGGCTGTGCGCCGCGCAGTACCCGGGGCTGCGGGCGCTGACCGTGGACGCGCTGCCGTACCACGAGGCCGGTGGTTCGGCCGCGCAGGAACTGGGCGCCTCGCTGGCGACGGCGGTGGCGTACCTGCGGGAGCTGACCGAGGCGGGCCTGAGCGTCGAACAGGCCTGTGGACAGCTGGAGTTCCGGTACGCGGCGACCGCCGACCAGTTCCTCACCATCGCCAAGCTGCGGGCCGCGCGCCGGCTGTGGGCCCGGGTCGCCGAGGTCTGCGGCGCCCCGCGCGCGGGAGCGCAGCTCCAGCACGTCGTCACCTCGCCGGTGATGATGACCCGGCGCGACCCGTGGGTGAACATGCTGCGCACCACCATCGCCACGCTCGCCGCGGGCGCGGGCGCGGCCGACGCGGTGACGGTGCTGCCCTTCGACCACGCCCTCGGCCTGCCCGACGCGTTCGCGCGCCGCATCGCCCGCAACACCTCGACGATCCTCATCGAGGAGTCGCACCTGGCCCGGGTGATCGACCCGGCGGGCGGCTCCTGGTACGTGGAGCGGCTCACGGACGAACTCGCCCACGCGGGCTGGGAGTTCTTCCAGCGCATCGAGCGGCTCGGCGGCATGGCGGCCGCGCTGCGCTCGGGTGAGGTCGAGCGGGACCTCGCCGAGACCTGGCAGGCGCGGACCGCCAGGCTGGCCAAGCGGCGCGAACCCGTCACCGGCGTCAGCGAGTTCCCGTTCCTGGCGGAGAAGCCCGTGGTGCGCGAGAGCGCGCCGGAGCAGCCGTCCGGCGGCCTGCCGCGGGTGCGCCGCGACGAGGCATTCGAGGCGCTGCGCGCCCGCTCGGACGCGCACCTGACCGCGACCGGCTCCCGGCCCCGGATCTACCTCGCCGCGCTCGGCCCGGCCGCCGCCCACACCGCGCGCCTCACCTTCGCCGCGAACCTGTTCCAGGCGGGCGGCATCGAGCCGGTCACCGAGGGCACGTTCGCGGACAGCGGCGCGCGCGAGGCCGTGCTGTGCTCCAGCGACGCCCTGTACGAGGAGCAGGCGGCGGCCCGGGCCGCGGAACTCAAGGAGGCGGGCGCCTCGCACGTGTTCCTCGCCGGGCGGCCCGGGGAGTATCCGGGTGTCGACGCGTACGTCTTCGCGGGCTGCGACGCCGTGGCCGTGCTGTCCGCGACCCTCGACCGCATGGGAGTGTCCCGATGACCGCCCCTTCCGGCCCGTCCGTCCCCGACTTCTCCGGGATCGAGCTGGGCGTCCCGGCCGCCGACGGCACGCCCGACGAGTGGCGCGCGGCGGTCAAGAACGCCTCCGGCGGGGACGACCTGCTGTGGGAGACCCCGGAGGGCATCGCGGTCAAGCCGCTGTACACCGGCCGTGACCTGGAGGGCCTGGACTTCCTGGACACGTACCCGGGCGCGGCGCCGTACCTGCGCGGGCCGTACCCGACGATGTACGTCAACCAGCCCTGGACGATCCGGCAGTACGCCGGTTTCTCCACGGCCGAGGAGTCCAACGCCTTCTACCGGCGCAACCTCGCGGCCGGGCAGAAGGGCCTGTCGGTCGCCTTCGACCTGCCCACGCACCGGGGTTACGACAGCGACCACCCGCGGGTGACCGGTGACGTCGGCATGGCGGGCGTGGCCATCGACTCGATCCTCGACATGCGGCAGCTGTTCGACGGGATCCCGCTGGACAAGATGACGGTGTCGATGACGATGAACGGCGCCGTGCTGCCGGTGCTGGCGCTGTACATCGTGGCGGCGGAGGAGCAGGGTGTGCCGCCTACGATGCTGGCGGGGACCATCCAGAACGACATCCTCAAGGAGTTCATGGTCCGCAACACCTACATCTATCCGCCGAAGCCGTCGATGCGGATCATCTCCGACATCTTCGCCTTCACCTCGCAGCGGATGCCGCGCTACAACTCCATCTCCATCTCCGGCTACCACATCCAGGAGGCCGGTGCGACGGCCGACCTGGAGCTGGCGTACACGCTCGCGGACGGCGTGGAGTACATCCGCGCGGGCCGTGAAGCCGGCCTGGACGTGGACGCGTTCGCACCCCGGCTGTCGTTCTTCTGGGCGATCGGCATGAACTTCTTCATGGAGGTCGCCAAGCTGCGCGCGGCGCGGCTGCTGTGGGCGAAGCTGGTGAAGCAGTTCGACCCGCAGAACGCCAAGTCCCTTTCCCTGCGCACCCATTCGCAGACCTCGGGCTGGTCGCTCACCGCGCAGGACGTGTTCAACAACGTCACGCGCACCTGTGTCGAGGCGATGGCGGCCACGCAGGGCCACACGCAGTCGCTGCACACCAACGCGCTCGACGAGGCGCTCGCCCTGCCGACCGACTTCTCGGCGCGCATCGCCCGCAACACCCAGCTGCTGCTCCAGCAGGAGTCCGGCACGACCCGGGTCATCGACCCGTGGGGCGGCAGCGCGTACGTGGAGAGGCTGACGTACGACCTGGCGCGGCGGGCCTGGCAGCACATCCAGGAGGTCGAGGCCGCGGGCGGCATGGCCAAGGCCATCGACGCGGGCATCCCGAAGCTGCGCATCGAGGAGGCCGCGGCCCGTACGCAGGCCCGGATCGACTCGGGCCGTCAGCCGGTCATCGGCGTCAACAAGTACCGGGTGGAGACCGACGAGCAGATCGACGTGCTCAAGGTCGACAACTCCTCGGTGCGCGCCCAGCAGATCGAGAAGCTGCGACGGCTGCGCGCGGAGCGCGACGAGACGGCCTGCCGGGACGCGCTGGACGCGCTGACCCGGGCCGCCGCGGGCGAGGGCAACCTGCTGGAGCTGGCCGTGCACGCGGCCCGCGCCAAGGCCACGGTCGGGGAGATCTCCGACGCCCTGGAGAAGGTGTACGGCCGGCACGCGAGCCAGATCCGTACGATCACCGGCGTGTACCGCAACGAGACGGGAGAGTCCCCGAGCGTGGACCGCACCCGCACCCTGGTGTCCGCCTTCGAGGAGGCCGAGGGCCGCCGCCCGCGCATCCTGGTCGCCAAGATGGGCCAGGACGGCCACGACCGCGGCCAGAAGGTGATCGGCACCGCCTTCGCCGACCTCGGTTTCGACGTGGACGTCGGCCCGCTGTTCCAGACGCCCGCCGAGGTGGCCCGGCAGGCCGTCGAGGCGGACGTGCACATCGTCGGCGTCTCGTCGCTGGCGGCCGGTCACCTCACCCTCGTCCCGGCGCTGCGCGAGGCGCTGGCCGAGGAGGGCCGCGAGGACATCATGGTCGTGGTCGGCGGGGTGATCCCGCCGCAGGACGTGCCGACGCTGCTGGAGATGGGAGCGGCGGCCGTCTTCCCGCCCGGGACGGTGATCCCGGACGCGGCGTACGACCTCGTGAAGCGACTGTCGGACGACCTCGGGCACGACCTGTGATCGATGTCGACGCGTATGTGAAGGGCGTGCTCGACGGGAAGCGGGCGATCATCGCCCGGGCCATCACACTCGTCGAGTCGACCCGGCCGCAACACCGGGCGCTGGCCCAGGAGTTGCTGACCGCGCTGCTGCCGCACAGCGGCCGGGCCCGGCGGATCGGGATCAGCGGGGTGCCCGGCGTGGGGAAGTCGACGTTCATCGACGCGTTCGGCACGCTGCTGACCTCGCTCGGGCACCGGGTGGCGGTGCTGGCCGTCGACCCGTCCTCCAGCCGTACGGGCGGCTCCATCCTGGGCGACAAGACCCGCATGGAGCGCCTGGCGGTGGACCCGGCGGCGTTCGTGCGCCCCTCCCCCACGGCCGGGACGCTGGGCGGGGTCGCCAAGGCCACCCGCGAGTCGATCGTGGTGATGGAGGCGGCCGGCTACGACGTGATCCTGGTGGAGACGGTCGGCGTCGGGCAGTCCGAGACGGCCGTCGCGAACATGGTCGACACCTTCCTGCTGCTCACGCTCGCGCGCACCGGCGACCAGCTCCAGGGCATCAAGAAGGGCGTGCTGGAGCTGGCCGACGTGATCGCCGTCAACAAGGCGGACGGGCCGCACGAGCGCGACGCCCGGGCCGCCGCGCGGGAACTGGCCGGCGCGCTGCGGCTGATGCACGGCAAGGACGCGTTCTGGACGCCGCCCGTGCTGCACTGCAGCGCCCGCGAGTCGACCGGTCTGGACGCGGTGTGGGAGCGCCTGGAGCAGCACCGCACGCTGCTGGACTCCACGGGCCGGCTCGCCGCCAAGCGGCGCGACCAGCAGGTCGACTGGACGTGGGGCATGGTCCGCGACGAGCTCCTCGGCCGGCTGCACGCCGACCCGGCGGTGCGGGCCCTGGCGCCCGTGCTGGAGCAGCGGGTACGGGACGGCGAGCTGACCCCGACGCTGGCGGCCGAGCGGATCCTCGGCGCGTTCGGCGGCGGCTCAGAGGCGGCGGATTCCTGAAGCGCAAGCAGTCCGAGCGCCGATTTCGCACACCCGGCTTGCATGACTATGCAAAGTGATACATACTCTTTCTATGTCCAAGGTCCTCACCTCCCTGCCCGCCGGCGAGCGCG
Organism: Streptomyces sp. Go-475; assembly: GCF_003330845.1. GTDB lineage: Bacteria > Actinomycetota > Actinomycetes > Streptomycetales > Streptomycetaceae > Streptomyces. The sequence goes on along the minus strand of NZ_CP026121.1, from coordinate 7,062,235 downwards.
TCGGCATCGCCTTCTCGGGCGGTCTCGACACCTCCGTCGCGGTCGCGTGGATGCGCGACAAGGGCGCCGTCCCGTGCACCTACACCGCCGACATCGGCCAGTACGACGAGCCCGACATCGCCTCGGTGCCCGGCCGTGCCAAGACCTACGGCGCGGAGATCGCGCGCCTGGTCGACTGCCGCGCGGCGCTGGTCGAGGAGGGCCTGGCCGCGCTGACCTGCGGCGCGTTCCACATCCGCTCGGGCGGGCGGGCGTACTTCAACACCACCCCGCTGGGGCGCGCCGTCACCGGCACGCTGCTGGTGCGGGCGATGCTGGAGGACAACGTCCAGATCTGGGGCGACGGCTCCACCTTCAAGGGCAACGACATCGAGCGGTTCTACCGCTACGGCCTGCTCGCCAACCCGCACCTGCGGATCTACAAGCCCTGGCTGGACGCGGCGTTCGTGACCGAGCTGGGCGGCCGCAAGGAGATGTCGGAGTGGCTGGTCGCCCACGGCCTGCCCTACCGCGACAGCACGGAGAAGGCGTACTCCACCGACGCCAACATCTGGGGCGCCACCCACGAGGCCAAGACCCTGGAGCACCTGGACACCGGCATCGAGACGGTCGAGCCCATCATGGGCGTCAAGTTCTGGGACCCCGCGGTCGAGATCGCCACCGAGGACGTGACGATCGGCTTCGACCAGGGCCGCCCCGTGACGATCAACGGCAAGGAGTTCGCCTCCGCCGTCGACCTGGTCATGGAGGCCAACGCCATCGGCGGCCGGCACGGCCTGGGCATGTCCGACCAGATCGAGAACCGGATCATCGAGGCCAAGAGCCGCGGCATCTACGAGGCCCCCGGCATGGCCCTGCTGCACGCCGCCTACGAGCGCCTCGTCAACGCCATCCACAACGAGGACACCCTCGCCCAGTACCACACCGAGGGCCGGCGCCTCGGGCGGCTGATGTACGAGGGCCGCTGGCTGGACCCGCAGGCGCTGATGATCCGCGAGTCGCTCCAGCGCTGGGTCGGCGCGGCCGTCACCGGCGAGGTCACGCTGCGGCTGCGGCGCGGCGAGGACTACTCGATCCTCGACACGACCGGCCCGGCGTTCAGCTACCACCCGGACAAGCTGTCCATGGAGCGCACCGAGGACTCCGCGTTCGGCCCGGTGGACCGGATCGGCCAGCTCACCATGCGCAACCTGGACATCGCCGACTCGCGCGCCAAGCTGGAGCAGTACGCCGGCATCGGCCTGATCGGCACCGGCAGCCCCACCATCGGCGCCTCCCAGGCCGCCGCGACCGGCCTGATCGGCACCATGCCGGAGCTGCCCGAGGGCGGCGCCGAGGCCATCGCCTCCCGGGGCGCGGTCTCGGAGGAGGACGCCTGGCTGGACCGCGCGGCGATGGAGTCGGGCAACGACTGACCCGTCCCGGTGACCACGGCGAAAGGGCCGGCCCGACAGTGTCGGGCCGGCCCTTCCCCTTGCCCAGCCGGTGGTTCAGCGGGACGTGCCCGCCATCTCCGGGACCGGTGCGTCGAGGGCGTCCAAGCCGCGCAGGATGTCCTCCACCCGCTGCTTGGCGTCGCCGAAGAGCATCTGGGTGTTCTCGCGGAAGAACAGGGGGTTCTGCACGCCCGCGTACCCGGCGGCCATCGACCGCTTGAAGACGACCACGTTCGCCGCCTCCCACACGTGCAGCACCGGCATGCCCGCGATGGGGCTCGACGGGTTGTCGGTGGCGGCCGGGTTGACCGTGTCGTTGGCGCCGATGACCAGGACGACCGAGGTGGCGGCGAAGTCGTCGTTGATCTCGTCCATCTCCAGGACGATGTCGTACGGCACGTTCGCCTCGGCCAGCAGCACGTTCATGTGCCCGGGCAGCCGGCCGGCGACCGGGTGGATGCCGAAGCGCACCTCGACGCCCCGCTCGCGCAGCTTGCGGGCGAGTTCGGCGACCGGGTACTGCGCCTGGGCGACGGCCATGCCGTAGCCCGGGGTGATGATCACCGAGGTGGCGTTGCCGAGGAGTTCCGCGGTCTCCTCGGCGCTGATCTCGCGGTGCTCGCCCTGCTCGCCCTCGTCGGACGCGGCGGCGGGGGTGCCGAAGCCGCCGGCGATCACCGAGAGGAAGGACCGGTTCATCGCCTTGCACATGATGTACGACAGGTAGGCACCGGAGGAGCCGACCAGCGCGCCGGTGACGATGAGCAGGTTGTTGGCGAGCAGGAAGCCCGAGGCGGCCGCCGCCCAGCCGGAGTAGCTGTTCAGCATGGAGACGACCACCGGCATGTCACCGCCGCCGATCGAGGCGACCAGGTGCGCGCCCAGGGCGAGCGCGATCACGGTGACGGCGATGAGCAGGCCCATGTTCGGGCGGGCGACGAACGCGATGGTCAGCCCGGTGAAGGCGACCAGGGCGCCGATGTTCAGCACGTGCTTGCCCGGCAGGGTCAGCGGGCGGGAGGCGATGCGCGCCGAGAGCTTCAGGTAGGCGACGACCGAGCCGGTGAAGGTGACGGCGCCGATGAACACGCCGATGAACACCTCGGCGTGGTGGATGCCGAGCAGCGAGCCGGAGAGTTCGGCGTCGACGTCGAGGTAGCCGTTCCAGCCGACGAACGCGGCGGCCAGGCCGACGAGGCTGTGCATGATGGCGATCAGCTCGGGCATGCCGGTCATCTCGACGACCCGGGCCCGCCAGAGCCCGATGCCGGCGCCGACGGCGGTCGCGACGGCGATCAGCACCAGTCCGGTGGCGGAGATGCTGCGCGAGGCGAGACCGACGGTGGCGGCCAGCGCGACGACCATGCCGGCGATGCCCCAGACGACCCCGGAGCGGGAGGTGCGGTGCTGCGAGAGGCCGGCGAGGCTGAGGATGAACAGCAGCGCCGCGACGACGTAGGCGGCCTGTGCGGCCGTGTCTGTGGTCATCCCTGATCAGCCCTTCGAGAACATGCCGAGCATGCGGCGGGTGACGGCGAATCCGCCGAAGATGTTGATGCTCGCCAGCAGGATCGCGGCGAACGACAGCACGGTGACGGCGGTGTTCCCCTGCCCGATCTGGAGCAGCGCGCCGACCACGACGATCCCGGAGATGGCGTTGGTGACCGACATCAATGGGGTGTGCAGGGCGTGGTGCACGTTGCCGATGACGTAGAAGCCGATGACGATCGCCAGGACGAACACCGTGAAGTGGCCGAGGAGTTCGCTGGGTGAGAAGGCCGTCACGAGGAACAGCGCGAGCGCCCCGGCGGCGACCAGGGCGTAGGAGGCCCACGCGGGGCGGGTGGGCTTGGCCGGTGCCTCGGGGGCGGGCGCCGCGGCGTTCTTCGCGGTGGCGGGGGCCGGTGCGGCGGACACCTGCACCGGGGGCGGGGGCCAGGTCTTCTCGCCCTCGCGGACCACGGTGATCGAGCGCTGCACCACGTCGTCGAAGTCGAGGACGAGCCGGCCGTCCTTGCCGGGCGTGAGCAGCTTCATCAGGTTGACGACGTTGGTGCCGTACAGCTGCGAGGCCTGGGCGGGGAGCCGGCCGGGCAGGTCGGTGTAGCCGATGATCGTCACGTCGTTGTCGGTGACGACGGCCTTGCCCGGGACCGTGCCCTCGACGTTGCCGCCCTGGGCCGCGGCCATGTCGACGATGACGCTGCCGGGCTTCATGCGCGCCACGTCCTCGGCGGTGATCAGCCTCGGCGCCGGGCGGCCGGGGATGAGCGCGGTGGTGATGATGATGTCGACGTCGGCGGCCTGCTCGGCGTAGAGCTGCGCGGCGAGCCGGTTGTAGTCCTCGGAGGTGGCCTTGGCGTAGCCGTCGGTGCTCACCTCCTGCTCGGCGGAGACCGTCAGGAACTCGCCGCCCAGGGAGCGGACCTGCTCGGCGACCTCGGGCCGGGGGTCGGTGGCGCGGACCACGGCGCCGAGGCTGCGGGCCGCGCCGATCGCCGCGAGTCCGGCCACGCCGGCTCCGGCCACCAGGACCTTCGCCGGCGGCACCTTGCCGGCGGCGGTGACCTGGCCGGTGAAGAACCGGCCGAAGGCGTGGGCGGCCTCGACCACGGCCCGGTAGCCGGCGATGTTCGCCATCGAGCTGAGGACGTCCAGGGACTGGGCGCGCGAGATGCGCGGCACGGCGTCCATGGCGAGCACGGTGATCGGCCGCCGGGCCAGCTCCTCGACCAGTTCCGGGTTGAGCGCGGGGCTGATCAGCGCGATCAGGGTCGCCCCGTCGCGCAGCCGGCCGATCTCCTCACGGGAGGGCCCGTTCACCTTGAGCACGATCTCCGCGTGCCACGGGTCGCCGAGCCTGGCTCCCGCCTCCTCGTAGGCCTCGTCGGAGAAGCGGGACGAGGCTCCCGCTCCCGGTTCGACCACCACGTCGTACCCGAGTGCGGCAAGTCTCCCCACGGTGGCCGGCGTGGCCGCCACCCTGGTCTCGCCCGCAGTGGACTCGGCCGGTATGCCGATCCGCTGGGGTTCCGGTTCCGCTGGGACCATCGTCTGCCTCTCTCGTCGTTCGGGTGCCTGTTCTCCATCGGTGCCCGCATCCTGCACGCTCGACGCGGTATTGGCGGCGGGCCGTGGTCACATGGCCGAGGAGGTCGTCCTCACACCACCGAGGGGTTGCCGCGAGAGGCGTACGGGGGTATCGGTGTGCCGCCCGGGACGAGAGTTGTCCTGTGATGCGGCCTGACATGTCCGGGCGCAGACTGGGTTTGTGAGCAGCACGCGCCCGGGGCGCGGGACCGCGTCCCCTTCCCGAACCGCTCCGCAGCAGACGGTGGCGCTGGCGGCGATGATGTTCGCCGTCGCCATGACCTTCATCGACCAGACCATCGTGTCCATCGCGGCTCCGGACATCGTCCGCGAACTGGGCCTGTCGTCCTCCGGCATGCAGTGGGTGGTCAACGCCTACCTGCTGGCCCTCGCGGCGTTCTTCGCCCTCGGCGGGCGCCTCGCCGACCTCTACGGGCCGCGCCGGGTCGTCGTGATCGGCACGCTGGTGTTCGTCGTCTCGTCGGTGCTGTGCGGCTGCGTCCCCGCGGGCGGTGCCGCGCAGACCTGGCTCATCGTGTTCCGCGCCGTCCAGGGGTTCGGGGCGGCCCTGCTCTTCCCGGCGGCCCTCGCCGTGGTGGTGGCGGTCTTCCCGGTCGAGCGGCGCGGCCGCGCCCTCGCCCTGTTCTTCGGCGTCACCGGCGCGCTGACCGCCCTCGGCCCGCTGCTGGGCGGCTGGCTGACGAGCTGGACGTGGCGGGCCGTCTTCTGGGTCAACGTCCCGGTCGCGATCGTGGCGCTGGTGCTCACGGCCCTGGCGCACATTCCCGACCGGCGGCGGCCGGGCATGCTGGACGTGCGGGGCGCCGTCCTCGTCGCGGCCGGCATGGGCCTGAGCGTCCTGGGCTTCCAGCAGGCCTGGTCCTGGGGGTGGGACAGCTGGGCGACCTGGGTGTGCGTCGTGGGCGGCCTCGTGGTGCTCCACGGGTTCGTCCGCTACGAGCGGCAGCGGGCGCATCCGCTGATCGACCTGCGGGTCTTCCGGGACCGGGCGTTCACCATGGACGCGGCGGTGCTGTTCTTCGCGATGCTCGCCTTCGTCCCGCTGTTCTTCTTCGCCTCCGTGTACGCGCAGGTGTCCCTGAGCGCCTCGCCGAACCAGGCGGCGCTGTTCCTGCTGTACTTCTTCGCGGGCTTCGCGATCGCCTCGCAGTGGGGCGGCCGGATCCTGGACAAGCAGGGCGCGCGCCCGGCCCTGAAACTCGGCACGGCGGTGGGCGCCGCCGGGTTCGCGCTGTGGGCGGGCGAGCTCACCGACCTGTCCATGCACGACCAGTGGCCGTACGCGGCCCTGGCCGGGGCCGGTATCGGCCTCGTCCTCGCGCCCGCCTCGACGGACGCCGTCAACCGGGCCATCGGGGCGTCCTACGGCGAGGTCACCGGCATCACCCAGACCGTGCGCAACTACGCGGCCAGCGTGGGTCTGGCCGTCTACGGCACGATCCTCACGCACGTCACGACCCGCAACGTGGTGAGCACCCTGGAGTCCCGGGGCGTGCCCGCCGGCGACGCGGACACCGTGGCCCGTGACGTCACCGAGTCCGTCACGGGCAGCGGCGACTCCCGGCCGCCCACCGGCACCGGCACCGCCGCCGAGGCGACGCGGGACGCGATGGCCGCCGTCCGCATGGACTTCGCCGAGGCCAACCAGTGGGTGTTCTACGGCATGGCCGTCGCCCTGGGCCTCGGGTTCCTGTGCGCCCTGCGCCACCCGGGCGGCAGGGCGGACGCGGCCTCGCGGGCGGCCGAACCGGCCGTGCGGGCCCACTGACCGCCGGACGAAGGCTCGTCGCGGGATCGCCCGGGCGTGCCGTGCGTCCAGCCCGCGACCGGCTGCGCCACGGCGGCCGCCGGCGTGGTCTCCTTGCAGTCCGTGCGTGATCACGAGGCGAGGAGGAGACAGCGATGGAACCGGGCGCCGCCCTCGATCCGCTCGACCTGAAGCTGCTGCAGGCGCTCCAGCTGGACGGGCGGGCGCCGTTCAGCCGGATCGCGCAGGTGCTCGGCGTCTCCGACCAGACCGTCGCCCGGCGGTACCGGCGGCTGCGCACCCGCGCCCGGCTGAAGGTGCTCGGCGTGGCCGACGAGAACCGCCTCGGCCGCAGCAGCTGGATCGTCCGGCTGCGCTGCACCCCGGACGTGGCCGAGCAGTTGGCGGGCGGGCTCGCCCGGCGCCCGGACACCTCCTACGTCAGCCTGAACTCCGGCGGCACGGAGGTGATGTGCATGATGAAGCCGCGCAACCGGGAGGCCCGCGACGAACTCCTCCTCGACCGGCTCCAGCGCACACCCCGCGTCACGTCGGTCAGCGCCCACTGCGTGCTGCACCCGTTCTACGGCGGCGCGCTCGGCTGGCTGAACAAGGCCGACGCCCTCTCCCCCGACGAGCAGGCGGCGCTGCGCCCGCCGCCCGTCGCGGCGCCCGCGGGCCCGGTCGCCCTGGACGCGGACGACGAGTCGCTGATCGACGTGCTGCGGCACGACGGCCGCGCCACGCTCACCGAACTGCAGTCGGCCACCGGCCAGTCGGAGTCCGTGGTCAAGCGGCGCCTGGAGTGGCTGCGGTCCACCGGAGTGCTCTACTTCCGCGTCCAGCACGACACGAGCCTGCTCGGCCACGAGGTGGAGTCCATCCTGTGGCTCACGGTGGCCCCGGCCGCCCTCGCCTCCGTGGGCCGCGTCCTCGCCGAGCACCCCCAGGTCCCCTTCGCCGCGGCCGTCACCGGCCAGGCCAACATCTTCGCCGCCAGCCTGCACCGCAGCGCCGGGGACCTGTACACGTACCTGAGCGAGAAGATCGGCGCACTCGAAGGCGTCCGGTCCGTCGAGACCGCGCTGACCCTGCGCCGCATCAAGCAGCTCTCCTACGAACCCAGGCGCACCGGCTCCGCCTAGTGTTCGTCCACCGCCAGCCACACCGCCCGGTCCGGCTCCAGCACGCCGTCCGTCAGCGGGCCGCTGGAGAGGAGGACCGCGGAGTGGGCGGGCAGCGCGTACGGCTCGGGCGAGAGGTTGACCACGCAGGCGAAGCCCGGGTCGCGGCCGAAGGACAGCACCCCCTCCGGGACGTCCCGCCAGGTCATGGTGCCGTCGCCGAGGGCGGGGTGGTCGCGGCGGATGCGCAGGGCCGTGCGGTACAGCTCCAGCATGGAGTCCGGGTCGCCGGTCTGCGCCTCGACGCTCAGCCCGGCCCAGTCGGCCGGCTGGGGCAGCCAGGGGGTGGCTCCGGCGGGGCCGAAGCCGTACGGGGGTGCCTGGCCGGACCAGGGGATCGGGACGCGGCAGCCGTCGCGGCCCCGGTCGGTGTGGCCGGAGCGTTCCCAGATCGGGTCCTGGAGGGCGGACTCGGGCAGGTCCTCGACCTCGGGCAGGCCGAGTTCCTCGCCCTGGTAGACGTAGGCGCCGCCGGGCAGGGCGAGCATCAGCAGGGCGGCGGCGCGGGCGCGCCGGGTGCCGAGTTCCAGGTCGAGGGGGCCTTCGGGTTCGTACCGCGCGTTGGCGAGCCAGCTGCGCGCGACGCTGCGGCCGTAGCGGCTGGGGTGGCGCATCACGTCGTGGTTGGACAGGACCCAGGTGGCGGGCGCGCCCACCGCGCCGAGCATGGCGAGGGAGTCGTCGATGACGGCGCGCAGGTCCTTGGCGTCCCAGCCGCACATCAGGAAGTCGAAGTTGAAGGCGGTGTGCAGGCCGTCCCGGCGGACGTAGGCGGCGAGGCGTTCGGGGGTGTCCGCCCAGGCCTCGGCGACGAAGGAGCGGTCGCCGGGGAACTCGTCGGCGACCTTGCGCCAGGCGCGGTAGATCTCGTGCACCTCGTCCCGGTCCCAGTGCGGATGGTCCAGGTGCGGCCGGACCTCGTCGCGGCGGGTGAGCGGTCCCGCCACCGCCGGTTCCGCGCGGGGCGGCAGGTCGGGCAGCTCCGGGTGTTTGACCAGGCCGTGGGCGACGTCGATGCGGAAGCCGTCGACGCCCCGGCCGAACCAGAACCGCAGGATCGACTCGAACTCGGCCCGCACCTCGGGGTGTTGCCAGTTGAGGTCGGGCTGCTGGGGTGCGAAGAGGTGGAGGTACCAGTCGCCGTCGGGCAGCCGGGTCCAGGCCGGGCCGCCGAAGCAGGAGACCCAGTCGTTCGGGGGCTGCGCCCCGTCGGGGCCGCGCCCGGGGCGGAAGACGTAGCGCTCGCGTTCGGGGCTGCCGGGTCCGGCCGCCAGGGCAGCCCGGAACCAGGCGTGCTGGTCGGAGGTGTGGTTGGGCACGATGTCGGGGATGACGCGGATGCCGTGCGCGTGCGCTTCCTCGATGAGCCGCTCGGCGTCGGCGAGGGTCCCGAACAGCGGGTCGATGTCCCGGAAGTCGGCGACGTCGTAGCCGTGGTCGGCCATGGGCGACCGGTACCAGGGGTTGATCCAGATGGCGTCCACGCCCAGCGACTTGAGATGGGGCAGGCGGGCGCGCAGGCCGGCGATGTCGCCGACGCCGTCGCCGTCGCCGTCGGCGAAGCTGCGGATGTAGACCTGGTAGATGACGGCGCTGCGCCACCAGGGTGCGGGACGGGGCATGGCACTCCTCACAAGAGGACGGGGACGGTGGCTACTTGGCCGCGCCGGCGGTGAGCCCGGCGACGATCCGGCGCTGGAAGAGCAGCACCATGACCACCAGCGGGATGGTCACGACGACGCCCGCGGCCATCTGGCTGCCGAACGGCGTCTGGTAGGTGGTGGCGCCGGAGAACTTGGAGATGGCGACGGTCGCGGTCTGCATGCCGGGCTTGTTGGTCATCGACAGGGCGATGAGGAACTCGTTCCAGGCGGCGATGAACGTGATGATCGCGGTGGTGAAGATGCCCGGCGCGGCCAGCGGCACGATGACCTTGCGGAAGGCCTGGCCGCGGGTGCAGCCGTCGACCATGGCGGCGTGCTCCAGCTCGTCCGGCATCTGCCGGAAGAACGTGGTCAGGTTCCACACCGCGAGCGGCAGCGTGAAGGACATGCTGGGCACGATCATCGCCTGGTAGGTGTTGATCCAGCCGATGTCCGTGAACAGTTTCAGCAGCGGCACGACGATCGACACCACCGGGAACATCGAGGTGGCGATGATCAGCGTGAGGATCAGCCGCTTGAAGCGGAACTCCAGGCGGGCCATCGCGTAGGCGGTGAAGGTCGCCAGCAGCAGGGACAGCGCGGTGGTGACGCCCGCGACGATCAGGCTGTTGAGCAGTGCCCGGGTGAAGCCCTGGGCGGGGCTGAAGACCGAGCGGTAGTTCTCCAGGGACAGCGGGGAGGGCAGCGGGGACGTGCTGAAGATGTCGCTGCTGCGGCGGAGGCTGGAGACCAGCATCCAGTAGAACGGGGCCAGGCAGTACGCCACCACCGCGGCGATGCCCAGATACGGCAGCCACTGCCGCCACTTGGCCGTGAGGATCATGCCGTCACCTCCCGTGCCTTGCGCGGCCTGCTCTTTCTCGCGCCGCCCGCTTCTCCGATGAGGTCGGCGCCGAGCAGCCGGACGAAGGCGAGCGCGATGAGGAAGACGTAGAGGAAGAGCAGGACCGCGTAGGCGGAGGCCGGTCCGAAGCGGACGTTGGAGGCCTCGTTCTGGGCGAGCATGGACAGGGTCTCCACGGAGCCCTTCTGGGCGCCGATGAGGATGTAGGGCAGGTCGAACATCCGCAGCGCGTCCAGGCAGCGGAACAGCACCGCGACCAGCAGCGCGGGTTTCACCAGGGGCAGGGTGATGCGCCAGAACTGCTGCAGGGCGCTCGCCCCGTCGAGCCGGGCCGCCTCGTAGACCTCCTTGGGGACGACCTGGAGGCCGGCCAGGACGAGCAGTCCGATGAAGGGGGCGGTCTTCCACACGTCGGCGATGACCACGGCGACCTTGGCGGAGAAGCCGTCGGCGGTCCACAGCACCTGGTGTCCGAGGAGGACGTTGGCGATGCCGTCGGCGTTGAAGATCCACTTCCAGAGCAGTCCGGAGATGGCGGTGGGGATGGCCCAGGGCACGAGGATGCTCGCCCGCACCAGGCCGCGGCCCCGGAACGCCTTGTGCATGATGAGGGCCATGGCCACGCCGATCACGGTCTCCAGTGACACGGTGACGACGGTGAAGAACGTGGTGTTCCAGAAGGCGTTCCAGAAGCGGTCGCCGGCCTGGGTGAAGATGTCGGTGTAGTTCTTCAGGCCGACGAACGGCTCGGTGTCGCTGATGAATCCGGTCCTGGGGTCCAGTCCCTTGGGCCCGTAGAGGGACTCGTCGAGCGCCATGAGCGTCGGGTAGAGGACGACGATCGTCAGTACGAGCAGGGTCGGGGAGACCAGCAGTGCCGCCAGCCGTCCGGAGCCGGCGGTGGCGCGGGAGCGGGGGCGCCGCGTGGCCGGGGACCGCCCGGGGCGGCGGGTGGCCGCCGTCCCGGGCACGGTCGCGGTGGTGTCGAGCGGGATCGTGGTGTCGGCCATGATCCGCGCCCTCACTGGGCCGTCAGCTTCTGCAGGTCGGCCTGCAGGTCCTTGAGCGCCTGGGCGCTGCTCTTCTTGCCGGTGAGGGCGGCGTAGACCTCGTTCTGGATCGCGGCGGTGACGTCGCCGTACTGCACGACGCGGGGGCGGGGCACGGCCTTGGTGATGGACTGCTTGAGGTCGGGCAGGTACGGATACTGCTTGTCCAGCGCGGCGTTGTCGTACAGGTCGGCGTAGGGCGGGGCGAGGGAGGCGTTCTTGAGGAAGTAGGTGGCGCTCTCCTCGCTGGTGAAGAACTTCATGAAGTCCAGGGCCGTGGCCTTGTGCTTGGCGAAGGACGACAGGGCCAGGTTCGAGCCGCCGAGGCTGGAGGCGCCGGGGCCGTTCAGGCCGGGCAGGGGCGCGACGGCGAACTTGCCCTTGACGGCGCTCTTCTGGGCCAGCGAGTACACGTAGGGCCAGTTGTCGAGGAAGACCAGCTTGCCGGCTTGGAAGGCCTGGCGGCCGTCCTCCTCCTGGTAGGTGATGGCCTCCTTGGGGATCGTGCCGTCCTTGAAGGACTTGACGAGGAAGTCGAGGCCCCTCTTCGCCTGCGGGGTGTCGACGTCGGGCTTGCCGTTCGCGTCGGTGATGCGGCCGCCCGCGGAGTTCACGGCCTCGGCGAAGTTCACCGTGAGGCCCTCGTACTTCTGGAACTGCCCGGCGTAGCAGGACATGTTCTTCGCCTCGGGGAGCTTCTTCACCTTGGCGCAGTCGGCGGTCATCTGCGCCCAAGTGGCGGGGGGTTGCGTGATGCCGGCCTTCTTCAGCAGGTCGGTGCGGTAGAACAGCAGGCCCCCGTTGGAGCTGGCGGGGACGGCGTAGAGCTTGCCGCGGTACTTGCCGGTCTCCACGACGGGCTGGAGCATCTTGCCGAGCGGGAACCGGTTCGCGGGCAGCGGCTCGATCCACTGGTGGGCGGCGAACTCCGACGTCCACACGACGTCGGTGGCGAGGACCGTGTAGGCGTCGGACTTCGTCTCCGCGTTCTGGATCATCTGCTGGCGCTGCGAGTCGGCGTCCGTGGGCAGCTGGATGAAGGTGACCTTCTCCTTGGGGTGCGCCTTGTTCCAGCGGTCGATGATGGTCTGGACGGTGCCGGTGGTGTCCTTGCCCGCGACGTAGGTGATGGGGCCGCGGCCGTTGAACTTGGCCGGCGCGGGCTGCGCGGAGCCGGAGCCGCCGGACGAGCCGCAGGCGGTGAGGAGGAGCCCGGCGGCGGTGAGCGCTGCGGAACACTGGATCGCTCTGGCGGTGCTGGTCTTCACTGTCTCTCCTGGTCGTGACGTACCGAAGTCGTGACGGTTCCCCCGGGATGGCTTTGGTCATGAGATTGCGTTGCCACGGCATTCCGCTGATAAAAAACGCAGGTCACAGCGGATAAGAGGCGTCCCTCCGGGGCGACTTCGATCCTGTCGAGACAACGTTTGCACGCTAGGAGCGCCCCGTCGGGAAGTCAATGTGCTCCAACGCCTCAAGAAGGCAAGAATCAGGTGAGACAGCGCTACCAGCACGGGCCGCGGATCGCGAGGTCGCTGTGCTAGCGTCCGACGCATGTCACCAGGTCAGCGGCACCCCACGATGGCCGACGTCGCCGAGCGGGCCGGGGTCTCCGTCTCCACCGTCTCGCGCACCCTGCGCGGTCTGACCACCGTCTCGCCGGATGTCCGCGCCCGGGTCGAACAGGCCGCGCGGGACCTGGACTTCGCGGCTTCCCGGCATGCCGCGAGCCTGGTCACGGGCAGGACGGGCAGCGTCGCGGTGCTGGTGCCCACGCTCTCCTCGTGGTTCGTGGGCGCGGCGCTGTCCGGTCTGGGTCTCGTCCTGCGGGCGGCCGGCATGGACCTGACGGTGTATGTGATCCCCGGCATGGCGGAGCGCAGGGCGTTCTTCGAGCACCTCCCGGCCCGGCGCAACGCGGACGCGCTGCTGGTGTTCTCCTTCGACCTCACCGAGGAGGAGACCGGGCGGCTGGACAAGCTCGGCATGCCGGTCGTCTACGTCAGCCAGCACGTCGACGGACGCCCGAGCGTCTACGTCGACGACGTGGCCGGCGCGCTGCGCGGCACCCGGCACCTGCTCAACCTCGGCCACCGCCGGATCGCCTACGTGCAGACGGTGGGCGCCGGCGGTTTCTCCTTCAGCTCGCAGGAACGGCTGGTCGGCTACCGGCAGGCCCTCACCGAGGCGGGCATCCCGCTGGACGACGACCTGGTGGTGGCCACCCCGGCGGGCGACAAGCGGGGCGCCGCCGAGGCGGTCGGCAGGCTGCTGGGGCTGCGGGAGCCGCCCACCGCGGTCTTCGCCGAGCAGGACGAGGTGGCGGTCGCCGTGATCTGGACCCTGCGGGCGACGCGGATCGACGTGCCCGGGCAGGTGTCGGTCGTCGGCTTCGACGACCAGCCGGTGGCGCAGTGGTTCGATCTGACCACCGTGGCGCAGTCGCCCTCGCGGATCGGCCGGGAGGCCGGCGAGCTGGCCCTGTCGCTCATCAACGACCCGGGCGCGGACCGCGAGCGGCACCTCGTGCTGCCCACCCACGTGATTCCCAGGGCCACGACCGCGCCGCCCCCTGCCCCACGGAGTGCGCCGGATCGCCAACTGCCGCCCGACTGAGGGAAATCGCCCCGCCCCGGGTGCGCCTGCTGCCTAGACTCGGCCGAAAACGAGGGGGGCTGCCGTATGACCACCGGTCGGAACACCGTCGGAGACGTCTTCAGCGCGGGAGCGGAGGAGTTCCACCGCTGGTCCGGGGCGCTGTGGGATCCGGTCGGCGAGGCCACGGCGGAGGTGGCCGCCCCGGCCGTCGGGGAGTCGGTGCTGGACGCCTGCTGCGGGGCCGGCGCGTCGGCGCTGCCGGCCGCGCGGGCCGTGGGGCCGGCGGGCCGGGTGGACGCCGTGGACCTCGCGGAGGGGCTGCTGGCGATCGGCGAGCGCCGGGCGCGGGAGGAGGGCCTGCCCAACATCCGCTTCCACCACCACGAGGTGACCTCGTGGCCCGTGCCCGGCGACGGTTACGACGTCGTGCAGTGCGCGCTCGGGGTGTTCTTCTTCCCCGACATGGACCGGGACTCGGCCGCGCTTGCCCGGATGGTGCGCCCCGGGGGCCGGTTCGTCGTGACGGTCTGGGAGAAGGGCGCGCTCGGCGGCTGGCAGTCGGCCCTGTGGGACGCGGTCCGCACGGAGCGCGACCTGCCCCGTCCGCCGCAGCGGGAGCAGCTGGCCCGGATCGACTCCGCCGACACCCTCGCGGCCTGGCTGACGGACCTCGGCGGCGGCGAACCCCGGGTCGTCCGGCGGCGGTTCGACACGCCGCTGACCCCGGAGACGGCCTGGGTCCTGGCCACCGGCAGCGGGACGCGCGGGATGTTCGCCGGGCTGTCACCGGCGGCCGTCGAGCGGGTGCGCGCCGAGTTCACCGCCCGGCTCACGGCGGACGCGGTCACCGACCTCGACGTACGCGTCCTCGTGGGCACGGCCCGCTTCTCCGGCTGACCGGGCCGGCGGGCAGGCGGCCGGGGCCGGCTCGCGCCCGCAGGGGCCGCAGACGCCGGTGAGTTCGAGGGTGTGCTCCAGTTCCGAGAAGCCCGTGATCTCGGCGAGCCGGGCGGCCCACTCCTCGACCGTCTCCGCGTCCACGGGCCGGCTTCGCCCGCAGCGGCGGCAGATGAGGTAGTGGCGGTGCTCACCGGTCGGCCGCCCCAGGTACAGCCGCTCACCGCCCTCGTCGCGTACGACGTCGACGAACCCGGCGCGGTCCAGTTCGCGCAGGGTGCGGTAGACGGTGGTGAGGCCGACGGTGCTGCCGGAGTCGGCCAGCAGGGCGTGCAGTTCCTGCGCGGAGACGAACTCGCGGCAGCGGCCCAGGGCGTCGAGCACGGCCCGGCGCTGCCGGGTGCTGCGCAGGCCCGGGGCGGGGACGCGTCCCGCCGCCGGGCCCTGCTCCGCTTCGCCCATCAGGGAACTCCTAGGTCGACCGGCGTCTTCGTCGGCACCCCATGCTAGATGAACATGGTTTTCACGTCGATGAGCGACCCGGCCGTCTCGCGCACCCTGCCTGTCCGAACCGTTGACGAGGGTAAGAGCCCCACTTATCTTCTGACCGAATTCATGGCCGAATTCACGAACTGCGTTCGATATCACGGACAGAGGCGGCTCGCCCCACCTCCTGATCCCCTCCGGAGACCTCCCTTGAGACGCACTGCCGTACGGCTCCTCATGGCCGCCCTGGTCGCCCTGGCGACCTGCCTCGCGGGCGCGCCCGCGCAGGCCGCCGTGCCCGACTCCCCCGCCGTCACGTACACCAACCCGATCGCGGAGAAGCGGGCCGACCCGCACATCTTCAAGCACACCGACGGCTACTACTACTTCACCGCGACCGTCCCCGAGTACGACCGCATCGTGCTGCGCCGGGCGACCACCGTCCAAGGGCTGAGGACGGCCCCCGAGACCACCATCTGGACCAAGCACGCCAGCGGTGTGATGGGGGCGCACATCTGGGCGCCGGAGATCCACTTCATCGACGGCAAGTGGTACGTGTACTTCGCCGCCGGCGCCACGAACGACATCTGGGCGATCCGGATGTACGTCCTGGAGGGCACCGGCGCCAACCCGCTCACCGCCACCTGGACGGAGAAGGGGCAGATCAAGACCCAGTGGGAGAGCTTCTCCCTGGACGCCACCACGTTCGTCGTGAACGGCGTGCGCTACCTGGCCTGGGCGCAGCGCGACCCGTCCGTGAACAACAACACGGACATCTACCTGGCGAGGATGGCCAACCCCTGGACGATCACCGGCACCCCGGTGATGCTGTCGCGGCCCACCTACTCCTGGGAGACCGTCGGCTACAAGGTCAACGAGGGCCCGGCCGTCATCCAGCGCGGCGGCAAGGTGTTCATGACGTACTCCGCGAGCGCCACCGACAGCAACTACTGCCTGGGCATGCTCACCGCCTCCGCCGGCGCGAACCTGCTCAGCCAGGCCTCCTGGAGCAAGAGCGCCACTCCGGTCTTCGCCAGCAGCGCCGCGACCAGCCAGTACGGCCCGGGCCACAACTCCTTCACCGTCTCCGAGGACGGCAAGAGCGACATCCTCGTCTACCACGACCGCAGCTACAAGGACATCAGCGGCGACCCGCTCAACGACCCCAACCGCCGCACCCGCGTGCAGAAGGTGTACTGGAACGCCGACGGCACCCCGAACTTCGGCATCCCGGTCGCCGACGGCGTCACCCCGCAGCGCTTCTCCTCGTACAACTTCCCGGACCGGTACATCCGCCACTGGGACTACCGGGCCCGGATCGAGGCGAACGTCACCAAGCTCGCCGACTCGCAGTTCCGCGTCGTGCCCGGCCTCGCCGGCAGCGGCACCGTCTCGCTGGAGTCGGCCAACTTCCCCGGCTACTACCTGCGGCACAAGAACTACGAGGTGTGGCTGGAGCGCAACGACGGCAGCGCGCAGTTCGCGGCCGACGCCACCTTCCACCGGCGCGCCGGGCTGGCCGACTCCGCGGGGGTGTCGTACGAGTCGTACAACTACCCCGGGCGATACGTCCGCCACTGGGAGTACCTGCTGAACGTGCAGGCGGTGAGCACGGCCACCGACCGGGCGGACGCCACCTTCCACGCCGAGTGACCGGAGAGTAAATGCACGTAATGCCCTGATTGTCTTGCCGGGGGGCGGGCACTCAGGGCATGTGCAGACACGAGAGGGCATGCGACCGCGCAGGGTGCTGCTGACCGGGTGGTTCAGCTTCCGGGACGGGGAGGCGACCGCCGGGGACGTGCTCGCCCTGCGCCGGGTGGAGGACGTACTGCGGGGGACGGGCATCCCCTACGACATCGCCTGGAGTCCCGGCTTCCGGCCGGAGGCGCTGCATCTGGACCGGCTGTGGCCGAAGGACTACTCCCACCTGGTGTTCGTGTGCGGCCCGCTGCACGGGCCGCAGGTCGAGGAGCTGCACCGGCGGTTCGCGCACTGCGTGCGGATCGCCGTCGGCACCTCGGTGATCGACCCCGCCAGCGCGGCCGTGACCGGCTTCCACCGGGTGCTGCCCCGGGACGCGCCGGACAGCGAGCCGGTGGAGGACCTGGCGGCCCGCGCCCCCGAGGTGCCCGCCCGGCCGGTCGTCGGGGTGATCCTCACGCACGGGCAGGAGGAGTACGGCACGCTGCGGCGGCACGGGCAGGTCGCCGAGGAGGTGACGCGCTGGCTGGCCGGGAAGGACTGCGCCCGGCTGGAACTGGAGACGCGGCTCGACACCCACGACTGGCATCTGAGCGCCACGCCCGCGCAGTTGCAGTCCGTGCTGGCCCGGCTGGACCTCGTCGTCACCGACCGGCTGCACGGGCTGGTGATCGCGCTGCGGGTCGGCACCCCGGTGCTGGCTGTCGACCCCGTCGAGGGCGGCGCGAAGATGACCGCGCAGGCCCGCGCCTGCGGCTGGCCCGCGCTGGTGCCCGCCGAGCGGCTGGACGTGCGGCAGTTGGACCGCTGGTGGGACTGGTGCCTGACCGGCGGCCGGGTGACCGCCCGGCAGATCCGCGACGGGTTCCGCGAGGGGACCGTGCCGGACAGCGCGGACCGGCTCGTGGAGGCGCTGGCGCGGCCCGTCCCCGGTTAGCTCCCGGGCCTCACGGGGCACCCGCTCTTACGTCCCCCTCCCCCGGAACACTGACGCTCCGGCCGTCCGAAGGAGAGAGCGTGTCCATCGGCCGACTCCCCGAGAACGAGCAGCGCATCCTCGACGAGATGGAACGCGCCCTGCGCCGCGACCGCCGCCTCGACCGCCGGCTGCGCACGCTGCGGCTGAGCCGCCTTCCCGACCCGGCCCGTGTCCTGGCCCGGTTGGGCTCCTACCGTCCCCGGGGCTGGACCGTGGCGGTCCTGCTCGCGGTCTCGGTCGCCCTGATGGTGGCCGGGATCGTCACCTCCGAGCCGGGGGTGATCTGGGCGTTCGCCGCCGTGTGGCCGCTGACGCTGTTCGCGGTGTTCCGGCTGATGTGCCGGTGGTGCGGGAGCTGAGCCCCGGCCGCCCCGGGGCGCGTCAGCCGGTGTAGCGGCGGGCCTTCGAGGCCCGCTGGGCCGGTTCGAGCAGGCGCAGCCGGGACTCCACCCGGTGCGGGAGGACCCGGCGTTCGCGCAGCACCCAGGGGAGGGCGGCCGCCGCCTCGGCGAAGGCGCGCAGGGACGCGGTGTCGCGCGGGACCGTGCGGGCCAGGTCCACGGTCCGGCGCAGCGCGGGACCGGCCGGGCGGCGCAGCCAGGTGAACCACAGGGTGTTGCGGATGCCGTGGGTCCGGCGCAGGGTGGCGTCCCGGGCGACGGACGGGTGGTGGTGCACCGCCAGGTGGTCGGCGTACGTCAGCCACCAGCCGTCGGCCGCGAGGTCAGCGGCGAGCAGTTCCTCCTCGCCGCCGAGCCACAGCCGGGGATGGAAGCCGCCCGCGGCCCGGAAGGCGTCGGTGCGCAGCACGGTCGCCGCCGCCAGGAACGAGCCCAGGGCCGGTCCCGGCAGCCAATCCGGCCCGGGCACGGGCGAGTTGCGCAGTTCCTCGACGATCGGGTCGTCGGTGCCGTCGGGTTCGACGACGATCCGGGCCGTGACCGAGCCCAGCGCGGGATGCCGGTCCAGCAGGTCGGCGGCCCCGGTCAGCGATCCGGGCGCCCACCAGGAGTCGTCGTCGCAGAAGGCGATGTAGGGCGTGCCGACCTGCCGGATCGCCAGGTTGCGGCCGACGGCGCCGAGGTTGCGGCCGGGCCGCAGCAGCCGGACCCGCGGATGGTGGCGGGCGACGGCCTCGGCGGTGCCGTCGGTGGAGCCGTTGTCGGTGACGATCACCGGCGGGTCCTCGGGCAGTTCGGCCAGGCGGTCGAGGGTGCGCAGGAGTTCCCGGCGCCGGTTGTGGGTGATGACGACGACGGTGGTACGGCGGTCGGTCACGTGGACGCTCCCTCCAGCAGGCGCGCGGCCCGTTCCACGTGCGGGGGCAGGGGCCGGCGTGCGCGCAGGGCGGCGGGCAGCCGGGCCAGTGTCCCGCGCAGGGCGCGCCGGGCGTGGCCGTCGTGCCGGGCCTCGGCGGCCAGGGCGCGGGTGCGGGCCAGCGCGTAGGGCACGGGGCGGCGCAGCCAGGCGGTGAGGAGTTCGTTGCGGCGCTGGACGGCGCTGCGGCCGGTGCGCGGCGCGGACGCCGGGTGGTGGTGGGCGATGACGTCCGGGCAGTGGGTGACGCCCCAGCCGCGGGCGGCCAGGTCGTAGGCGAGGAGGGTCTCCTCGCCGCCGAAGAACAGCAGCCGGTGGAAGCCGCCCGCGTCGAGGTAGGCGCTGCGGCGGACGACACAGGCGCAGGCGAGGAAGCCCAGCACTTGGGTGCCGGGCAGGTCGCCGACCCGGCCGAGCGGCGAGTCCGCGAGCACCTCGTTGAGCGGGTCCGGGTCCGCGGTGGGGCCGACCAGGGTGCGGGCGGAGATGAGGCCGAGCCGCGGGTGGGCCTCGAACAGGCGGGCCGCCGTGTCCAGGGCGCCGGGTGCCCACCAGGAGTCGTCGTCGCTGAACGCCACGTACGGGGTGTCCAGGGCCCGGGCCCCGTAGGTGCGGGCGAGGGCGCCGTGGTTGAACGGCAGCGCCAGGACGCGGACCCGGGGGAAGTCGCGGGCGAGCATGGCGCGCGTGTCGTCGGTGGAGGCGTTGTCGGCGACGAGGATCTCGGGCCGCTCGGGCAGGTTGTGGAGGTGCCGCAGGGCTCCGGCGAGTGCGGCGGAGCGGTTGCGGGTGGCGATGACGACGCCGACGGGGCTCGGGTCCGGGTTCGGGACGGTCATCGTGGTCATCGTGCGGGGTGCCCCCTCACGGGTGTCGGATGCCGGGCAGTTCGTCGACGGCGCGCAGGACGTCGTCGGGGGTGATGCGCAGCAGCGCGGGGTCGGGGCGGCGGCCGTGCGGGTCACCCTCCGGGCCGTACCACAGCGCGCGGTGGCGCGGGCCGGGCGGTGGGCCCCAGCGGCTGGGTGCGACCGGGCCGAAGAGGGTGACGGAGCGCGTGGCGTGGGCGACCGCCAGGTGGGCGATGCCGGTGTCGCCGCTGATCACGACGTGGGCGTCGGCGACGAGCGCGGCCAGCCGGCCGAAGGGGAGGCCGCCGCCGAACACGTCGGTGTCGGGCAGGCCGGCCCGCTTGGCGAGCCGGGCCACGAGGTCGCCCTCGTCGGCGCCGCCGGTCACCACGACGCGCAGGCCCCGGGCGCGCAGCGCGACCGCGACGTCCGCGTAGCGCTCGACGGGCCAGCAGCGGGCCGGGGACCCCGCGCCGGGGTGCAGGACGGCCGCGCCGGGGGCCGGGGAGGCGGTGCGCGGTCGGGGCAGGAGCAGGTCGCCGGGGTCGGCGTCGATGCCGTACGCCTGGAGCAGGCGGCACCAGCGGTCGCGTTCGTGTTCCTCCGCGTACCAGGGCGGGCCGTCGACCTCCGGGGTGTCCGGGTGGGCGAAGGCGAGCAGCTTCAGCGGGCGCAGGTCCATGAGCAGCCGGTGGCTGGGCGGGCCGTTGCCGTGCAGGTCGACGGCGACGTCCGGCGGCGGTCCGGTCCAGTCGAGCGACCGCGGCACGGCCCGCCCCGGCGCGGCGGCGGGCAGCAGCCGGTCCACGGCCCCCGTCACCGCGGCGACGGGCTCCAGTTCGGCGGGCGTGGCCAGCACGATCTCATGCCCCGGGTAGGCCCGCCGCAGGGCGCGCAGGGCAGGGACACCGGCGAGCAGGTCACCGAGGCCGAGGGCGCGCAGGACGAGGAGGCGGGGGCGGGGGTTGCCCTCCGGGGGCACGTCCGGGGCCGTGAACGGGCCTGTGCCCCGGGCCGGGGCCGGTGCTGTGGCGCGCGCCGTGACCGGGCCCGTGCCCGGCGCCGTGGCCGGTGCTGTGCCCCGCGCCGCGCCCGACGTCATGCCGGCCGCCGCGTCCGACGCCACGCCCGTGCCCGGCTGCGCACCCCGCGTCGCCGCCGGGCGCGGGGGCGGTGCCGGGTTCGGTGGCGTGCTCGGTGTGCTGTCCGGTGCCATGGCAGCAGCCTCCCCCGCGCCCTGCGCGTCCGCCGCCGTGGCCGGTCCCATCGGGTGTCCTGGCCTCCTCGTGCCGCCGGTCACCGCGCTCCCTCCGCCGCCCTTTCCAGCAGGGCCGTCGAGGAGCGGCCGTCGAGGTAGGGCAGCAGGACCGCCTGGCCGCCCCACTCCTGGAGGAGGGCGGCTTCGGGGAGGTCGGCGGCCGCGTAGTCACCGCCCTTGACCCAGACGTCGGGACGCAGGTCGGCCAGGAGCCGTTCGGGGGTGTCCTCGTCGAAGACGGCGACCGCGTCGACGCAGGCCAGGGCGCGCAGGACCCGGAGCCGGTCGGTGAGCGGGTTCACCGGGCGGCCGCCGCCCTTGCGGCGCCGCACCGAGGCGTCGGAGTTGACGCAGACGACGAGGCAGTCGCCGAGCCGCCGGGCGGCCTGGAGCAGGCCGACGTGGCCGGCGTGCAGCAGGTCGAAGCAGCCGCCGGCGGCGACGACCGTGCCGTGCGCGGCGCGGACCCGGGCGGCCAGGGCGCTCGGGTCGTCCTCGTCGGGCGGGAGTACCGGCGGGGTGTCCGCGCTCGGCAGCGCCGCCGCGCCGCCCGCCGCGACGAAGCCGGTCGCGGCGGCCACGGCGCCCTCGACGGCCTCGGCGGTCAGGACGCCGTCGGCGAGCAGCCCGGCCGCCGTGGCGGCGAACCGGTCGCCGGCCCCGCAGCTGTCGCCCGGGTGCGCGGCGGGGGCGGGGACGAGCAGCGGGTGCTCGCCGTAGGAGAGGAGGGCGCCGCGTGCGCCGAGGGTCACCGCGACGGCCGCGGCCCGCCAGTGCCCTACGAGGGCGGCGGCGCTGTGCGCGGCGGCGCGCAGGTCCCGGCGCGGTGTGCCGTCCTGCGGGGCGAGGCCGTGGGCCTCCTTCTCCGCCGGGGTGACCAGCCGGGTGCCCGGCACGGGCGGGCCGCCGCGCGGGTGCGGGTCCCAGACCAGGGGCGGGCGGGCGGCGAGGTCGTCGCGCAGGGCGTCGGCGGCGCCGCGGCCGTAGTCGGAGACGAGCACGGCGGGCGCGGAGCGGACGGCCTCGCGGGCGGTGTCCGTGGCCTCGCGGGTGCGGCCGGCTCCCCGGTCCAGGCGGACCACCGGGCGGTCCTGCGCGAGGACCCGGGTCTTCTCGGGAAGGGGTCCGGTCAGGGGCAGCGGGATCAGGGTGAGCCAGGGTTCCAGGAGGCGGCGCAGTTCGCGGCTCGCGGGGTCGTCGCCGACGCCCGCCACCAGCGTGACGTCCCGGCCGTCGCGGGCCGCGAGGTACGCGGCGAGGGCGGCGCCGCCGGGCCGGGTCCGCTCCCCGCAGTCGTCGACGACCGGCACGGGCGCGTCGGGCGCGAGCCGTTCGGCGCGGCCGGTCAGGTCCCGGTCCAGCAGGGCGTCACCGACGACGACCAGGGGTGCCTTGCCGCTCATGTCACCTCCCGCCGTCGCCGTCGCGCCGGCCACCGCGTTCCACCGCCGCGTCGAACGCCGCGCACACCATGTGCACCGCGACCAGGTGCAGTTCCTGCACGGTCGCCGCCGTCGGCGCCTCGACGCACAGGTACTCGTCGCTGCCCGCCATCAGCGGGTTGGGGGCGCAGCCGGTGAGGGCCCACACGCGCACCCCGGCCGCCCGGGCGGCGTCCGCCGCGGACAGCAGGTTGGCGCTGGCGCCGGAGGTGGACAGCAGCATCAGGACGTCGCCGCGGCGGCCGTGGGCGCGGACCTGGCGGGCGAACACCTCGTCCACGCCGTAGTCGTTGGCGATCGCGGTGGTGCTGGAGGTGTCGGCGTGCAGGGCCAGCGCGGAGAACGGCGGCCGGTCGTCGCGGTAGCGGCCGACGAGTTCGGCGGTCAGGTGCTGGGCCTGGGCCGCGCTGCCGCCGTTGCCCGCGGCGAGCAGCCGGCCGCCGCCGGTGAGGACGTCCGCCAGGCGCTCACCCCACCGCTCGGTGATGTGCGCCGAGGCGCGGAACGCGGTCAGGGCGTCCTGGAGTTCGTCGCAGTGCCCGGTGACGGGCGGGTGTACGGTCATCACGCCACCTCCTTCTGCTGTGCGTGTCCGGCGAGGACCTGGCGGTGGACCTGCTCGACTCCGTCGGCGACGCGCCGCCAGGTGTAGTGGGTGAGGACGCGTGCGCGGCCGGCGCTGCCGTAGCGGCGGCAGAGGGCGTCGTCGGTGAGGAGTTCGCGTACGGCGGCCGCGACCGCCTCGGGATCCTGCGGCAGGACGAGCCGGCCCGTGGTGCCGTCGGCGACGCTGTCGCGGTGGCCGCCGACGTCGGTGGCGACGACGGGCACGCCGCAGGCCATGGCCTCCAGCGGCACGATCCCGAACGGCTCGTAGACGGGGGTGCACAGCACCAGGTCGGCGCTGCCGATGAGGGCGGGCATGGCGGCCGGGTCGACCGCGCCGAGCAGCCGCACCCGGTCGGCGACGCCGGTGCGTTCCGCGAGGCGGCGCAGCCGCCGGGCCTCCGGGTCGTCGTCCAGCAGGCCGGCCGCGGGGCCGCCCGCGATGAGGAGTTCGGCGTCGGGGACGCGGGCGAGGGCCCGTACGGCCTGGTCGTAGCCCTTGCGCGGGACGAGCCGGCCGCAGGCGAGGAGCCGGTGCGGCCGCCGGCGGGCCGGGACGCCGTCGGGCGGGACCCCGGGCCGGAACTGGTCCGCGTCCACCCCGCAGGGCACCACCGACACCCGGGAGCGCGGCACGCCCATCTCGGCCAGTTCGTGCACCTCGTCGCCGCAGGTGGCCAGGACGCGGGCGCAGCCGCGGCCGATCTGCCGCTCGATGCCGATCCGTTCGGGCGGGCTGGTGTCGCGCCGGCCCTGGTGGCGGCGCTTGACGGTGCCCAGGGCGTGGAAGGTCTGCACGACGGGCACGCCGTGCGGGTGGGCGCCGATGCGGGAGGCCATGCCGGACATCCAGAAGTGGGCGTGCACCACGTCCGGCCGCTCGCGGGCCCAGGCCCGGGCCAGCCAGGCGCCGAAGGCCGGCATGTGCGGGAACAGTTCGTCCTTGGGTACGGGGGCGGCCGGTCCGGCCGGCACGTGCTCGACGACGGCGCCGCCGGGCAGGGGCACCCGGTCGGGCAGGTCGGCCGCGTCACGGCGGGTGTAGACGGTGACGTCGTGGCCGCGGCGGGCCAGTTCCTCGCTCAGGCGGGCCACGTACACGTTCTGGCCGCCGGCGTCGACGCCGCCGAGCGCGGCGAGCGGGCTCGCGTGCTCGGAGACCATGGCGATCCTCATCGGGCCACCTCCTTCAGCAGCCGCTCCCAGTCGTCCAGGAAGCGGGACAGCCCGTAGCGGGCGAGCGCCGCCGCCCGCGCGCCCTCGCCGACCATCCGCGCGTGCAGCGGGTCGGCGAGGAAGTCCCGTACGGCGTCGGTCAGTTCCTCGATGCGGTTGGAGACCACTCCGGCGCCGGCCGGTACGGCCTCGGTGACCTCGGTGGTGGCGAGCGCGACCACGGGCATGCCCAGGTGCATCGCCTCCAGCAGGGACAGGCCGAGGGAGGTCCAGCGCACCGGGTGGACGTAGACGCGGCGGCGGGCCATCGCCGTGTGCAGCTCGGCCTGGGTGAGTTCGTGGCCGCGGCAGCGGTCGGCGGGGATGCCGAGCCGGTCCGCGAGACCCTCGGTGCCCATGCCGAAGACGTCCAGCGGGGCGGCCTCGGCGAAGGCCGGCAGCAGGTCGGTGCCGGTGGTGCGGCCGCGCCGCAGGGGCTCGTTGACGGCGACGGCGGCGCGTTCCAGCTCCCCGGTCCACAGCGGGCCGGGGTCGACGATGCCGTGCTCGATGACGGTGCTGGGCGTCGAACCGGCGTCCCACATCAGCCGGTTGAAGTGCGTGACGTGGACGAGGGTGGCGCCGGGGATGTCGGCGGCGGGGTGGCGGGTGTCGGGTACCCCCGGGGAGCCGTGCGGGGCGTTGTGCTCCAGGTACACCAGCGGCGGGCGGCGGCCCAGCCACCGGTCGACCAGGGCGAGTTCGTGCGGGCGCTGCAGCACGACGGCGTCGATGTGCTCCTCGCGCAGCCGCTCGGGCGGTACTTCGACGACGGAGTCGGGCCAGTCCCAGGTGCGGGCGCGGCCGAGGCCGTCGGGTCCGCGGTCGGGGGTGACGGGGACGACGTAGGTGTGCGGGCCCTGCACGAAGGCCGTGGTCCACGACCCGTGCACGTGCCAGAGCAGGATCCTCATGCCTCCCCCCGCAGCTTCTCGACGGCGGTCACCACGTCGTGCGCGGTGACGGTGTCCAGGCAGGGGTGGCCGGGCACGGGGCACTCCCTGGCCCTGCTGTCCGCGCACGGCGCGTCCTGGTCGCCGAGCAGCACGTACGGCACGCCGTACGGCCGCCAGCGTTCGGCGGGCACGACCGGCGCGAACAGGGACACGACCGGGGTGCCGACCGCGGCGGCGAGGTGGGCGGGCCCGGTGTTGCCGGTGACGACGGCGTCGGCGCCCGCGAGGACGCCGGAGAGTTCGGCCGCGCCGGTGCGGCCGCCGAGGTCGAGGGCGTGCTCGCCCGCGACGTACGCGGTCAGGTCCCTCTCCCCCGCGCTGCCGGTCACCACCACGCGGTGCCCGGCGGCGGACAGTTCGCGCACCGCCTCGGCACAGCGCTCGGGGCTCCAGGCGCGGGCGGGGACGCTGGCGCCGGGGTGCAGGACGACGTACGGTCCCGGGCCGGTGAGTCCGGCGGTGGCGGGCGGCGGCAGCACCCGGAGCCGGGGGTCGCCGGCGGGCGGGAATCCGGCGGCCTCGGCGAGGTCGAGGGCGGCCTCGGCCTCGTGGGCGTGCGGGGCTCGGTGGTGGCGTACGTCGAGGAGGGAGCCGGGGTAGTCCTCGCTGTCGGCGGCGATGTGGCCGACGCCGGCCAGGCGCAGCAGCAGGGCGGCGGGCAGCGGGGACTGGTGGAAGGAGGTGAGGATCAGCGCGGTGTCGGCGTCGATGGTGTCGATGAGCTGCTCGACCTCGCCGCGGCCGACGGGCGGGGGATCGAAGCCCACCCAGGGGGCGTCCCAGACGAGGATGTCGTCGACGCCGGGCAGCAGCCGGGCGGCGGGGGCGCCGCGCGGTCCGCACAGCAGGGTGACGGTGTCGGCGCGGGCGGCGACCGCGCGGATCGCGGGTCCGGCGAGCAGGACGTCGCCGAAGCTGTCGAGGCGGGTGACGAGGGCCTTCACCGGCACCTCCCCGGTCCGGGGCCGGTGGTGAAGGCCTCCTGGATGGGGCGTTCGTCGGCGAGGACGCGGCCCCGCGGCGGTCCGTCCAGCACCGCGCGGACGGCGGTGAGCAGGTCGGGGGCGACGTGGTCGGCCGCCGCGGTCTCCTCGGGGCGGGTCTGCGCGGTGGGGACGAGGATGCCGTGGGCGCCGGCCCGGCGGGCGGCCTCCACGTCGGCGCCGATGTCGCCGATGACGACGAGGTCGGCAGGTGCGGTGCAGATCCGTCCGGCCGCCCACAGCACCATGCCGGGCTGGGGTTTGCGGCAGTGGCAGCCGTCGTCGGGGCCGTGCGGGCAGACGGCGAACACGTCGAAGGGGCCGAGGAATTCGTCGACGCGGTGGTTGACGTGCCGCACGTCGGCGTCGGCGAGCAGGCCGCGTGCGACGCCGGACTGGTTGGTGACGACGCCGGTGCGGATGCCGCGTTCGCGCAGCAGGGCGAGGGCCTCGCGGGCGCCGTCGACCGGGCGTACGCGGTCGGGGTCGGCGTTGTAGGGGACGTCTTCGACGAGGGTGCCGTCGCGGTCGAACAGCACGGCCTTGACCGGGCTCATCGGGTCTCCTCCTGCCAGGCGTGGGCGTGGCGGTGGCGCCATTCGCCGGTCAGCCGGTGCCAGGTCGCGGCGGGTGGGATGAGCACGCTGGTCGCGAGCATGGTCGTCACCTCGCGGCGGGTGCGGGGGCCGGGTGCGATGCGGGCCCGGGCGAACTCGGCGGTGCCGGCGGCCCAGCCGAGCGCGCAGGCCGTGGCGGCACGGGCGTGACCGGTGGCGGCGAGGGCGCACGCGGCGACGCCCGCTGTGGTGATCGCGGCGTGCTTGCGGATCCGGCCGCGCGGCGCGACCGCCTTGTCCCACCAGTCGGGTCCGTGGAGGTGCCGCATGAGGGCGTCGTCGGCGTTGCCGCGCTGCTGACGCACGGACACCCAGCGGTCGGCGGGGCGCACGGGGTGGCGGGTGGTGCGGCGGCCCTGGCGGATGCGCCAGCCCGCGTCGAGGACGCGCAGCGCGAGGTCGGCGTCCTCGCGGAAGGCCCGCCGGAAGCGTTCGTCGAAGCCGCCGACCTGTTTGAGGGCGTCCGTGCGGTAGGCCATGTCGGCGGTGATCCAGTGGGCCCGGGCGAGTCCGGCGGTGCCGCGTTCCCAGTCGGTGGGGCGGCGTTCGCCGGGCAGGGGCACGGCGATGACGCCCTGGACGCCCGCGATGTCGGGGGACGCCTCGGCGAGGTCCTCGGCCAGTTGGTCGCACCAGTGGGGCCCGACCTGGACGTCGTCGTCGAGGAACACGGTCCACGGCGCGGTCACGGCCCGCAGCCCGGTGTTGCGGGCGGCGGCGGGCCCACGACCGCCGCCGCCCAGCACGGTGGTGCGCTCCCGCAGATCGCCGAGGACGCTCAACGGGTGCTCCAGCTTCCCGGGTTCGGGGTCGGGCCGGTCGTCGACGAGGACGATCTCCTCGGGGCGCGGCCCGGTCGCGGCGGCGAGGGCCGCGAGGCAGTCGGCGAGGGTGTCCCGCACGAGCGTGGGGATCACCACGGCGTACGGGGTCATGCGGCGGTCCTCCCTCCGTCGAACGCGCGGCCGCGGCGGACCGCGTAGGGCCCGATGGCCAGCAGGTCGACGGGCGCGGACCCGAAGCACTCCAGGGCGTCGCGCGGGTCGTCGACCATGGGCCGGCCGGCGGTGTTGAGGCTGGTGTTGACGACGACGGGCAGTCCGGTGCGCCGTTCGAAGGCGCGCAGCATCCGTGCCACGAGGGGTTCCCGTCGTTCCTCGACGGTCTGGATGCGGGCGGTGCCGTCGACGTGCACGACGGCCGGTATGCGCTCGCGCCACCGTTCGGCGACGTCGTGCACGAAGAGCATGTACGGGCTGGGGATCGGGCCGCCGGAGAACAGGTCGGCGGCGCGGTCGGCCAGGACCATGGGGGCGACGGGCCGGAACTCCTCGCGTCCCTTGACGTGGTTGAGGCGTTCGAGGTTCTCGGCGCGGCCGGGGTGGGCGAGCAGGGAGCGGTGGCCGAGGGCGCGCGGGCCGTACTCGCTGCGGCCCTGGAACCAGGCGACGACGCCGTCCTCGGCCAGTACCTCGGCGACGGTCTCGGCGATGTCGTCGGGCTTCTCGTACGGGACGGCGGCGGTGTCGAGCCGGGCGCGCAGTTCGTCGTCGCTCCAGCCGCGGCCGAGGTCGGCGCCGGGCATGGGGTCGGGCCGCCCGGTCCGCGTGGCGGCGAGGTGCAGGGCTCCGCCGAGGGCGGTGCCGGCGTCCCCGGCGGCGGGCTGCACCCAGACGTCGCGGTAGGGGCCCTTGGCGGCGATCCTGGAGTTGGCGACGCAGTTGAGGGCGACGCCCCCGGCCATCGCCAGTGCCTCGCCGCCGGCCTCGCGGTGCAGCCAGTCGACGAGTTCCAGCAGGACCTCCTCCAGGACGGCCTGGGTGCTGGCGGCGAGGTCGGCGTGGTCCTGCGTCCAGGCCTCGCCCGGGGCGCGGGGCGGGGCGAAGGACGCCCAGTCGACGCCGTGGGCGCGGAAGCCGCCGTGGCCGGTGGGGTGGACGTACTGGCGCAGCCCGGGCAGGAAGCGCGGGGTGCCGTAGGAGGCGAGGGCCATCACCTTGTACTCGTCGCTGCTGCGCAGGAAGCCGAGGTGGGCGGTGAGCTCCTCGTAGACCAGGCCGAGGGAGTCGGGCAGGGCCTGGGTGGCGAGGGTGTCGAGCGTGCCGTCGTGGTAACGGCCGGCCAGGTGGGAGGCGGCCTCGCCGCGGCCGTCGAGGACGAGGACGGCGCTGTCGGGGTGGGGTGAGGCGGGCCCGGCGGAGGCGGCGTGGGCGACGTGGTGGGGGACGAAGACGACCCGTTCGGGGTCGAGGCCGGGCAGGGCCTCGGCGAGGAACTCGGGGGCGCGGCGGGCGTACTCCAGCCGCAGCGGGTCCCAGGGGTCGTCCAGGCCCATGTCGCGGGCGGGCCGGGCGAGCGCCGGGTCGAAGGAGTAGGTGACGGCGTCCAGGTCCTCGGGCCTGAGGCCCGCGTGCTCCAGACACCAGCGGGCGGACAGCTCGGGCAGCTCCCACGCGGAGAACGGCAGCGGGCGCTTGCCGTGCTTGCGGCGGCTGAAGCGCTCCTCCTCGGCGGCCGCCACCGTGCGGCCGTCGATGACGAGAGCGGCGGCCGGGTCGTGGAACAGGGCGTTGATACCGAGGATGCGCATGGGGGCTGTGCTCCGTCCCGACGGCTGTGAGGACTACGGTGCTGGCGAGTGCCGCGGTGCAGCTATCTCAAACACTTGGAGCCAACTGTCACCACAAAGCCGGATTTTTCACTTTCTGTCGGGCGGGGATGACCGCTCTGTGACCGCCTCAGGCGGCGACGGACCGCGAGAACCAGCCAATGGTGCGTTCCAGTCCTTCGCTCCAGCCGATCCGGGGGTGCCAGCCGAGCCGTTCCCGGGCCAGCCGGGTGTCGGGGCGGCGCCGGCCGGGGTCGTCGACGGGGCGGTCCACGAACCGGACGCGGGAGGCGGAGCCGGTGAGCCCGACGATCCGGCGGGCCAGCTCCAGCACGGTGATCTCGTCGCCGCCGCCGATGTTCACCGGCCCGGTCTCGGCGGAGGCGGCCAGGGCGAGCACGCCCGCCACGGTGTCGTCGACGTAGCACAGGGAGCGGGTCTGCCCGCCGTCGCCGGCGACGGTCAGGGGCGTGCCGTCGAGGGCCTGCGCGATGAAGGTGGGGACGGCGCGGCCGTCGCCGGTGCGCATGCGGGGCCCGTAGGTGTTGAAGATGCGGACGATGGCGGCGTCGGTGCCGTGCACGCCGCGGTGGGCGGTGACCAGGGCCTCCGCGAAGCGCTTGGACTCGTCGTAGACGCTGCGCGGGCCGACCGGGTTGACGTTGCCCCAGTAGCCCTCGTGCTGCGGGTGCTCCAGCGGGTCGCCGTAGACCTCGGAGGTGGAGGCGAGGACGAGGCGGGCGCCGTCGGCGCGGGCCCGGTCCAGCGCGAGGCGGGTGCCCGTGCTGCCGACGTCGAGGGTCTCCAGCGGCAGCCGCAGGTAGTCGGCCGGCGAGGCGGGGCAGGCGAAGTGCAGCACGAGGTCGTACCGGCCGGGCAGGGCCCGCCAGACCGCCGGGTCGGTGGCGTCGCCGGGCACGAAACGGAAGCCGGGCCGCTGCTCCAACTCGGCCACGTTGGCGCGGGAGCCGGTGGCCAGGTTGTCCAGGCACACCACGTGCGTGCCGGCGTCGAGCAGCCGCGCGCACAGATGGGACCCCACGAATCCGGCGCCACCGGTCACCAGGGCCCGGCGCCAGGCTTGTCCGCCCACGAGGCTCTCCCTCCACTCGCTGTCACTTGCCTGACGGCGCGAGTAGCCACAGGGAGAGCGGAGACACCAGGAACAGCATGCACAGTGCCGAAAAGGAGTTGCGTCCGCCGTCGGGCGCGAGGAGGGTGCGAGGGCGTCGAAGGGAGAACGCGTGTCCGACACCCCGGCCGTCCAGGAGTTCGCCGTCGCGGACCGGGACGCCGGCACCTACGGCATCACCACCGGCCCCGACGGGGCCCTGTGGCTGACCTTCGTGCACGGCGGCCGGATCAGGCGCCTCACCGTGGACGGCGGGCTCACGGAGTACCCGCTGGACTCGCCGTCCTGCCGCCCCGCGGTCATCGCTCCCGGCCCGGACGGCGCCCTGTGGGTGACCCTGGAGACGGGAGCGGTGGCCCGGGTGGCTCCGTAGGCGTCCCGGCCGTCGACCGGTTCCTTACGATCGTGGCGTGGTGGACATCCTGCTCGAACGTACGGTCCCGCTGCCCCTCGACGAGGCGTGGCGGCGGGTCACGCAGTGGCGGCGGCACGGGGACGTGGTGCCGCTGACGAGGGTCAGGGTGGAGCCGCCCGCGCCGACCCGCAGGGGCACGCTCGTCGTGGCCCGGTCGGGTGTCGGGCCGCTGGCCTTCGACGATCCGATGGAGATCACGGTCTGGCAGCCGCCGCAGGGCGGGGCCGCGGGACTGTGCCGGCTGGAGAAGCGGGGGCGTGTCGTACGGGGCTGGGCGGAGCTGGAGGTGCGCCCGGGGCCGGGAGGCCGGGCCCGCGTGGTGTGGCGGGAGGAGATCCGGGTGCGTCCGTTGCCGTCGCTCTTCGACGGCGTGCTGCGGCGCTCGGCCCGGTATGTGTTCGGGCGGGCGCTGAACCGCCTGCTCAGACAGGCCTGACGCCCCGGCCGCCGCCCGGCGGAACGTTCTTCGATCCTGCGCCACTGCCGCGCGGCCCTGCCGCCCGGCGGACGGGTCCTGATCCTGGAACCGGTGCTGCCCGAGACGGTCGGGGCCGACGGTGACGCGAGCACGTATCTCAGCGAACTCAACATGCTCGTGAACGCGGGCGGCCGGGAACGCACCCGCCGGGACTTCGAGGACCTGTGCCGGGCCGCGGGCCTCGCGCTGCTCTCGGTCACCCCCCTCCCGGAGGCCGAGCCGTTCTCGCTGCTGGAGGCCGCCCCGGCCGGCTGAACCGGTGTCAGGCCACCGACCCGATCCGCCCGACCTGCCGGGACTCCGGGTCGTGGTGGATCGGCGTGTGCGCCCCGGTCAGCGGCACCCCGCTGCCGCCGCGCCGGGCCGCGACGATCTCCGCCGCGATCGACAGGGCCGTCTCCTCGGGCGTACGGGCCCCGAGGTCGAGGCCGATCGGCGAGTGCAGGCGGCTCAACTCCAGGTCGGTGACACCGACTTCGCGCAGCCGGGCGTTGCGGTCCAGGTGGGTGCGCCGGGAGCCCATGGCGCCGACGTACGCGACCGGCAGGCGCAGGGCGAGCCGCAGCAGCGGGACGTCGAACTTGGCGTCGTGGGTCAGCACGCACAGCACCGTGCGGGCGTCGACGTCGGTGCGCTCCAGGTACCGGTGGGGCCATTCGACGACGATCTCGTCGGCCTCGGGGAAGCGCGTCCGGGTCGCGAAGACGGGCCGCGCGTCGCACACCGTGACGTGGTAGCCGAGGAACTTGCCGACGCGGACCAGGGCGGAGGCGAAGTCGATCGCGCCGAACACGATCATGCGGGGCGCGGGGACCGAGGACTCGACCAGGACCGTGAGCGGTGCTCCGCAGCGAGAGCCCTGCTCTCCGATCTCCAGGGTGCCGGTGCGCCCGGCGTCCAGGAAGGCGCCCGCCTCGGCCGCGACCGTGCGGTCCAGTTCGGGGTGGCCACCGAAGCCGCCGTCCCAGGAGCCGTCGGGGCGGACCAGCAGGGCGCGGCCCGTGAGGTCGCGCGGGCCCGACACGATCCGCGCCACCGCCGCCGCCTCCCCTCGGGCGGCGGCGGTGAGCGCGGACGCGACCACCGGGCGGACCGGATCGGCGGCCCGTACCGGGGTGACCAGGATGTCGATGACGCCGCCGCAGGTCAGTCCCACGGCGAAGGCGTCGTCGTCGCTGTAGCCGAAGCGCTCCAGGACGGTCTCGCCGTCGCGCAGCGCCTGCTCGCACAGCTCGTAGACCGCGCCCTCCACGCAGCCGCCGGAGACCGAGCCGATCGCCGTGCCGTCGGCGTCCACCGCGAGCGCGGCGCCGGGCTGCCGGGGCGCGCTGCCGCCGACGGCCACCACGGTGGCCACGGCGAAGTCACGGCCCTGCCCGACCCACTGGTTCAGCTCCTCGGCGATGTCCAGCATCTGTCTCGGTCTCCTCGGGGTTGTGGGAGGGACGGCGTCAGTGGACGCCCAGCCAGCTCTCGATCGGGTGGAGGGCGAAGTACACGAGGAACACCGCCGTCAGGATCCACATGAAGGCGCCGATCTCGCGCCACTTGCCCTGGGCGGTCTTGATGGCGACGTAGGAGATGACGCCCGCGGCGACACCGGTGGTGATGGTGTAGGTGAACGGCATCAGCACGACCGTGAGGAACACCGGGACGGCGGTGGCGCGGTCGGCCCAGTCCACGTGCCGGGCGTTCATCAGCATCATCGCGCCGATGACGACGAGGGCGGCGGACGCCACCTCCTGCGGCACGATCGCGGTGAGCGGGGTGAAGAACAGGCAGGCCGCGAAGAACAGTCCGGTGACGACCGAGGCGAGGCCCGTGCGCGCGCCCTCGCCGACACCCGTCGCCGACTCGATGAACACCGTCTGGCCGGAGCCGCCGGACACGCCTCCGATCGCGCCGCCGGCCCCGTCGATGAACAGTGCCTTGGACAGGCCCGGCATGCGGCCCTTGTCGTCGGCGAGTCTCGCCTCGGTGCCGACGCCGATGATGGTGGCCATCGCGTCGAAGAACCCGGCCAGCACCAGCGTGAAGACGATCATGCCGACGGTCATCGCGCCGACCTCGCCCCAGCCGCCGAACTCGACGTCGCCGAAGAGCGAGAAGTCGGGCATGGACACCGCGCTGCCGTGCAGTTCGGGTGCGCCGGCCGCCCACTGCTTGGGGTCGACGACCCCGGCGGCGTTCAGGACCGCGGCCACGACCGTGCCGCTGACGATGCCGATCAGGATGGCGCCCGGGATGTTCCGGGCCTGGAGCATGAAGATCAGCAGCAGCGTGCCGGCGAAGAGCAGGACCGGCCAGCCGGCCAGTTCGCCCGCCGGGCCGAGCGTGACGGGAGTGGCCTTCCCCTGGTGCACGAAGCCGGACTTGTAGAAGCCGATGAGGGCGATGAACAGGCCGATGCCCATGGTGATGGCGTGCTTGAGCGCGAGCGGGATCGCGTTCATGATCATCTCGCGCAGGCCGGTGACGACCAGCAGCATGATGACGACGCCGTACATCACGCACATGCCCATCGCCTGCGGCCAGGTCATCTCGGGCGCGACCTGGGAGGCGAGGACCCCGGAGACGGACAGGCCCGCGGCCAGGGCGAGCGGCACCTTGCCGACGAAGCCCATCAGCAGGGTGGTGAGGGCCGCCGCGAACGCGGTCGCGGTGATCAGCGCCTGCTGGCCGAGCGTGGCCCCGGCCGCGTCCTTGCCGGACAGGATCAGGGGGTTGAGCAGGAGGATGTACGCCATCGCCATGAAGGTCGTGACGCCGCCGCGCACTTCGCGGGCGACCGTGGACCCTCTGTGGGATATGTGGAAGTACCGGTCGAGCCAGGACCGTCCGGCCGGGACGCGGGTGCCTTCGCCCGCGTCTTCGGCTGTGGTCCTCGGCTCTACTGACTGCTGGGTCATGTGGGCCTACTCCCAAGGTTCATAGGGGCACCCGCGGCTCGTCGTGACGACGTGCGGGATTTGGGAAGGTGCTTCGGCCGCACGACCCGGGGGACGGCCCGAGACGAACGATCTGGGTGCTCCGGGCGGCGCGGAGTGTGTGACGTTCCGTGCGCCGCCCGGAGGGTCTGTCACGCGGTGCCGGTCAGGTGTTCCGGCCGTACCGGCGTCCGGTTGAGCTCCAGCCCCGTGGCGTCGCGGATCGCCGCGAGCACGGCCGGCGTCGACGACAGGGTGGGGGCCTCGCCGATGCCGCGCAGCCCGTACGGGGCGTGCTCGTCGGCGAGTTCGAGCACGTCGACGGGGATGGTCGGCGTGTCGAGGATGGTGGGGATCAGGTAGTCGGTGAAGGAGGGGTTCTTGACCTTCGCCGTCTTGGGGTCGACGACGATCTCCTCCATGACCGCCACGCCCAGGCCCTGCGTGGTGCCGCCCTGGATCTGGCCGATGACGGAGAGCGGGTTGAGCGCCTTGCCGACGTCCTGGGCGCAGGCCAGCTCGATCACCTTCACCAGGCCGAGTTCGGTGTCGACCTCGACGACGGCGCGGTGCGCGGCGAAGGAGTACTGCACGTGCCCGTTGCCCTGACCGGTGCGCAGGTCGAAGGGCTCGGTCGGCCGGTGCCGCCACTCCTCCTCGACCTCGACGGCGTCCTCGCCGAGGACGTCCACCAGGTCGGCCAGCACCTCGCCGCCGTCGGTGACGACCTTGCCGCCTTCCAGCAGCAGTTCGGCCGTCGCCCAGGCCGGGTGGTAGGAGCCGAACTTGCGGCGGCCGATCTCCAGCACCTTCTCCCGCACCAGTTCACAGGCGTTCTTGACCGCGCCGCCGGTGACGTACGTCTGCCGGGAGGCCGACGTCGAACCGGCGCTGCCCACCTGGGTGTCGGCCGGGTGGATCGTCACCTGCGTGACGCCCAGCTCGGTGCGGGCGATCTGCGCGTGGACGGTGACGCCGCCCTGCCCGACCTCCGCCATGGCCGTGTGGACGGTGGCGACGGGCTCGCCGCCCACGACCTCCATGCGGACCTTGGCGGTGGAGTAGTCGTCGAACCCCTCGGAGAAGCCCACGTTCTTGATGCCGACGGCATAGCCGACCCCGCGGACGACGCCCTCGCCGTGCGTGGTGTTGGACAGGCCGCCCGGCAGCTGCCGTACGTCGGCGCCCTCGCTGGACTCCCACTGGCGCTCCGGCGGCATCGGCATCGCCTTGACGCGACGCAGGAGTTCGGCGACCGGCGCCGGCGAGTCGACCGGCTGGCCGGTGGGCATGAGCGTGCCCTGTTCCATGGCGTTGAGCTGCCGGAACTCCACCGGATCCATGCCCAGCTTCTTCGCCAGCTTGTCCATCTGCGCCTCGTAGGCGAAGCACGCCTGGACCGCGCCGAAGCCGCGCATGGCGCCGCAGGGCGGGTTGTTGGTGTAGAGGGCGATGGCCTCGATGTCGACGTCGTCGATCACGTACGGACCGACGGACAGGGAGGAGGCGTTGCCGACGACGGCCGGGGAGGCGGAGGCGTAGGCGCCGCCGTCCAGGACGATCCGGCACTTCATGTGGGTGAGCTTGCCGTCCCTGGTGGCGCCGTGCTCGTAGTACAGCTTCGCGGGGTGGCGGTGGACGTGCCCGAAGAAGGACTCGAAGCGGTTGTAGACGATCTTGACGGGCTTGCCGGTGCGCAGCGCCAGCAGGCAGGCGTGGATCTGCATCGACAGGTCCTCGCGGCCGCCGAACGCGCCGCCGACGCCGGACAGCGTCATCCGCACCTTGTCCTCGGGCAGGCCGAGCACGGGCGCGATCTGGCGCAGGTCGCTGTGCAGCCACTGGGTGGCGATGTAGAGGTGGACGCCGCCGTCCTCCTCCGGCACGGCGAGCCCGGACTCGGGGCCGAGGAAGGCCTGGTCCTGCATACCGAAGGTGTACTCGCCCTCGACGATCACGTCGGCCCGCTCGCGGGCCTCCGCCACGTTGCCGCGCACGATCGGCTGGCGGTGCACGATGTTGGGGTGCGGGACGTGGCCGGCGTGGTGGTCGTCGCGGTTCTCGTGGACGAGGATCGCGTCCGGGGCGGTGGCGGAGGCCTCGTCGGTGACGACGGGCAGCTCGCGGTAGTCGACCTTGATCTTCGCGGCGGCGCGGCGCGCGGTCTCCGGGTGGTCGGCGGCGACGATCGCGACCGGCTCCCCGTGGTGGCGGACCTTGCCGTGGGCGAGGACCGGGGTGTCCTGGATCTCCAGCCCGTAGTTCTTCACGTCGGTCGGCAGGTCGTCGTACGTGAGCACGGCGTGGACGCCCGGCAGGGCCAGGGCCTCGCTCGTGTCGATGGACACGATCTCGGCGTGCGCGACGGTCGACCGGAGGATCTGCCCCCACAGCATGTCCTCGTGCCACATGTCGGACGAGTACGCGAACTCGCCGGTGACCTTGAGGGTGCCGTCCGGGCGGAGCGTGGACTCGCCGATGCCGCCCTTGGTCTGCGAGCCCTGGGTGATCTTGGTGGGGGTTCCGTTGGGGGACGACATGATCAGACCGCCTCTCCC
Source organism: Streptomyces sp. Go-475 (assembly GCF_003330845.1). Lineage (GTDB taxonomy): Bacteria > Actinomycetota > Actinomycetes > Streptomycetales > Streptomycetaceae > Streptomyces. Next base: position 7,025,173 of record NZ_CP026121.1, on the reverse strand, counting down.
TGCCGGGCGGCCGCCAGGCGGACCGCGTCCATGATCTTCTCGTAGCCGGTGCAGCGGCACAGGTTGCCCGAGAGGGCCTCGCGGATGTCCGCGTCGGTCGGGTTGGGGTTGCGCTCCAGCATCTCGTCGGCGGCGACCAGCAGGCCGGGTGTGCAGAAGCCGCACTGGACGGCGCCGGCGTCGATGAACGCCTGCTGGATCGGGGACAGCTCGGTGCCCTCGCCGGTCTGCGAGTCGGTGCCCTTGGCCTGCCACTGCTGGGCGTTCCGCAACGACGTACCGCACGCGTCACTCGCGCAGGAGCGCTGCTTGGCGTAGTCGGCGAGGCCCTCGACGGTGACGACCTCGCGGCCCTCGACCTGCCCGGCGGCGACCAGGCAGGAGCACACCGGCACACCGTCCAGCCGGACCGTGCACGAGCCGCACTCGCCCTGCTCGCAGGCGTTCTTCGAACCCGGCAGCCCGAGCCGCTCCCGCAGCACGTACAGCAGGGACTCGCCCTCCCAGACGTCGTCGGCTTCCTGCGGACGGCCGTTGACCGTGAAGTTGACGCGCATCAGGCAGCTCCCTCGGTGGTGCGGCGGGCGCCGCGGTAGGACTCCCACGTCCAGGTCAGCGTGCGGCGGGCCATGACGCCGACCGCGTGGCGGCGGTAGCTCGCGGTGCCCCGGACGTCGTCGATCGGGTTGCAGGCGGCGGAGCACAGGTCCGCGAACTGCTTGGCGACCGACGGGGTGATGATCTTCCCGTTGTCCCAGAAGCCGCCCTCCTCCAGCGCGGCGTTCAGGAACTCCTCGGCGGCCTTGGCCCGGACGGGTGTCGGGGCGGCGGAACCGATCCCGGTCCGCACGGTCCGCGACTCCGGGTGCAGGGCGAGTCCGAAGGCGCACACGGCGATCACCATCGCGTTCCGGGTGCCCACCTTGGAGAACTGCTGCGGCCCGTCGGCCTTCTTCACGTGCACGGCCCGGATCAGCTCGTCGGGCTCCAGCGCGTTGCGCTTCACACCCGTGTAGAACGCGTCGATCGGGATCCGGCGCGAGCCGCGCACCGACTCGACCTCCACCTCGGCGCCCGCGGCGAGCAGGGCGGGGTGGGCGTCGCCCGCCGGGGAGGCGGTGCCGAGGTTGCCGCCGACGCCGCCGCGGTTGCGGATCTGCGGGGAGGCGACCGTGTGCGAGGCGAGGGCGAGCCCCGGCAGCTCGGCGCGGAGGTTCTCCATGATCTTCGTGTAGGGCACGGAGGCACCCAGGCGCACGCTCTCCTCGCCGACCTCCCACTCGGAGAGGTCGCCGATGCGGTTCAGGTCCATGAGGTACTCGGGCCGGCGGTGGTCGAAGTTGATCTCGACCATCACGTCGGTGCCACCCGCAATCGGCACAGCTGCGGGGTGCTCGGCTTTCGCGGCGAGCGCCTCCTCCCAGCTGGCGGGGCGAAGGAAGTCCATGACCGGCTCTCTTCTTCGTCTTCTCGTGGGGCGTTCAGATTGAGCCAATCCGTGTGCGGCGGTCCCGGCTCGTTCATGTGCTGTTCACGCGTAATGGACTCAGTACACAGCGCCGTGCTCCGCCGGGTCAGTCACGGAAACCATGAAGGAGTTGGCTGGCCAGGAGAGGCATCTTGTAGATTCGTATGAACGGAGGCCATCGGAAACCTCCTCGTTTTCCTGTGGAAACGCGCGACACGACCGCGTGACCTGGAACACAGCCCGGACAGGGTTTGATTTCGAGACAAAGATCGGCGGCGACGAGAATGCGGCTGCGCGCACTGCTGGACACGGACGCGCTGGGCCTCAAGCTGCTCGGCGGCGAGGACGAACTGGATCGCGCCGTGCGCGGCGTGATGACCACCGACCTGCGCGACCCCAGCCGCTACCTCTCGGGCGGCGAGCTGGTGCTCACCGGCCTGGCCTGGCGCCGGGACGCCGCGGACTCGGAGCCGTTCGTGCGCATCCTGGTGCAGGCGGGGGTGGCGGCCCTCGCCGCGGGCGAGGCGGAGCTCGGCGACGTGCCCGACGACCTGGTCGCGGCCTGCGCCCGCCACCGCCTCCCGCTCTTCGCGGTGCACGAGTCGGTGGCCTTCGCGACGATCACCGAGCACGTCGTACGGCAGGTCTCCGGCGAGCGCGCCGGTGATCTCGCGGCGGTGGTCGACCGGCACCGCCGGATGATGACCTCCGGCCCGGCGGGCGGCGGCCCCGACGTGGTGCTGGACCTCCTGGGCTCGGACCTGGACCTGCGCGCCTGGGTCCTCTCCCCCACCGGCCGCCTGATCGCGGGCCCGAAGACCTCGGGCCCGGCCCTGCCCCCCGAGGCCTGCGGCAGGCTCGCGGCGGAACACCTGACCGCCACCCGCACGGGCCGCCGCGGCCCCCACCGCGTCATCCTGGGCGCCACCACCTACTCGCTCTTCCCGGTCCGCTCGACCGGCCGCTCCCCACAGACGCCCCGGGACGCCCGCGAGACCGTCCTCTCCGACTGGCTGCTCGCCGTCGAGGCGGACGCCGGCGACTGGGCCGAGGAGCGCCTCGACCTGCTGCACGGCGTCACCCAGTTGATCGCCGTCGAGCGGGACCGCCGGGACGCGGCCCGCACGGTCCGCCGCCGCCTCGCCCAGGAGGTCCTGGAACTCGTCCAGGCGGGCGCGGCCCCCGCCGAGATCGCCGCGCGCCTGCGCGTGGCCGCCCCCGTCCTGCTGCCCGGCCTCGGCACGGCGCCGCACTGGCAGGTGGTCGTGGCCCGCGTCGACTGGGACGGTGGCGCCATCGAGAGCGGCCCGGTCGCCCAGGCCCTGCTGGAGGAGATCCTGGTCGACCCCCGGGCCGCCGGGCCGGAGCACTCCGACCGCATCGCGGTCGCCCACACCGGCGACGAGGCCGTCGCCCTGGTCCCCCTGCCCGCCGTCTCCGCGGAGCACGACGGCTCGGAGACCGGCGTCCTCGCGGACGCGCTCCTGGAGTCCGTACGGGACCCCCTCACGGCCGGCCTCGACGGCGACGGCCGCCTCACCCTCGGCGTCAGCGCGGCGGTCCACTCGGCGGAGGGCCTGCGCGGCGCCCTGGAGGAGGCCCGGCACGCCCGCCGCGTCGCCGCGGCCAGGCCGGGCCGGGTCTGCGCGGCGGGCCACCAGGAACTGGCCTCCCACGTCCTGCTGCTCCCCTTCGTCCCCGACGACGTCCGCCGCGCCTTCACGGCGAGGCTGCTCGACCCCCTGCGGGACTACGACCGCCGCCACCGGGCCGAACTCATCCCCACCCTGGAGGCCTTCCTCGACTGCGACGGCTCCTGGACCCGCTGCGCCACCCGCCTCCACCTGCACGTCAACACGCTGCGCTACCGGGTGGGCCGGATCGAGCAGTTGACGGGCCGTGACCTGTCGCGACTGGAGGACAAGCTGGACTTCTTCCTGGCCCTGCGGATGAGCTGAGACTCGGGGCGTCCCGGCCCGAACACGGGGCGCCCCGGAGTCCCACGACTTTGTGAAATCCTTCACCCACCCTCTTGGCCCGGCCCGTCGATTCATGCTGAGATGCCGCCACCACTCAACAGCTCGATGGCGTGCTCGGGGAGGGCAACGTGGCGCATACCGCCATGTCTGGTAACGGAACGACCGCCGGTGACGATCCCCTCCAGACCGCGGTATGGCGGCTGCGCTCGCGCGGGTGCTGGTCCGACGCGGCCGCCCTGCTGCTGCCGGACACCCCCGCGGCGGCGCTGCAACGCGCCGCGCTGCTGGTGGAACGGTGTCTCTACACCGAGCAGGGCTGGGAGGAGACCGAGGACGCGCTGCGCACGGCCGAGGCGCTGGCGCACAGCGACGACGAGCGGGGCGCGGCCGCTTGTGAACGCGGGTACTTGGCCTACGCGGCGACGCTGCTGGCGGTGCGCGACCGGGCCGACGAGGCGCGGGCCGCGCTGGGCCGGGCGGCGGCGCTCATCCCTCCGGGGGCTCCGGCCCGTGCCCTGCTGGACTTCCGGCGCGGCCTCCTGGCGGAGAACCTGACGCGCTCGCCCCAGGCCGCGCGCGCCGCGTACCGCCGCGCCCACGCCGGGGCGACGGCCCACGCCGACCCGCTGCTGCTCTCCTTCACATGGCGGCACCTGGCGGGACTCGCCCTCCGGGACGGGGAGTTGGCGGAGGCGCGGCACGGCTTCACCGAGTCCCTGCGGATCCGGGAGGAGCTGGGCTACCTGGTGGGCACGGCCCCGGCGCTGGTGTCCCTGGCCGACACGGAGACGGAACCGGAGGCGTCCCGGCTGCGGGAGGAGGCACGCCGGCTGTTCCGGCTGCTCGGGGGCGTGCCCACGTGGCTGGCCCGGCAGTTGACCCCGATGCCTCCGGCGGCGGGGGCGGCGACGGCGTAACGGGGCCGGCGTCACGCCCCCGGGCCGGGAACCGGCGGACGCAGCGGACAGTTCGGATCCGGTGGCGCGGCCCGGTACGGTGCGAAGGCCCGGTCGGCGGCATCCCGGTAGGGCCGCCGGGACATCCGGGTGACAAGCTGCCACATGGCGCGTTCCTCGGACAGCTGCTGAGGCAGTACGAGCCCCAGCGCGTCGGCCAATGGCTTGCGGCCCAGGTTCACCATGGCCCGCACTGCGGCAGCCCACTCATCGGTGGCGTAGACCGCGGAGCGGTACCACAGGGGAATGAGCGCACACAGCACGACGCAGGTGACGGTCAACAGGGTCCGCTCGGCCTCGGCTGACGTCAGAGCCAGAAGGGCAAGGGCCGCCACCACCCCGTGGCCGTACAGCAACGCCACGAAGAAGTCCACGCTGGTCCGTGCCGTCTCCACCTGGCGGCGCGCCTGTACGGGTGCGGTGGCGCTCAGCTCGTTCCACAGCACCTGCGAATCGAGACAGAAGCGATTGTGGCCGTACTCCTCGAACCGGCGGATCGCGTTGCCGAGCCGGGTCGGGGCGAGCTGGCCGTCGTTCGCCGGATAGCGGACCAACTGCTCGTTGAGGAGCGCACGCTGGACCGGAGTGCGGCCGCCCGGGCGAGCGATCAGGGCGGCGATCGCTTCTTTGCGGGCCCGCTGGCGCCGGCATCCACGGTCGAACGCCGCGCGCGGCCACAGCAGATAACCCTCCAGGATCCGGTAGAGCGGGGTCTGGAGAGCGTGGAGCACGAAGCCGAGGAGAACGGCGGCGCAGAGGAGCAGCAGAGCTGTCTGACTGGCCGTATCGGGCCATACACGCTCGACGGCCGCGGTCCGTCGCAGGCTGGGGGCGACCGTGAGGAAGAAGACCGCGAGATTGAGCGCGGTGGGCAGCACCCAGCCGACGACCAGCGCCCACCCTCCCCCGAGGACGCCTTTGGCGATGTCACCCACGGGTCAGGACTCCTGCGGCCAGTCGTCGTCCGGATCGTTCTCCGGTCCGGGAGAGGTGTGCCCCCGGGGCATGAGGCGGTGGCCCGTGCCGGCCTCGAAGCCGTGGACGCCGGGGAGGAAGTTCCAACCGCCGGACTCGTCGCGTACGAACTCCCCGACCGTCGCCGCCGTCGACTCCAGGACGTCGCCGAAGTCGCCCTCGGCCAGGACGGTGTAGCCCTCGCGGATCCGCAGGGCCGGGTGGGGCACGCTGCCGAAGGTTCGGCGTGCCGAACGCTGCTGGATCACGACGTCGACCACTACGCGCGCGTACCGGCTGTCCAGCCGGTCGAGCTCCAGCGTCATGACCTGGTCCCAGCCGAAGCCCTTGCCTTCCCCGCTGTCCCGGGCGAGGCGGATGGCGCCGTCTGGGAAGCGGCTGTCGGAGCGCACCACGTGGGCGGGCTCGCCGTACGGGTCACCCGCCAGGTAGGTGGCGGCGACGAGGTCCAGATCGGCGGGCGGCTGCCCCGTCGGACCCGGGTCCCACTTCAGTGCGACTTCGGCCTTGCGGATCCCCTTGTCGAGGCCGTTCACCAGGCTTCCCCTTCCCCGTTCCCCGCGCTCTTCCTCAGCCCCAACTGCTGGACGGGCAGGGTTGGTTGTCCATCCTGCCACGCACGTTCACCGGTGCCTCGGAGCTGCCCGCGGGAGCAAGGGCAGGCGATCATGTCCGGAAAGCGGACCGGGTTCCGGAGCCGACCCCTGACAACTGTCAGGACCGGTGCCGTCGGCGGACTTCTAGTCTCCCGGTGAAGAGCCGGATCCGTGCCGACGACAGGACGACGGCGGCGGCGAAGGACCGCAGCGCCCGGACAGTTCCGTTCCCACCCACGCGAGAGGACGTCATGCGCAAGGCCGCGATCAGCCTGCTCCTCGTGTCGGCCGTCATCACCGGCTGTGGCGGTGCCCAGCCGACTCCGCCGGTCACGCCGTCCCCGTCGGCGGGGGGAGCCCGGCAACTGACCGATGCCGAGCAGGTGCGCATCTCGGACGCACAGCAACGGTTGATCGGCACGTGCATGAGACGACAGGGCTTCGAGTTCTGGGAGGCACAGCGGCTCAGCCTGGACGAAAGCCGCACCCTCGGCTATGTGCTGGACGATGTCGGCTGGGCCCGCAAGCACGGATACGGCAGCCGCATCCAGGCCAAGGAAGCGGCCGCCCGGGCTTCCAACCCCAACCTCGCTTACCGCAGGAGTCTCTCCGAGCAGCGGCGCCAGGCCTACGACGAGGCTCTGGACGAGGGGGTCGACGCGCCGGTGATCGCCGTCGAGATCCCCGGCGGCGGCACCGTGCGCAAGCGGATGGGCGGCTGTGTGGCCGAGGCCGAGAAGAAGCTGTACGGCGACCCCCGGGCCTGGTTCCGCGCGGAGAAGGCCGTCGGGCACCTCCGGGCGCTCTACGTTCCCCGGGTGCTGGCCGACCAGCGGTTCTCGGCGGCGCAGAACGCCTGGTCGCGGTGTATGAAACGCGCGGGGTACGTCTACCGGGACCCGGGTGCGTCCCGCCAGGCGGCGGTCGCGCAGGCTCACCGGACGGCTGAGGCCAAGGCCTTCGAGGCCGAGCGGAAGCTCGCCGTCGCCGACGCCGTCTGCGCCCGGGACACCGGCCTCCGCCCCATCGGTGAAGAGCGTGAGAGCCACTACGTCGCCCAGTTGCGCGACCGCTTCGGCGAAGCCCTCGACACGCACACCCGGTTGCAGCACCAGGCGCTCGACCGCGCCGAAAAGATCGTCGGCCCACGGGCCTGACTGTCCCTCACCTCCACGGCTCGTCCGTGGAACCGCATGCCTCGTCGCAGAGGCGGACACCAAGGAGTACATCATGCGCAGACCAGGTACGGCCGTCATCGTCATCGCCCTGACCTGCCTCGGACTCGTGGCACCGGCCACCTCTGCCACGGCGGCGACACAGGAGTACCGCTGTCAGCAGGAATGGCCGGGCCGTGACGGCAATGTGAGGGCCTGGACGGACTACGGCTGTGACGGGAACCTCCTCGGCGTGACACCGGGAGACGATCGCTTCTGGGGCGATAGCAGCGGCGCGTTCCAGTCCATCGCCTACAAAGAGGCGTCCTCCGTGATGAACAGCGGGTTCGTCGGGGGCAGGGACGTCGTCGCCTTCTACTACGACAAGGACTACCAGTACCAGAACGGCTACGTCTGCCTCGCTCCGGGAGAGATGTGGGCCGACAACCTCACGGACAACTACTTCTACAACAGGCCGGGGCAGGTCGTGAACGACCGCATCGGGTCTCACCGGTGGGTCACCGCCTCCGAGTGCGCGGCGGGCAGCTGGCTCACCTGACCGTCTTCGCCAAGGCCGTCATCGCCCGGCGCGCGCGGAGCGCTGGTTCATCGCGGGACCGGGACGGCGCCGGTCGCCGCGACGGACAGGTCCCACAGCCGTTCGGCCGCGTCGGAGTCGATGGCGTAGGCGCGCACTCCGCCGTCGTCCATGGGCGCGCCGGGGGCGCAGACGCGTGCGACGTCGCAGTCCTCGAGGTAGAGCCCGCCGCGGCCGTCGAGGAGGGGAGACGTGGCGGCCCACAGGCCGGTGGCGGCGCCTTGGGACGGTGTCTTGAAGCCGGCGCCGATGACGTCGCCGTGCTCGTCCACCCACCCGCGTTCGATCTGCTCCTGGAGCGTCATCTCCCGCTGGAGGCCGGTGATGATCTTGCCCGGGTGGAGGGCGAACGCCCGGACGCCGTCGGTGCGGCCGAGGGCGTCGAGCTGCACGGCGAACAGCGCGTTGGCGGTCTTGGCCTGGCCGTAGGCCAGCCACTTGTCGTAGCCGGTGCGGAAGTGCGGGTCGTGCCAGCGGATGTCGGTCAGGGCGTGCCCGGCGGAGCTGTTGACGACGACGCGCGCACCGCCGGCGGCGGCCAGCAGCGGGTAGAGCTCGCAGGCGAGGGCGAAGTGCCCGAAGTGGTTGACGGCGAGCTGGCTTTCCCAGCCGGGCCCCACCCGCCGCTCGGGGGTGGCCATGACACCGGCGACGGCCATGAGGAGGTCGAGCCTGTCGAGGGAGTTGTTGAGCCGCACGGCGGCGGCGCGCACGCTGTCGAGGTCCGCCAGGTCCATGGGGATGACGTCACAGCCGTCCACATCCGCGAGAGCGGCGCGGGCGGCTCCGGGCCGGCGTGCCGGAACGATGACCCGGGCCCCGGCGGCCGCGAGGCCCCGGGCGGTTTCCAGGCCGAGTCCGGAATACCCCCCGGTCACGAGGGCGGTCCTGCCGGAGAGGTCGAAGCCGGCCAGGACGTCCTCGGCGGTGCCGGCGGCCGAGAAGGGCGTGTCGAACGGCTGCTGATCAGTGATGGTCATGCCGACGACGCTAGAAGCTGGAGCGAGGTCTAGATCAAGTCCTAGGCTGGCGGCATGGCGACCACCGAATCCCGTGCGGAGTCACTGAGCATCGGCGAAGTGGCCGAGCGCACCGGGCTCAGCGTGCACGCGTTGCGCTTCTACGAGCGCGAGGGCCTGCTGGTCGGACCGGTCCGGCGCACCGCGAGCGGCCGACGGCGATACACCGCGGCCGATGTCGAATGGCTGCTGATCTGCGTCAAGCTGCGGGAATCCGGGATGCCGCTGGCGGACCTCAAACGGTTCGCCGAGTTGGTCCGGCAGGGTCCCGGCAACGAAGCCGAACGGCTGCGGCTCCTCGACGCCCATCAACGGCGCGTCGAGGGACAGATCCAGGCGCTGGAGGAGTGCCGCTCGCTCATCGCCTGGAAGGTCGGGGTCTACGCCGAGCACCTCGCCCGCGGCGAGGCCGGCGGACTGTGGGACCCGACGGCCTGAGACAGCGCCCCGCTCAGCCGCCCGACGGCCTGGGGCAGCGCCCCGCTCAGCCGCCCGACGGCCTGGGGCAGCGCCCCGCTCAGCCGCCCGCCGCCCCCGCGAAGTGCTCCCCCACCAGCACCCGCACCACCTCCAGATCCCGGGCGATCAACGCGTCCAGCAACGCCGTGTGCTCATGCGCGTCCGCCACCAGGTCCGCCCGCCCCCGGGCCCCCGGCCCACCCCCGACCAGCGGCCACTGCGCCCTGCGGTGCAGGTCCTCCGCGATCTGCACCAGTTGCTCGTTCCCGGAGAGGCACAGCACGGCCCGGTGGAACCTCCGGTCGGTCTCCGCGTACGTGGCCCGGCAGCCGGTGGACGCCGCGCGGACCGTCGCCTCGGCGAGGGGGCGCAGCTCGGCCCAGCGCTCGGCGGGCACGGTACGGGCCAGCCGCAGCATCACCGGGACCTCGATCAGCGCCCGCACCTCGGCCAGTTCCGCCAGCTCCCGCGCTCCCCGCTCGACCACCCGGAACCCACGGTTCGGCACGACCTCGACGGCCCCCTCCAGGGCCAGCTGCTGCATCGCCTCCCGTACGGGCGTCGCCGAGACCCCGAACCGCTCGCCCAGCACCGGCGCCGAGTACACCTCCCCGGGCTTGAGATCGCCCGCCACCAGCGCGGCCCGCAGCGCGTCCACGATCTGCCCGCGCACGGAGGCCCGCTGGACGACGGCCCGGACCCGCGGCGCGCACGGCGCGGACGGCTCGCTGTGCGTGTGCTCCCCCCGCACGGCCCCCGCCTGCTCCGGCACCCGGGCCTGCCCGGCCGGCACACCCGCCCCGGACCCGGCACCCGCCCCGGCACCTCGTGGAACCCCCGTCCCGGCGGAGCCCTGCGCGCCCTGCTTCAAGGGTCCTCCTCCGGACGTATCAGTACTTGGCGTCATTACGGCGGCTTGTTACTCGCCCGTCAAGCACCATAAGCGCACCGACCGCCAGTTCAAATCCCAGCGATCTTGGGTAAGGTAAGGCTTACCTCCAAACGCCCCTCAATAGACGTGGATCGGTGATCGCATGCCCGTGCCCCGTTCGGCCGTCTCCGGCGCCTACGCCCGCCTGGCCGAGATCCTCCCGGGGCTCGCCGTCACCGAACTGACCCCCGAAGAGGAGACCCCGCGCGGCGGCGGCTGGATCACGGCCGCCGACCTCGCGGCCGCCGGCCCCGCCCTGGACACGTACCTGGCCTGGGACGACGCCCAGATCGAACGGGACTACGACCAGCGGGCCCGCCCCGACGTCGTCGCCAGCTTCGGCCTGCACCGCTACGCCTGGCCCGCCTGCCTCCTGATCACCGCGCCCTGGTTCCTGCACCGCAGGGTCCCCCGCTACCCCGTGACGCACGTCTCGTACGACCGCACGGCCCCCGGCCACGCCCTCGGCCGCATGGCGGTCCGGCCGGCCGGTTTCGCCTGCCTGCCCGACGACGAGGCCGCCGCGCTGCCCGGCGCCCGGGTCGTCCCGGACGAGGAGGCGCTGCGGGCCGAGGTGCGGTCGGCGGTCGCCGAGCACCTGGAGCCGGTCCTGACGGGCTTCGGCCCAAGGATGCGGCGCCGCGGCCGGGCCCTGTGGGGCATGGCGACCGACGAGATCGTCGAGGGCCTGTGGTACGTCGCCCAGCTGCTCGGCGGGATCGAGGAGCGGCGCGCCATGCGGGAGCTGGAGCTGCTCCTGCCGGGCGCGACGAAGCCGTACGTCGGCACGGCCGCGTTCCGGGAGCTGACCGGCCCGGGCGGCGAGCCCCTGCGCACCCGGGACCGCGCGAGCTGCTGCATGTTCTACACCCTGCGCCCGGAGGACACCTGCGCCACCTGCCCGCGCACCTGCGACGCGGACCGGGTCACCAAGCTCCTGGCCACGGCCAGTTGACACCCTGTCGGACAACGCGCCTCCCGGCGTCCCGTAGGATCATCACGGAACCGGACACCCACACGCCCACAGGCGATTCACAACTTCCTCACGGGTCACGGGAACTTTCCGGAGAACCACCCGTACGGGTATTCTTGCTCGAACTCAACTCCCGCCCCTCAAGCGGCAGTTCGAGCAGAACGCCGCCCTGGGCATTCCCTTGCACTTCCTTGGCGGCCTCTTGCCCCGAAACCCCCTGAGGGCCGGTGGGATTGGGCCACTATGGCGGGCGTTACGCCCTATCCCCATGCAAGGGACCACCCACATGAGACTGACCGACATATCGCTGAACTGGCTGCTTCCGGGCGCCGTGCTTCTCCTGGGCATGCTGGCGGCGGTGGCGGTGCTCGCGCGCGGCAAGCGCTCCTCGGTCAAGGACACGAGCGCGGACGATTCCTGGGAGCGCAGCGAGGAACGCCGCAGACGCAAGGAGGCCGTCTACGGCACCGTCTCCTACGTCCTCCTGTTCTGCTGCGCGGCCGTCGCCGCCGCCCTCTCCTTCCACGGCCTGGTCGGCTTCGGCGAGCAGAACCTCGGCCTGTCCGGCGGCTGGCAGTACCTCGTCCCGTTCGGCCTGGACGGCGCGGCGATGTTCTGCTCCGTGCTCGCGGTGCGCGAGGCCAGCCATGGTGACGCCGCGCTCGGCTCCCGGATACTGGTCTGGACGTTCGCGCTCGCCGCGGCCTGGTTCAACTGGGTGCACGCGCCCAGGGGCGTCGGCCACGACGGCGCCCCCCACTTCTTCGCCGGCATGTCCCTCTCCGCGGCGGTCCTGTTCGACCGCGCGCTGAAGCAGACCCGCCGGGCCGCCCTGCGCGAGCAGGGCCTGGTGCCGCGCCCGCTGCCGCAGATCCGTATCGTGCGCTGGCTGCGGGCCCCCCGCGAGACGTACAAGGCCTGGTCGCTGATGCTGCTGGAGGGTGTGCGCAGCCTCGACGAGGCGGTCGACGAGGTCCGCGAGGACAAGCGCAAGAAGGACGCGGACCGGCAGCGCCGCCGCGACCAGCAGCGCGTGGAGCGGGCCCAGCTGAAGGCGATCAGCCGCGGTCACCGCGGCTACCTCGGCCGCGGCGGCGGCCGGCAGCTGGAGGTGCAGGTGGAGCGCGGCTCCTCGCAGGTCTCCGCGGAGCCTGCCATATCCGCGCCGGAACAACTGCCCGTCCGCTCGCGTCCCTCCCTGCAGCCCGTTCGCCACGGAGCTGACCCGGTGACCGTCGACCTCACCGCGGAGGACGACACCATGGCGCTGCCGCGCCTCGACTCCCTGGAGCGCAAGCTCAAGGACCTGGAGCAGCAGTTCGGCTGAGCGAGCCGCAGCGGAAGAGGAGGGGGCGTGGCCTGCGGGCCGCACCCCCTTCGGCGTTCACGCCGCCTCGGCCGCCAGCTCGAACCAGACGGCCTTGCCCACCCCGTGGGCCCTGACCCCCCAGGCGTCCGCGAGGGACTGCACGAGGAACAGGCCCCGGCCGTTCGTGCCGTCGTCGGTGACCGGCAGGCGCAGCCGGGGTCTGCGGGCCACGAAGTCCCGCACCTCCACGCGCAGTCCGCGGGGGCCGACGGTGGCCGTCAGGACCGCGTCGTGGTCGGTGTGGACGATCGCGTTGGTGACGAGTTCGCTGGTGAGCAGTTCCGCTATGTCGGGAAGATCGGATCGCCCGGGCCTGCCCCACTGCCGGAGCAACTCCCGCAGGGCCCTGCGGGCTTCCGGTACGGCCCTGAGGTCCGCCCGCCCGAGTCTGCGCCTCAGCTGTGGCGCCGGCACCTGCTCCGTGACGTCGTCGGCCTTGTCCTCCACCGTCTTCGCCGAGAAGGCCCCTATCGCTACGGGACCGCCTCCTCGTGCCTGCCTCTCCATGACCCCCGCCCGCGCGCCGATGTCGGTTCCCCTCCTGCTCGAACACGTTCACGGGGATCCATGCCCCATCGGACACGCGACAGTCATGTCGAATTGTCAACGACCAGGTGTTCGGCCACGGGAGCGGGGCGGGCGGCCCGGGTGGCGGGGCGCTGAACGGCACGGCAGTGGCGGAGAGGGGGACAAGAGGGTAGCCGGTCCGGGTCCCCGGGCGGATCCTGACCGCCGGAGATCGGACGATGGGCCGACGGCCGGCTGCCGATCCCTGCGTACGCGGTGAAGAGCTGGGGCGGCGGGGCGGAGTGCGCGGTGCCGCGGTGAAGTTGGCCGAAGTACGACGGTCCGCACGGCCGTCATGAGCAGGACGGGGCCGCCCTCCCCCACCCCCGTGGCGGGAGGACGGCCCCGGTCTTCCGGCGGAGGCGCGGTCAGTACAGCTTGTTGACGGCGGTGGTCGTCGTCTTCTTGAAGGCCTCCACGGGAGCGCTGTCGAAGAAGCCCATCTGGCCCCACGACACGACGGTGACGGTCCTGCCGTCCCGTCCGACGGACAGCAGCGAGATGTCGGTGGCGCCCCAGGACGTCTCGGTGTACACGCCGCGGACGCGCGCCCCCTCCTCCACGGGCAGCGGACCGTAGTCCCGGCCCTCGGCCTCGACGACGTCCGGGTCGTTCTTCTCGATGCGGTCGGCGCAGGTGCGGATCAGGTCGTCGTAGTGCTTCGCCAGGGCCTTGGCCAGGGCGGGCGTGTCCGCCACGACGGTCAGCTGCACGGCGCTGGTCTCCAGGTCGGTCCGGAACTCCCGGTGCCGGTAGTCGTAGGAGGTCACGCCCTCCGTGTCGACGCAGGAGCCGAGTCCCTGCGGGAACCCCTCCGTGACCGGGCCGGCCGTCCAGGCCGAGGTCGGGTGCGGCGGCAGCTCGGACGCCGACAGGAACTTGGGCGAGGCGGTCTTCGGTGCGGCACCGGCCGCCGGTGCCGTGAACATCGTGCCGACCGTGAGTGCGGCGACGGCGAGTGCGGTGAGCGCGCCTGCTCGGATGCGCATGGACATGAGTGTTCCCCCGTGGGTGAGTGCGTGGATACCGGATGCCGCGGCGACGCCGGTGGTCGTCCGGCCTGGTCGGCGCGGCACCAGAAGCATCAGCCGTCACGGCGGGCGTGCGCAACAGCCGGCGCCCGGTCCGGCGGGGTGGAACCATCCCAGCCCCTCTGACGTGCAGGTACATGGGTGCCTGGGATGCCGTCCCGGGCGGGGGACCACACGAGGACGGGGGAACGGTGCCGGCACACGACGAGGTCGACGACGTCGGGGAGTTCGCGGCGCGGTTGCGGGCGCTGAAGGAGCGCACGGACCGCAGTTACGGCTCGCTGGCCCGCCGTCTGGCCATGAACACCTCGACGCTGCACCGCTACTGCGCGGGCGAGGCGGTCCCGCTCGACTTCGCCCCCGTGGAGCGTTTCGCGGCCCTCTGCGGGGCGTCCCCGAGGAACGCCTGGACCTCCACCGCCGCTGGCTCCTGGCGGTGGAGGCCCGCCGACGGCCTCGCACGGCGAGTACGGCGAGTACGGCGAGTACGGCGAGTACGTCCAGTGCCGCCGGCACGGCGGAGGACACACTGCCCGACGCGGCGGAGGAGGAAGAGTCCCCGATCCCGGCGGACACGGCGGACACGGCGGACCCGACCGGCACGCCACGCACGGCGGGCGACACCGCGCTCGGGCAGGAGACGGCCCCCTCCGGCGAGACCCCGCTCCCCCGCCGCCCCTGGTACCGCCGCAGACGCATCGCCGTCGGGCTGGCGGCCGCCGGCGCGTTGCTCGCGACCCTCGGCAGCCTCTCCGCGCTGCCGGACGGCCGCCGGACACCCGCCGACGACCGCGCCCGTGCCGTCGGCCCGTCCGCGACCGGCACGGCGGAGGCCGAGGCGCCGGACCGCCGCACCGCCCCGCCCACGCCGGGCAACTCGTCCACCACCGAACGGCCTTCACCGTCCGCCACCCCCAAGAAGAAGGAGCCCTCCCCCGCCCCCTCCTCCCGCACCACCCCGCCCACCGGCAAGGCGCCTTCCGGCCCGCCCCTCACCTGGTCCGCCGACTCCCAGGCCTGGAAGCTCGGCTGCGGTCACGACTACGTCGTCGCCAGGCCCCCGAGCCGGGTCGCCCCGCCGCCGCCCCCGCAGGACGCCGGCGCCTGGGCGGCGGCCCACGGCGCGGTGCACGGCGGCGAGACGCTCGTCGAACTGTCGGTGCAGGGGCGGTCCGACACGGCCGTGGTGCTGCACGCGCTGCGCGTGCGCGTGGTGGGGCGCTCGGCACCCGTCCAGGGCAACGCCTACGCCATGGACCAGGGCTGCGGCGGCTCCGTCACCCCGCGCCACTTCGCCGTGGACCTGGACAAGGACCGCCCCCTCGCCCACGCGGTCCCCGGCAGCGACGCCGGCACGCCGATCCCGGCCGTGCGCATGCCGTACCGCGTCTCGGCGCAGGACCCGGAGGTGCTGCTGGTCACCGCCCGGACGGCAGGCTGCGACTGCCGCTGGTACCTGGAGCTGGACTGGTCCTCCCAGGGCCGCCGGGGCACGGTCCGCATCGACGACGACGGCCGCCCGTTCCGCACCAGCGGCATCGCCGGCCTGCCCCGCTACACGTACGACACGTCCGCGCGCCAGTGGACGCCGTACAGCTGACCGCCTCTGTCTCCCCTGTAACGCTTTCCGCGCCTCGTTCCAAGAACAAGTGACGTGCCTTCGACGACAAGGTGACACCTGTGGATGACGCGGAACGGTTACGGGGCGGGCCCGCCGCGGCGGTGCGGGACCCGCGGCTCTTCGAGGAGTTCTACCGGCGCCACGTGGACGCGGTGATGCGTTTCGTGGCCCGGCGGGTGGACGACCCGCACACGGCGGCCGACCTTACGGCCGAGATCTTCCTCGCCGTCCTCGACTCGGCCCACACCTACCGGCCGCGCCTCGGCAGCGAGACCGCCTGGCTGTACGGCATCGCGCGCAACGTCGTGTCGTCGGAGCGCCGCCGGGTCGCCCGGGAGACCGAACGCGACCTGCGCATCTCCGGGCGGCGGTTGCTGGAGCCGGACGACATCACCCGCATCGAGGACAGACTCGACGCGGAGAGCCCGGGGCGGCGCGCGCTGGCCGCCCTGGCGAGACTCCCCGAGGGCGAGCGGGCCGTCATGGAACTGATCGCGGTGGACCAGCTGACGGTCACCGAAGCGGCGGCCGCGCTGGGCATCCGCCAGGTCACCGCCCGGGTCCGGCTGCACCGGGCGCGCAAGGCGCTGCGGGAGGAGTCCGCCGCCCGGGCCGCCGGGACGCCCCCTCCGGCCGTACCGGCACGTCCCACGGGGCCGGAGGCGCCGGACCCATCGCTGCTGCACGTCGCAAGGGGAGAAGCATGAGCACGAGGACGACGTTCGAGGACCGGCTGCTGGACGGGCTGAAGCGGGAGATCGAGCAGCGCGGGGCCGGAACCGGGCGGAGCGGGGCGGGGGTTTCCCGGCGGCCTGGGTTCGCCCCGCGCCGGATCGCCGTCGTCGCGCTGGCCTGTGCGACGGCCTGGCTCGCCACGGTTGCCGTGCCCGGCTCGCCGGCCGAGTCGACGGCGTACGCGGTGGCACCCCGCGGCGACGGCAGCGTCAGGCTCACCGTCAGGGACCAGGACATGAGTGTCGAGGCCCAGCGGGAACTCGCGCGGAAGGTGAGCGCGTGGGGCGTTCACGTGACGGTCGACGTGCTCCCCTCCGGCCACGTCTGCGAGCGCAGCGCAGTCACCGGGATCCCGGCAGTCGACGAGCAGGGCAACCGCGTGGTCCTCATCCCCCTGAAGGCGCGCTGGGACGTCACCTTGCGTCGGGGCAACGTCCTGGCCTTCGAGAACATCAGGGGCGAATCCCGGCCCCGCGCGGTCGAGTTCTACCGGACCAGGGCCGAGGCCGAGCCCTGCGTTCCGGTGCGGGTCGAGCTGCCGAAGGACTAGCCGCATGACCATCGCCACCGCCGGCCCGGCGCGGCTGGGCTGGCTGGACGCGCTGCGCGGCCTCGCGGCGCTCGTCGTGGTGTTCGACCACTCGGCGTACACCTTCCTGGCGGACTTCCGGCGGGAGCTGATGCCGCAGTTCAACACCAGTCGCTACGGCATCATGGTGTTCTTCCTGGTGAGCGGTTACATCGTCCCGGCATCGCTGGAACGCCGGGGCTGCGTCCGGACGTTCTGGATCGGACGGGTGTTCCGCGTGTACCCGCTGTGGGCGGCCGTCGTCACCGTGTACCTCGCCGTCGTTCTCCTGGGCCTCGCGGAGGGCCGTGACCTCGGCGGGCAGAGCGCGGCCGCGGTGGCCGTCGCCCACGTCACGCTGCTGCAGGAGCTGCTGGGGACGCCCGGTCTGCTGCTCGTCCTGTGGACCCTCTCGTACGAGATGTGCTTCTACCTGCTGGTCGTCGCCCTGTTCACGGTCCGTCGGCACCGCGGGTCCGCGTCCGCCGCCGTCGTCCTGGCCGTGCTCGCCGCGGTGAGCGTGGCGGTGGGAGTGGTGCCGCCGGCCTCCGCCCTGTCCGGCAGGGCCGGCACCGGCCCGCTGATCGCGTGCGCGTCGGTCGCCGTGGTGGTCGCCATCGGCTGCGCGAGTTCCGGGTCTCCCGTGCTGCGGGCGTTCGGGGGCGTGCTGGGCGCGGTGCCGGCGCTCGTCCTGGTCCCGTTCAACGGCACGATCCCGCTGTGGGAGGGTCTGGTGATCCTCGCCGTGATGTTCCTCGGCAGCGCCGTGCACCGTGCCGAGCACGGTCAGACCACCTGGCGCCGTGCGGCGGGCGCCGCCCTCGTGGTGGTCGCCTGTGCCGTGGCGAGTGCCTATCGGTACGGCGACGGCGACCACTTCACGCGGCGCGGCTGGCTCACGGCGTTCCTGCTGGCCGTGCTCACCTTCGGCGCCGGGCTGGCCGCGCGCCGCCGGCGGATCCCGCGGGTGCTGACCGGCCTGGGAACGATCAGCTACTCGGTCTATCTGGTGCACCCGGTGCTGCTGGCGGTGATCGACGGCACGGTCGGCCGCCGCCGGCAGGACCAGCTCGCGCTGCTGGTGGCGTTCTTCGCCGTCCTGCTGCCCCTGTGCGTGCTGACCCACCGGTACGTCGAGGCGCCGGGCCAGAACTGGGGCCGCAGGCTGGCCCACCGCCTGCGGGACCGCGACGCTCCTAAGACGTCGTTTCCTTTGGCGTGATCGCTCGTTGAGCCGCGCATGACGGATCTGGTCGAGCGGTTGGTACCGGACGAGTTGTGGGTGCTGTTTCGCCGAGTGGTCCCGCCGACGGAGATGAAGCGTCCGCAGGGCGGAGGCAGACGGCGGGCGGGAGACCGCGCATGCCTGGCGGCGATCATCTTCGTGGCCACCTCGGGGTGCACATGGCGGCAGTTGCCCCCGGTGTTCGGCCCGGCCTGGCCGACGGTCTACCGGCGCTTCGCCCGGTGGGGCTCACACAGTTTTTCCTGCATGTACGGGCCGGGCCCGCGTCCGTGGAGGTAGTGGTCGAAGAAGGTCCTCTGCCGCTCGATCGAGGCGGGGTCGTAGTAGTGGGCCCATTTCTTGCGGCCGTGGACCTCCAGCCACTTCTCCTGCGAGGAGATGCGGCGGAAGCCTTCGAGCGCGCCCCCGGTGTGCAGGCCCTGGTCCGACCAACTGGCGACGACGAACGCGGGCACCTGGATACGTTCGAGTTGTGCGCTCTTGGACGCCCAGAACTCGTCGTAGAACGGGTGCGCCTCGGTCTCGGCAGATCCTCGATCTGGGTGGTGCTCGCCCCCCCCCAGCGGCCCTGGATGTAGGGTCAGAACCAGGTTTCGGGGATGCCACCGTGCCGGACCACCTCGCGATAGGTGTCCGTCCAGCCTTCCCACGGGTTGATCGCGGCCAGGTGCGGGGGATTGAGCTCGGCGACCCGCCACTGCGAAACGGTCAGGTAGGAGACTCCGGACAGGCCGACCTTCCCGGTGCTCCATGGCCGGGTGCCGGCCCATTCGATCAGCGCCGCGTACTGCTCGGCCTACTGTGGCGAGCAGTACGCGGCGCGGCCTTCGGAGTACCACGTACCGGGGATGTCGGCCAACACGATCGCGTAGCCGTGCGGCACCCAATACTGCGGGTCGGGGGCCTCGAAGGTGGTGATCTGTGAGGTGTCCTCGGGCCGGACGCCGCTGGCCGGGTAGATGACCCCGATCGGCGCCGGGTTGTGCTTGCCGTACGGCGATCAGCTGATCAGGGGGCTGCGGGTTCCTCGTTGTCCGGCCGGTACACGTCGACGTAGACGTGTACACCCGGTGAGACCTCGACGGGGATGCCACGCTCGATGAGCATGCCCTTGCGCCGGTTCGACCCGCGGTCGCGGCGGGTGGCCGGCCCGCGACTCCGGCGTCGACAGCGGTGCGCGGAACAGGTAATCGGTCATGCCGACTCCGCGACGAAAGGTCCCCGCAACTCGCCGCGAGGTGCCAGGTCGATGCGGTTGATGCGCCCGTCATGCAGGCGGTAGTGGATGAAGTAGTCGTTCTCGACACTCTCGCCCTGCCTCAGGGGCCCGCCGGGGAAGTCCGGCGCGTCCACGACGGCCGTGAGGCGCGTGGTTGCCTCCAGCGCGATGGCGTGCTCGTCGATGATCACCGCGTGCGCGGTGACGTTCTCTCGGACGGTCTGGAACATCTTCCCGTAGAACGCGGCCACGGCGTCCAGTCCGCGCAGCACGCCCACGGAGGGCACCGTCAGCTCGATGTCGTCGGTGAAGAAGAGGAGGAACCGTTCGGTGTTCGCGGTGCTGAGCGAGATGAGGTAGTCCAGGAAGGCACGCCGTCCGGCGGCGGTCGGCGTGATCCGGGTCGGTGCGGGGCTCACACCCTGTCCGGCCTTCCAGGTCGCGGCCCGCAGCGCGGCGATCTTCTCCCCTGCGGCGTCGAGCTCGTAGGTGACGAAGAACTTGACCGTGGTCAGCTCGCCGCGGGCGAGCGGCCCGAACACGAAGTCCGGCCGGTCCTCGGTCGCCTGGAAATCCGTGTCGATCTCGGCGGCGACGTGGGTGCCGCTGCGGGTGACCACCTGGGGCCGCATCGTCTCGCGGATGCCGTCATGGGCCTGGTGGAGGAACGCCCGGATCTCCTCACGGCCACGCAGGTCCACGCTCGCCCCGGAGAACCGGGCGTCCTCGGTGAAGTAACGCTCCACCAGGGCATCGTCGTCCCCGGCGTTGAAAGCCTCCTCGTAGGCGGCATAATCGAATGGCATCACAGCGCCCCTCCGACAGCTGCGGGGACGAGCTCGTCGGCGCCGACCAAGAAGATCCCGTTGATTTCCCGCGGGATCTCGCCCTGAACCCCGACGTCCTCAAGACTCATTTCGAAACGGTTGGGGGCGTGAAATTCGCGGCCCGGGGGAACAGGGGGTAATTGCACCATGACAGACTCCTCGTAGGGTTTCCTTGCGTGATCAGCGTTGTTGCGGCAGCCGTGCAGCGCGACGACTTGGACGTCGCTTCCTTTGACGTGATCGCTCGTTGAGCCGCGTATGACTAATCTGGTCGAGCGGTTGGTACCGGACGAGTTGTGGGTGCTGTTTCGCCGAGTGGTCCCGCCGACGGAGAGGCGATCTTCGTGGCCACCTCGGGGTGCACATGGCGGCAGTTGCCCCCGGTGTTCGGCCCGGCCTGGCCGACGGTGTACCGGCGCTTCGCCCGGTAGGGCTCACACAGATTTTCGTGCATGTACTCACCGAGGAGACGACCGGTCGCCCGGGTCAGTAGTGCTCCCAGTGGCCGCCGGAATGGACGGCGATCTTCCGGCCGTACGCCGCTGCACCGCGGACCGCGGCGTTGACCTCGTCGTCGGGCCGTGGCGGGACGACGAGGTCGGGAGCGCGGTAGAACCGCAGCTTGTTGAACACCAGCCGGTGCAGGCGATCAGCGAAACCCACTTCCCCGCGTGGCAGCTGCGGAACTCCCGTACTCATGGTCGTGCTCTCATCCGGCGACGAGCTGGCGCGACTCGTGCCAGTGGATGAATCGCCAACCGTCGTCAGTCCGACGCAGAACGGCCGAGAGCCGGGAGTCGCCGGCGATCGGCTCGATGGAGCCCTTGAACTCGACCGTGGTGTGGCCCCGCCAGTAGGCGAGCGCGACATCGCCGAGCACAGCGATGTCGCTGCTGTACTCACGCCCTTCGATCCGGTCGACGAATCCCGGAAGCCGGCGCCAGTGGTCGACGATCGCGTCCCACGTCGTGAGGGCGGCTTCGATCTCCTCCGGCTGGTAGACCAGGTGCTCGTAGCCGTCGTCCCACAGATCCTTCATCGCCTCGGGGTCCACCGCCTGCATCGCCTGGGCGAAGGCCACGTACACGGCGCGGACGGCCGTCTCGTCGTCAGTCATCAGTGTCTTCGTCGTGTCAGTCATCAGCGGTGTCCTTGTTTTGATGGAAGGTCCGGCTATCGGTGCCCGTGCCGGATCAGTCATCGCCGTCCCCCAGGGGGTCTCGGCCGATGCGGAGGCTTCCGGCTCCGGTGCACGAAAAAGTAGCAGTACCACTCGGTTAGGGCAACCAGTTGGTACTCTTAATCGACCAGGCAAGCGGAGGAGGGCGACAGCTGATGAGTTCCGAGCGCGTCGACGGGCGGACACTCCGGTTTCAGCACCGGCGACCGGAGTTGCTGGCCGCAGCGACCGAGTACGTCCTCGATCACGGCATCGCCGGCCTGTCGCTGCGTCCGGTAGCCCAGGCGCTGGGGGTGACCCATGCGACGCTGCTGCGCCATTTCTCGTCGAAGGACGAGCTGATCAAGTGCGTATTGGAGAAGATCCGCACCGATCTCTTCGCTCAGGTGACCGCCGACAGGGAACTCCAGGAAGCCGGGTCGGCGGCACAACTGCTGAGGATCACTTGGCGACGGCTGTGCGAGCCGAAGGAGCAGCGGCAGTTCCTGCTCCTGTTCGAAGTGGTCGCCGGCAAGGCGTGGCAGTCCGGCGACGGAGGGGAGCTGGCGCGGTCGATGGACGCCGAGGTCGTCGATTTCATCTCCGGGTGGCTCAGGCAGGACGGGTGGGAGCCCGAGGACGCGTCAGCCCTGGCCACCCTCCTCCTGGCTCAGATCCGGGGGCTTCAGCTCGACCTTCTCGTCTCGGGAGACCGCGCGCGGGTCGATCGGGCGTTCGAGTTCGCCCTCGCCCTCCTCGAGCCTCGGACGGGGCACAGCGTGTCCTGACAGCGGCTGGACCACTGCCGACGCGGATGCGGTCGGCGCGCTTGGGGACTGTAGGACGTCGTTTCAGTCGGCGAGTCTGCGGTAGCTGATCAGGGCTGCGGCGATGCCGACGAAGGCCAGGAAGTGTTCGGCCTTGCGCTCGTAGCGGCGGTGCAGCCGTCGGCAGCCGGCGAGCCAGGACACCGTCCTCTCGACGACCCAGCGGTGGCGGCCCAGCCGCTGCGAGGACTCGATGCCTTTGCGGGCGATCCGGTGGTGGATGCCCCGCTTGCGGAGCCATCGGCGCAGGTGGTCGTAGTCGTAGCCCTTGTCGGCGTGGAGCTTGGCCGGTCGCCGACGGCGCGGGCCACGCCGGGAGCGGATCGGCGGGATGCCGCGTACGAGCGGCTTCAGGCCGAGGCTGTCCTGCATGTTGGCGCCGGAGACGTCCAGTGACAGTGGTAGACCGTTCCGGTCCGTGATGAGGTGGATCTTCGATCCATTCTTGCCGCGGTCGGTCGGATTCGGTCCGGTCAGTGGCCCCCTTTTGCGGCCCTGAGACTGACGGAGTCGATGGCGCATCGCGACCAGTCCAGCTCACCGCGGGCGCCGAGCTCGTCCAGGAAGACGCGGTGCAGCCGGGCCCAGACCCGGTCCCGGCTCCACCGGGCGAAGCGCCGGTAGACCGTCGGCCAGGCCGGGCCGAACACCGGGGGCAACTGCCGCCATGTGCACCCCGAGGTGGCCACGAAGATGATCGCCGCCAGGCATGCGCGGTCTCCCGCCCGCCGTCTGCCTCCGCCCTGCGGACGCTTCATCTCCGTCGGCGGGACCACTCGGCGAAACAGCACCCACAACTCGTCCGGTACCAACCGCTCGACCAGATCCGTCATGCGCGGCTCAACGAGCGATCACGCCAAAGGAAACGACGTCTAAGGCCGCGGCACGTTGCGCAGGTTGGAGCGGGCCATCTGGAGCATGCGGCCCACGCCGCCGTCCAGGACGATCTTGGAGGCGGACAGGGCGAACCCGGTCACCATCTCGGCCTTGATCTTCGGCGGGATGGACAGGGCGTTGGGGTCGGTGACGACGTCGACGAGGGCCGGGCCCTTGTGCTTGAAGGCGTCCTTCAGCGCGCCGGCGAGGTCCTTGGGCTTCTCGACGCGTACGCCGTAGGCGCCGCAGGCGCGGGCGACGGCGGCGAAGTCGGGGTTCTTGTTGGCGGTGCCGTAGGACGGGAGCCCGGCGACCAGCATCTCCAACTCAACCATGCCGAGGGAGGAGTTGTTGAAGAGGACGACCTTGACCGGGAGGTCGTACTGCACGAGCGTCAGGAAGTCGCCCATCAGCATGGAGAAGCCGCCGTCGCCGGACATCGACACGACCTGCCGGCGCCGGTCGGTGAACTGGGCGCCGATCGCCATGGGCAGGGCGTTGGCCATCGAGCCGTGGGAGAAGGAACCGATGACGCGGCGGCGGCCGTTGGGCGAGATGTAGCGGGCGGCCCAGACGTTGCACATGCCGGTGTCGACGGTGAACACGGCGTCGTCGGAGGCGACTTCGTCGAGCACGGACGCCACGTACTCGGGGTGGATCGGCGTGTGCTTGTCGACCTTGCGGGTGTACGCCTTCACCACCCCCTCCAGCGCGTCCGCGTGCTTCTTCAGCATCCGGTCGAGGAAGCGCCGGTTCTTCTTCTCCCGGACGCGCGGGATCAGGCAGCGCAGCGTCTCCCGTACGTCGCCCCACACCGCGAGGTCCAGTTTCGAGCGACGGCCCAGGTGTTCGGGCCGGATGTCGACCTGGACGATCTTCACGTCGTCGGGGAGGAAGGCGTTGTACGGGAAGTCGGTGCCGAGCAGGATCAGCAGGTCGCACTCGTGGGTGGCCTCGTAGGCGGCGCCGTAGCCGAGCAGCCCGCTCATCCCGACGTCGAAGGGGTTGTCGTACTGGATCCATTCCTTGCCGCGCAGCGCGTGCCCGACCGGTGACTTGATCTTCGCCGCGAACTCCATGACCTCGGCGTGCGCCCCGGCCGTGCCGCTGCCGCAGAAGAGGGTGACCTTGCCGGCCTCGTCGATCATCTCGACGAGCCGGTCGATCTCGGCGTCGCCGGGGCGGACGGTCGGCCGGGAGGTGACGAGGGCGGTCTCGGCGGCCTGCTCCGGGGCGGGCCGGTCGGCGATGTCACCGGGCAGGGTGACGACGCTGACGCCGCTGCGGCCGACGGCGTTCTGGATGGCGGTCTGCAGCAGCCGCGGCATCTGCTCCGGGCTGGAGATCATCTCGCTGTAGTGGCTGCACTCGGCGAACAGCCGGTCGGGGTGGGTCTCCTGGAAGTAGCCGAGGCCGATCTCGCTGGAGGGGATGTGCGAGGCGAGGGCGAGGACCGGGGCCATGGAGCGGTGGGCGTCGTAGAGACCGTTGATGAGATGGAGGTTGCCGGGCCCGCAGGAGCCGGCGCAGGCGGCGAGGCCGCCGGTGATCTGTGCCTCGGCGCTGGCGGCGAAGGCGGCGGTCTCCTCGTGCCGGACGTGGATCCAGTCGATGGCGGAGTTGCGGCGGACGGCGTCGACGACGGGGTTGAGGCTGTCGCCGACGACGCCGTAGAGGCGTTTGACGCCGGCGCGGGTGAGGATGTCGACGAACTGTTCCGCGACGTTCTGTTTGGCCATGGTTCTCGTCTGCCCCTTCGGTCTCCTGGGATCCCTCCGGGTTCCATCAAGTCACACCGGGCGCGGTCACGCCTCCCAAACCGCCGCGGCTGTACGGTCGTCGGCATATCCCTTGACCCGTACCTGGGAGTCGGCGAGGAAGGCCGCGAGACCGGGCGGTTCGGGGCGGGACCACCGGTCGGCGAGGTACTCGCACAGTTCGGGTTCGCCGCGCAGCGGGTCGGCGAGGCCGTTGCTGCACATCAGGAGCGTGTCCCCCGGGCGGGCGACGGAGGTGCGGAAGCGGAAGGGTTCGCGGGGTGGTTCCGGGGCCGGTTCGTAGGGGCTCGGCGGGGTCGGGATGCCCAGGTCCATGGTGAGCCGGTCGCCCTCGGGGGTCTCGGAGGGCGGCGAGCCGAAGCCCAGGACCGGTTCGCCCTTGACGTCGGTGACCTGCGGTTCGATGTCCTGCCACTCGCCTTCGCGCAGCCGGAACAACCCGCCCGGTCCGACGCCGAAGAACACGCGCGTACGGCACTCGGGGTCGGCCGGCAGCAGCAGGCAGCGCAGGCCGGCCGCGTACTCCTGCGGGTCGACGCCCTGTTCGGCGGCGCTCGCGCGGAGTTTGCCGAGGCTGCGGTCGGTGAGGCGGTGCAGGCCGGACTTGAGGTCGCCGCGCCGGCCGGCCCTTATGTCCTCGACGAGCCGGGAGTGACTGCGCCCGACGGCCCGCCCGATCCAGTGGCAGGCCTCGGCGGCCGCCCGGTGCGCGCCCGGCGTGGCACGGGCCCCGGTCGCCATCGCCACCAGCAGCAACGCCTGCTCGCCCGTCCCGAAGCGGGCGGTGAGCAGGGAGTCCCGGCGGGGCTCCCCGCGATACCGCGCGGAGTCCCCGCGCACCGACACGGCCCGCAGGGTGCAGGCCCCGTACCGCGCCCCGTCGAGCACGGTGTCCGCGACGAGATCATCGAGATCATCGGGATCCGCGGCCGGCAGGGCGGTGGGTTCGGCGTCGTAGGTGGGGGGCCGGGAACCGACGTACCCGCGGGGCCGGGGGCCGGTCGCGGGGGGTTCGATCCGGGGGTGGGGGTGTCGGGCGGGGGGTCGGTGGGGAGCTGGGTGCCGACGTACCCAGCGGGCGGTGGGTCGGTCGCGGGCGGCTCGATCCGAGGGCCGGGGCGGTCGGACGAGAGCTCGGTGGGCGGCGCGGAGCCGACGTACCCGCCGGGTCGGGGGGCGGGGCGGTGGGACGGGGGCTCGGTGGGGGGCAGCGGCACGGGTGGCGGTGGGCCGGCGGCTGCGGGGAACGCGCTCCTGCCGGGCTCGGCGGCGGCCGTCGGCGACGCGGCCTCCTCGGACGGCGTCGGCGGCGCGACCCTCTCGGGCCTTTCCTCCACCGCGCCCGAGGGGTCCTCCCGGGCCGGCCAGGACGGGGGGAGGGCGGGCGGCGGGGGCGTCCGCGGGGCCGGAGGTGTCGACGCGGCGGTCTGCCTGGGGCTCTCCGAGGACCTGGAGGGCTCGGGCGGTGGGGCAGGAGCCGGCGCACCGGAGGCTTGCGCCGGGCTCCCCGATGACTCTGACGGCGACTCGGACACCCTCCCCGCGGGCGCCTCCCCCGGGCTCCCCGAAGGCCCGGCAGGCCCGGACGACGAGCCGGAAGCCGCGCCCGCCGACGTCGCCGTCGGGCTCCCCGAGGGCCCGGGAGAGGCCGAGGGCCCGGCCGGTGAGGACGTGCCGCTGGTGAGTGGGGGCTCGGGGGGCCGCTGTGCGCGTCCCGGTGGCTTCGCGGGGGCTGGGAAGGTCACGGGGCCCGTCGGACGGCCCGGCGGCGGTTCCCACGGCGCGCGCCAGGGAGCCCGGTCCGAGGCCCGGTCACGGGCTCGATCCGGGGCCCGGTCAGAGGCCCGGTCAGGAGCCTGGTCGGTGGCCCGGTCAGAGGCCCGGTCGGTGGGACGCGACCCCCGCGGCGTCTGCCTCGCCTCGTCGGCCCCAGCCCTCGGCATCGGGACGACCCGGTCCGGGTCCCTCCGGTGCGGCCGGTCCGCCACCGTGTCCGTGCCGGGAGCGGGCCGCTCGTCGCTCGCCGGGGAAACGCCCTGGTCACCCACGGCACCCGCAGCCGAGGCGAAACGGTCGTCCAGGGAATCGGGGGCCGGTGCGGGGCCCGTGTCGCCGGTGGAGTCGTCGTACAACTGCCCCCACCAGTCGTCCTCGTGACCGGTGGGCCTTCCCCCCTGCTGGCTCATGCCCCTAATTGTCCACCGCACGAGCCGGATGAAAACGGTGCTTGGGGAAAAACCGGCCCGCCACCCCGAGACGAACGGCGCGTCGAGTGAGCCGTAGAACGGCCATGCGATACCGGGACGCCCCGGGACCGCACCCGGCTGACCTGCGCGTCTGGGCCGCCGCCACGCTCCTGACCTGCGTCTTCTCCCGGCTTCCGGCAGTCTGGTCAGATGGGAGTGTGGGACCTCCTGCTGGTCGGGCTGGTCATCCTGCTCGGTCTCTGCGGAGTGCTGGTGCCCGCGGTGCCCGGGTCACTGCTGGTGTGGGCCGCGGTGATGTGGTGGGCGCTGCAGGACCCGCAGCCCGTCGCCTGGTGGGTCCTGGTGGGTGCCACGGCCCTGATGTTCGTCTCCCAGGCCGTGCGCTGGGCGCTGCCGCCCCGGCGGCTGCGGGCGAGCGGCGCCAACCGCCGCATGCTGGCGTACGCCGGAGCGGGGTCCACCCTCGGCTTCGTCCTGCTGCCCGTGCTCGGCGCGATCCCCGGCTTCCTGGCCGGCATCTACCTCTACGAGCGTCTCCGCCTCGGCCGCCACACCGACGCGGTCGCCGCCCTGCGCACGGTGATGCGCGCGGGCGGCTCCAGCATCCTGGCCGAACTGTTCACCTGCCAGCTGATCGCGGCGACCTGGGTGGGCGCGGTCTTCTGGGGATGAGCCCTCACCGGTGACAGGGGCCTCGGGCCCTCAGGGGCGCAGCGCACCCTCGTGCGTCAGCAGCCGCACCTTGCGGTCCAGTCCCCCCGCGTAGCCCGTCAGCGCACCGTCCGCCCCGATCACCCGGTGGCACGGCCGCACCACCAGCAGCGGATTGGCTCCGATCGCACCGCCGACGGCCCGTACCGCCGCCCGGGGCGCTCCGATCCGCGCGGCGATCTCGCCGTAGGTCGTGGTCGCCCCGTAGGGGATGTCGTCGAGGGCGGCCCAGACCTTCTCCCGGAAGGCGGTGCCCTCCGTGCGCCAGGTCAGCCGGAACTCCTTCAGCTCCCCGGCGAAGTAGGCGGCGAGCTGCTCCTCGGCCTCGCGGAACGGCCCGGGGTCCCGCCGCCAGTCGTCCCGCACCTCGCGCCCGCCCTTCTGCCCGGGCACGGACACCGAGGTCAACTCGCCGCTCGGGGCGGCGGTGAGGAGCAGCGGCCCGAGGGGGCTGGGCACGCTCGTCCAGGAGGCCGGAGGGTTCATCAAAGCTCCCATTCCCCTGCTGCGCGCAGGTGGTTCAGGGCGTACGAGCGCCAGGGGCGCCAGCTGTCGGGGACGTCCGTGCCGGGCGGGGCCACGTCCGGGTCGCCGAGGGCGCGGGTGCGGATCTCGGCGACCGTACGGGCGTCCAGGCCGGGCACGGCACGCAGGGCGTCCTGCGCGTCGTCCCGGTCGGCGCCCGGGTCCAGGCGGACGGCGTGGTCGGCGAGGGCGGCGGCGAGCGCGCCGAGGGTGCCGTCGGGCTCGGCCCCGGCGAGGAGGGCCGGCTCGGGGAAGAGGTGGGTGAGGCCGCCGCAGGGGGCGTCGAGGGCCTTGCCGTAGCGGCGGACGAGCCGTTCCGCCTCCGCCCGGCCGACCAGGGCCCGCACGGCGAGTTCCTCCGGGTCGGCGGCGCCCGGCGAGCGCAGCCCGGGGCGGGCGGCGACCAGGGGCGCGAGGCGCGGGTCGGCGGCGAGGCGCTCGTCGACGGCGTAGGGGTCGGCGTCCAGGTCGAACAGCCGCCGCAGCCGCTGGACGGCGGTGGTCAGGTCGCGGGGGTCGGTGAGGTGCAGCCGGGCGTCGAGCCAGCCGCCGGGGTGGGCGCCGAGCCCGGTGCGCACGCTGCCGGGCCGTTCCCCGACGGCGGCGATGCCGGTGCCGTACGGCAGGCGGAGCGTACGCCGGTAGGTGCGCGCTCCCGGTGGGCCGCCGACCTCCTCGATGCCGGGTACGGCCTCGCGTTCCAGCAGGTCGAAGACGGGGCCGGCCTGGTAGGGGCCGCGGTGGGCGAGCCGGAGCGGGATGCCGGCGCCCGGGGTGGCCGTGCGGCGGCCCCGGCCGGTCTTCGGCGCGGCGGCGCGCAGTTCGCTCGGGGTGGAGGCGTACACGGCGCGGATCGTGTCGTTGAACTGCCGCACGCTGGCGAAGCCCGACGCGAACGCGATCTCGGTGACCGGCAGCGCGGTGGTCTGGAGCAGGACGCGCGCGGTGTGGGCCCGCTGCGCCCGGGCGAGGGCGACCGGCCCGGCGCCGAGTTCGGCGGTGAGCTGCCGCTGCACCTGCCGGGCGCTGTAGCCGAGCCGGGCGGCGAGACCGGCGACGCCCTCGCGGTCGACGACGCCGTCGGCGATCAGCCGCATGGCCCGGCCCACCACGTCCGCGCGGACGTTCCACTCGGCGGAGCCGGGCACGGCGTCCGGGCGGCACCGCCGGCAGGCCCGGAAGCCCGAGCCCTGCGCGGCGGCGGCCGTGGCGAAGAACCGTACGTTGGCCCGCTTCGGGGTGACCGCGGGGCAGCTCGGCCGACAGTAGATGCCGGTCGTCTCGACGGCGAAGAAGAAGGCGCCGTCGAAACGCCCGTCACGGCTGCGTACGGCCTCGTACCTGGGGTCTTCCCTCGTGTCCTGGTCCCTCACGGTGTCCAGTCTCCGCCGTCGGCGGGGATGCCGCTGGCGGAAATCGGACACGGCGCTCGCGGGACACCGCCCGGTTACGAACGCCAGTGCGGGCCGCGCTTGGCCTCCATCGCGGCCCTGCCGATCGCCCCCTTCCGCTTCCAGTCCTTGCGGATCTCGGCCCGGAGCCGGGCGTCGGTCTTGGCGACGATGCGCTGGTTCTCCCGCAGCAGCTTGCGGTAGCTGTGCAGCCGCCGCTGCGGCAGCTCACCGGATGCGACGGCGGCCTGCACGGCGCACCCCGGCTCGGCCTCGTGGGCGCAGTCGTGGAAGCGGCACCGCTCGGCCAGTTCCTCGATCTCGGAGAACACCTGCCCGACACCGCTCTCGGCGTCCCACAGGCCCACGCCCCGCAGTCCGGGCGTGTCGATGAGGACGCCCCCGCCGGGCAGCGCGAGCAGGTTGCGGGTGGTCGTGGTGTGGCGGCCCTTGCCGTCGACGTCGCGGGTGGCCTGGACGTCCATGACGTCCTCGCCGAGGAGCGCGTTGGCGAGGGTCGACTTGCCCGCGCCGGACTGGCCGAGCAGGACGGACGTACCGCCGCCGACGATCGCCGCGACCACCTCGAGTCCCTCCCCGTCCCGCGCGCTGACGGTCACCACCGGCACGCCGGGCGCGCTGGTCTCCACGTCCTGGACGAGGTGGGAGCGGGTGACGGCGTCCGGCACGAGGTCGGCCTTGGTGAGGACGACGACGGGCTGCGCCCCGGACTCCCAGGCGAGCGCGAGGAACCGCTCGATGCGGCCGAGGTCGAGTTCGACGGCGAGGGACACGGCGACGACGGCGTGGTCGACGTTGGCCGCGAGGATCTGCCCCTCGGACCGCTGGGAGGAGGTGGAGCGGACGAACGCGGTGCGGCGCGGCAGGTACGCGCGGACGTAGCGCGGGTTCCCGCCGGGCTCGACGGCGACCCAGTCGCCGGTGCAGACGACCCGCATCGGGTCGTGCGGCGTGACGAACGCGGTGTCGGCGCGCAGCACCCCGCCGGCGGTGACGACGTCGCACTGCCCGCGGTCGACCCGGATGACGCGCCCGGGCAGCAGTCCTTCGGTGGCGTACGGGGCGAACTGGTCCGCCCATGCGTCGTCCCAGCCGTAGGGAGCGAGCGCGGAGGAAACGGATGCAGCGGAGCTGGAAGTCAAGGGTGACCCTTTCCAAGGTCGGCCCCCGGCCCGACGGTCGGTCGGATCAGCCGGCGGCCATGGAGGTGGACGTGATGATCTGGATGCGGGCAGCGCTCAGCGCAATGACAGCCATCGGTCAACACCTCCTCGATCCTCGACTCTTCGGCACGCCCCGGCACTCGGGGGAACCGCCGTCACGCTATCCCGTCACGGCACCGTCGCGTCAACCGCTTTTCGCGCAGTCGTCCCCGTTCAGCGCGAAGTCGTACGGCGGGGAGTTCTTGCCGCGCCAGGAGGCCAGGAAGCCGAAGGCCAGGTTGCCGCCGGCGGGGACCGACTTGTTGTAGTCGGCGGCGGTGGCGGTGACGCGGGAACCGTCCTGGGAGACGGAGGCGTCCCACATCTGGCCGACGTGCTGGCCGTCCCGGAAGGACCAGGACACCCGCCAGGAGTCGAGGGCCTTGCTGCTGGTGACGGTGACGGTGGCCTGGAAGCCGTCGGGCCACTGGTTGACCAGGTCGTACTCGACCCGGCAGGTGGGATCCGCGCTCTTGTCGGCTCCGGACCGGCCGGCGGGCGAGGAGGTCCCCTGCGGTGCGGTCCGGCGGCTGCTGCCCTCCGGCTTGCCGGG
Organism: Streptomyces sp. Go-475; assembly: GCF_003330845.1. Taxonomy (GTDB): domain Bacteria; phylum Actinomycetota; class Actinomycetes; order Streptomycetales; family Streptomycetaceae; genus Streptomyces. Next base: position 6,993,632 of record NZ_CP026121.1, on the reverse strand, counting down.
CTCGTCCGGCTGCTCCGTGTCCCCGGTGGCCCGGTCGGCCGGCTTCGAGGTCGCGGGCGGCAGGGAGGGGGCGGACGGCAGGGACGGGCCGGGGTCGGCCACCGGCTGCCGGCCGGCGTCGTCGCGGGCCCCTAGATCGCCGCCGGAGCCGCCGAAGGGCATCATCGAGACGCCGAGTGCCAGGAGGGAGACCAGGACGGCGGCGACGAGCAGGCCGCTGCGGGCGACGCGCGCCTTCTGCGCCCCGTCCTCCTCTTCCGCGGCCGCCTGGTCCGGCCGGCCGGGCCGGCCGGCGCCGAGACGGACCTCGGCGGCGCGGCGGCGGCGCTCCAGGTAGGCGAGACCGCCCCAGCCGATCACCCCGCCGGCCAGCGCCCCGGGCAGTCCGCCGCCGTGCAGGCGCAGGCAGGCGGCGGCCTCGGCGCACTGCACGCAGGTGGCGAGGTGCCGGGAGAGGTCACCGGGCGTGTCGGCGGCACAGGAGCGGGTGACGGCGTCCAGCAGCCGGGCGTAGCTGCGGCACCCGGCGTCCATCGGCGTGTCGAGGTGGTTGCGGTGGCAGCGGTCCCGGAACAGGGTGCGCACCTGCTGGAGTTCCTCGGCGGCGGTGGCCGGGTCGAGGCCCAGGCGGCGGGCGACCAGGGACAGCGGCAGCGCCTCCACCTCGGCGAGCCACAGCAGTTCGGCGTCCGCCTGCTGGAGGTCGCGCAGGCCGCGCAGCGCGAGCGGGCGCCGCAGCGGCGGGCCGGTGTAGCGGGCGGCCTTGTCCGAGTTGAGCCACAGGCGCAGGTCGGGGTCGAGTTTGTGGCCCTGCCCCTCCTCTTCCCAGGCCGCGGCCGTGGTGCGTACGGCGGTCAGCAGCAGGGGTATGCGGGGCAGCCGGGCGGGGCGGCGGCCGGTGGCGCGGACCGGCCCGGTCTCGGCGGCGCGGGCCTCGCGTATGCCGTGTGCGAACGCCTCGCGGCCGAGCTGTGCGGCGGCGGTGGAGCCGGACGTGCACAGGTCGGCGTACGCGAGGACCGCGTCCCAGCACTCGGAGAACAGCGCGGCCTCGGTGGCGTCCTGAGGGGTCGGCAGGTCGGGCATGGGTCTCCTGCATCCACAAGCGAGGTCAACTCACCGGATTGGCAGTGGAGTTGGGGGAACCTCGAGGCAGGGCCAGAGCTTTTCACGCCTCCCACACAACTGACAAGCGCCCTGTTCAGATATCAGGGCAGGGCGGCGCGTCCCCTGGTTCCGGCCTCTGTATGCCGTACGGACGCGGCCGCCCTGTGACTCAACGCCGTACCGCAATGATGGACGACGTCACCGAAGCGTTATACAAGCGGGGTGGGTTCGTCCGCCGGGAGGCTGTCCATGAAGGAGCTGACCGAGAAGACCGCGTTGCCGGCGCCGGGCGGACCGTAGCCGGGGGGCGAGGACAGGCCGAAGTCCTCCATCGTCTGCCGGTACGCCTGGAGCAGGCGGATGTGGTACTCCAGGGGCGCGCCCTGCGGATTGGCCTTGCCGAGCGGGGTCGTGGGCTCCGGGCACCAGGTGGTGAAGCGGGGCGTGATGCCGTGCGACATGAAGAAGCGCAGGCCCTCGGTGGTGGAGGCGATGGCCTCGTCGACCGTCTTGAAGCCGAAGGGCTCGGCCATCTCGACTCCGGCGACGAAGTTCGGGATGACGTTGCGCGCGCCGAAGACCTCGGCGGAGTCCAGGATGCGCTTGTGCCACTCGTCGCGGCCGACGTACCGCTCCTTGCCGGGGCAGTACATCTTGAACAGGTACTCGTCCCACACCTCGTAGTTGGGGTGGTAGATCTGCACGCCGTAGTCCTTGAACCGCTGGACGTCGTCGCGCGGGAGGGCCTGGGCGACGACCTTGCCGATCCAGCGGCCGGGGAAGCGCTCCTCGATGGCCTTGGCGTAGTGGCCGTAGAAGTCGGCCTCGTCGCGGCCGGAGACCGTCTTGGTGATGGCGCCGCCGGTGAGGGTGTAGGCCGTGGAGGCCTTGGCGGTGTCGTAGCGGTCGATGATCTCCAGGGCCTCGAGGACCTCCTCGACGTCCTTCACGCCCGTGTAGGGCCGGCCGGCGGCCTTGTGCTGGCGCCAGTTGTGGTTGATGTCGCAGTACTGGCACTCCTCCTTGGCGCCGAAGTACTGGCAGACCCGGAAGACGGTCAGGTAGATCAGGTAGCCCCACTGGATGGTGGGGGCGACCTCCATGACCGACTTCCCGTTGGCGAGGGTGTGCCGGTAGTACTCGGGCATCGGCGGCACGCCGACGTCGGAGATCCGCCTGCCGTCGAGGTAGAGGCCGAGGACGCCGTCCTCGTTCGCGGCGACACGGTAGGGCGAGGCGGGGTTCACGCGGACCGAGACGACCGTGCGGCGCAGGTCGTAGGGGCCGCCGGTGAGGATGATCTCCTCGGGCGGGCGGCGCAGCGCGGCCTCGCCCAGCTCGGGCAGGGTGCCGTGGTCGAAGGAGAAGATGAAGTACGACTTCGGCTTGACCTCGCCGCCCTCGTTGTCGCTGAGCGCGGACGGGTCGAAGGCCACGCCGCCCCGGAGCAGGTCCTCCTTGAAGACGGCCTCCCGCGGGACGTGCGGGAACCGCTCCATCAGATCCTCGACCAGCGCGGTACGGCTGCCGCTGCCCATCCCGTCTCTCCTCCCGGCTCGGACGTACGACTCCTCACGGTATGCCCATGGGTGCGCGAGGGCGGTACCGGGTCCCCCCGAGCCGGGGGAATGACGGGATCGTGGCGGTTTGCCGGATTTGCGGGCGGCGGTCGTCGCGTCAGGCCACGCGCTCCAGCGCCGCCGGGTCGACGGCGTGCGCGAGTTCTTCCCCGGCCAGCAGCCGTTCGGCCTCCTCGGCGACCGCCAGGCCGAGCCGCGCCAGCTCGTTGCCCTGGGAGCCCGCGAGGTGCGGGGTGACGAAGGCCCCGGGCAGGTCGTAGAGGGGCGAGTCGGCGGGGAGCGGCTCGGGGTCGGTGACGTCGAGGACCGCGGTCAGGCGCCCCGAGCGCAGTTCGGCCACGAGGGCGTCGTGGTCGACCAGCGCGCCGCGGGCGGTGTTGATGAGCACCGCCCCGTCGGGCATCAGGGCGAGTTCGCGGCGGCCGATCATGCGGTGGGTCTCGGGTGTCTCGGGGGCGTGCACGGTGACGATGTCGGAGGTGCGCAGCAGTTCCTCCAGCGGCAGCAGGGGCACGCCGAGCGCGGCGGCCTCCTTCTCGTCGACGTACGGGTCGGTGAGCACCGGCCGCAGGTCGAAGGGGCGCAGCAGTTCCAGGACGCGGCGGCCGATGCGGGAGGCGCCGATGACGCCGACGCGGCGGCCGTGGTTGCCGATGCCGGGGATGACGCCCCAGCCGGCGGAGGCGCGGGTCGCGCGCAGCCGCTCGCGGGCGGCGAAGACGTCCTTCCCGGCGAGCAGGATCACGGCGAGGGTGTACTCGGCCACTGGCAGCGCGTTGGCGGCGGCGGCCGAGGAGACGGCGATGCCGCGCCGCCAGATCCCGGGCGTGGCGAAGGACTTGACCGAGCCGGCCGAGTGCAGCACCGCCCGCAGCCGGGGAGCCGCGTCGAGGACCGTCTCGTCGAGCCGGGGGCAGCCCCAGCCGGTCACCAGGATCTCGGTCCGGGCGAGCGCGTCGCGCACACGCGGGTCGGTGAAGTCCCCGGCCACGAGGGCCGGGTCGATGTCCACGGACGAGCGCAGCCGCGCCAGCACCTCGGGCGGGAAGACCTGCGGCACATGCTCGGCCGCCATGGCGAACAGTGCCTGGGGGCGCTGGCTCAAGGAGGTGACCTTCCGGCTCGGCGAGACAGGTAGAAACCGCTCTCTACAGGGCGTCCACGGTATGCGGCCGGGGCGGCGACGGCAATGGACGAGAGGCCGGGGTAGGTTCCGGCGGGGGGCTCTGCCGGTCCCCGCTGCCTCGGGGAAGGACGACGCGATGAACGGCACCGTGACCAACTGGGCGGGCAACATCACCTACGCGGCCAAGGAGGTGCACCGGCCGGATTCGCTCGCCGCGCTGCGGGCGCTCGTCGCGGGCAGCGGCCGGGTGCGGGTGCTGGGCAGCGGGCATTCGTTCAACGAGATCGCCGAGCCGGGTGCCGAGGGCGTCCTGCTGTCGCTGGCCGGCCTGCCGCCGGAGGTGGAGGTCGACACGGCGGCCCGTACGGTCCGGGTCGGCGGCGGCGTGCGCTACGCGGAACTGGCCCGCCGGGTGCACGCGCACGGTCTCGCGCTGCCCAACATGGCGTCCCTGCCGCACATCTCGGTCGCTGGGTCGGTCGCGACCGGCACCCACGGCTCGGGGGTGCTCAACGGCCCGCTCTCGACGCCCGTGCGCGAGGTGGAGCTGGTCACGGCGGACGGCCGGGCGGTGGCCATAGGCCGGGACGAGGAGCGGTTCGGCGGGGCCGTCACCTCCCTGGGCGCGCTCGGTGTCGTCACCGCGCTCACCCTCGACCTGGAGCCCGCCTACGAGGTCGAGCAGTACGTCTTCACCGAATTGCCGTTCCACGGGCTGGACTCCGGCACGTTCGAGACGGTGATGGCGACGGCGTACAGCGTCAGCCTGTTCACCGACTGGCGGGCGCCGGGCTTCCGGCAGGTGTGGCTCAAGCGGCGCACCGACCAGCCGCTGCCCGCCTTCCCCTGGGCGGCCGCGGCCACCGAGAAGATGCATCCGGTGCCGGGCATGCCCGCGGTCAACTGCACCGAGCAGTTCGGGGTGCCGGGGCCGTGGCACGAGCGGCTGCCGCACTTCCGGGCCGAGTTCGTCCCGAGCAGCGGGGCGGAGCTGCAGTCGGAGTACCTGCTGCCGCGCGAGCACGCCGTGGGGATGCTGCACGCGCTCGACGCGATCCGGGAGACGATCGCCCCGGTCCTGCAGACCTGCGAGGTGCGCACGGTCGCCGGCGACGACCAGTGGCTGAGCCCGTCCCACGGCCGGGACACCGTGGCCGCGCACTTCACCTGGGTCGAGGACGCCCGGGCGGTGCTGCCGGTGGTACGGGAGGTGGAGGCGGCGCTGGCGCCGTTCGAGGCGCGCCCGCACTGGGGGAAGGTGTTCACCGTGCCGGCGACGGTGCTGCGGGGGCTGTATCCGCGGCTGGACGACTTCCGGGCGCTGGCGTCGGAGCTGGACCCGGACGGGACGTTCGCCAACGCGTTCGTGCGGGATGTGCTGGCCCGGGCGTGAAGACGAGGCCGGCCGGAGCGGCGGACGGCCGGCGGTCAGTTGAGCGCGGCCCAGGTGGCCAGGTCGCGGCGTGCGGTCGGCGGCCGGACCGTGGGGTGCGGCCGGGCGGTCAGGTCGTGGCGTGCGGTCGGCGGCCGGACCGTGGGGTGCGGCCGGGCGGTCAAGTCGCGGCGTGCGGTCGGCGGCCGGACCGTGGGGTGCGGCCGGGCGGTCAGGTCGTGGCGTGCGGCCGGGAGGGGGTGTGGTCTGCGGCCGGGCGGCGGGCAGGGCGCGGTCGGCCTCGTCCTGGACGAGCAGGGAGAGCAGCGCCGCCACCGTCAGACCCGCCTCGGCGGGGTGGCGCAGCACCTTGCCCGGGTCGATCCGGTAGGTGTTGGTGCGGCCCTCCCGGGTGTGCGAGAGATAGCCGTCCTGCTCCAGGTCGGCGATGATCTTCTGAACAGCGCGTTCGGTGAGCCTGCAGTGTGCGGCTATGTCCCGGATGCGGGCGCTGTGATTGTCGGCGATGGCCGCCAGCACCCGGGCGTGGTTGGTGAGGAACGTCCATCCGGTGTGTGGCTCAGGCACTCCATCCATGGCCCCACTTTAGCGACCGGGCATTCACGCAATCAAAAACACGTACTGCGTTTCATGTATTGATTGACGTGTGTGGGGTAGAGGGGCAAAGCTTGAACCGGAGGCGGGCCGACAGACAGGGAGATCAGAGCCATGCCGGAGCCTGCGTACTCTGCGCCTCGGACGCAGGAGGGCGCCGCGCCCGCGATGACGGACACCGCACCGGCGGTTCCGCCCTGCATGGCGACCTTGGACGTCCTGCCGGACGGTGACCGGATGACCGTGACCCTGTGGGGCGAACTCGACCTGGGCAGCCGGCGGCTCCTGCCCGACCTGTACGACGTCCTCGCGCTGTCGGGCAGCGGCGTCGACCTGCGCCTGGACTCGGTCGGCTTCTGCGACTGCTCGGGCGTCAACGTCCTGCTCGACCTGCGCACGCGCGCCCTCGACCAGGGCAAGACGCTCGTGATCCGCTCCGCCGGCCGCGCGGTAGGCCGCCTCCTCGACCTGACGGGCACGCGCGAGCTGTTCACGGACGCCGCACACGAAGACGCCACGCGCGCGTACGCCGAGCCCACCGACACCGACCGCGACGACCTGCTCGCCGAAGTCGCCCAGCTGCGGCGCGCGATGCAGACGCGGCCGACCATCGATCTGGCCCGCGGCATCCTGATGGCCTCCTTCAGCCTGAGCCCCGAGGCGGCCTGGAGCGTGCTCGTCAGGACCTCCCAGAACACCAACACCAAGCTGCACCAGCTGGCCCGGGAGCTGGTGGGCACCGTGCACGGCAGCACGCTGCCGGAGCAGGTGCAGCGGCAGCTCGCCGCCGCGGTCGCCGGCGCGGGCGCCCGGGGCGGGGCGGAGCTGTGCCACACGGCCGGCACGGCCGCGGACGAGGGCTGACCCGCCCCGCTCTCCCGTTCCGGGGCATCTCCGGGGCATCATGTCCAGCCACGGCCGGGCACCACCGGCCCCACCAGCGGCGCCCTTTATAAAGCCCCTTTCCTAACCCCTTGTCGAAAGTCCCGGGAGCCCATAGCCTTGCGCCGCGCCGGTGCCGATGTCGACCCGGCCCTGGCCGGCCTGGGAAAGGATGGGCACTCCGGTGAAGCGCACATCACGTGACATCCGCACCGCGAACCGCTACGAGGTGCTGCGCCAGATCATCGCCGCGTCGCCCACCTCGCGGCAGGAGCTGGCCGCCGCCACCGGCCTCAGCCTCGCCACGGTCGCGACCCTCGTGGGCGAGCTGCTCGACCTCCGCATGATCACGGAGGTCGGCTTCGAGGACTCGGCCGGCGGCCGCCCCCGCGGCCTGGTGGCGGTCAACTCCTCGGGCGGCGCGCTGATCGGCGTCGACATCGCCGAGACGTACGTCCACGTCGAGCTGTTCGACCTGGGGCTGAACGTCCTGGCCCGGGCCGAGGAGGACGTCCGGCCCAGCGAGAGCCTGCCCGAGCAGGTGGTCGCCCATGTCGCCACCGCCGTCGGCTCGGTGGTCGCCCAGGCCGGGATCGAGGGCGCCCGGGTGCTCGGGGTCGGCGTGAGCGTGCCGGGGCAGGTCGACCGGGCCACCGGCGTCTCGGAGTACGCGCCCAACTGGGACTGGCACGAGGTACCGCTGCTGGACCTGCTCACCGAGCACATCGCCTACCCGCTGTACCTGGACAACCCGCTGCGCGCCAGCGCGGTGGCCGAGCTGTGGTTCGGGGCCGCCCGGGGACGCGGGAACGCCGTGGTGGTCAACCTCGGGACCGGGGTGGGCGCCGGGCTCGTCCTCGGCGGCGGGCTGCACCGCGGGGTGAGCAACAGCGCCGGGGAGTGGGGCCACACCACGATGGTGCTGGACGGACGGCTGTGCCGCTGCGGCAACCACGGCTGCGTGGAGGCCTACGTCGGCGCGCGCGGCATCATGATGAACCTGCGCGAGGTCAGCCCCGACAGCGCCCTGCTGCACCCCGAGGACCAGACGGCGACCATCGGCGCCCTGGCGCGCGGCGTCGCGGCGGGCGACCCCGTGGCGCGCCGGGCCGTCCACGAGACCGCCCGCTACCTCGGCGCGGGCGTGGCCGACCTGGTCAACCTGTTCAACCCCGAGATCGTCGTGCTGAGCAGCTGGGTCGCCCTCGCCCTGGGCGAACCGCTGCTGCACGAGGTGCGCGAGGCCGTGACCCGGCACGCGCTGCCGCGGCCGCTGGCCGCGACCGAGATCGTCCTCTCCCCGATCCCCACCGATCCGGTGTGCCTGGGCGCGGCGACGTTCGCGCTGGAGGGCGCGCTCCAGATCGTCGGGCAGAGGAACGGCAAGCGCACCACACCCGTGAGGAGCCGCACCGCCGCACCACCCTCGTGACGGCGGAAGCAACTCCTCCGCGAGACCCATGTGTTCGAAATGACGAACCGAACGCAACGCTTCGAACAGGCTTCGTCCAACCCCTTGCCGAAGCCTTAGTCGAAGCTCTAGCGTCCCGCACCGCACCTCTCTTTGAGCCATCCGGCGCGAGCCACCGGGCCCCGCGCCCTCAGGCAGTGAGCCGCAGAGCCGCAGCCGCACTCGAGACAAGGACGTCAGCATGTCGGCATCGAGCAACATGAACTGGGACCGCCGTACCGTACTGCGGGCCGCGATGGGCCTGGCCGCCGCCGGTGGACTGGCCGCGTGCGGCAGCAACACCGGCCGGGGCGGCGGCTCCGGGTCGGGCAAGGGCCTCGTCCAGTACTTCCACGCGTACGGCGAGGCCGGCGTGGAGCAGGCCGTCAAGCGCTACGCGAAGGCCTACAAGGAAGCCAACGTCACGACCCAGTGGATCACCGGCAACAACTACGAGCAGAAGCTCTTCGCCGCGCTGCTCACCGAGAACGCGCCCGACGTCTTCGAGTTCCACCCGCAGATCCAGATGGTCAAGAGCGGCCAGGTGGCGGACCTGACCGACATCATCGAGCCGGTCAAGAACGACTTCAACCAGGCCGACATCAAGTCGCACACGGTCGACGGCAAGATATACGGCGTCCGGATGATCGACGACCCCCAGTTCCTCTTCTACCGGCCCTCGCTGTTCGAGAAGGCGAAGATCGAGGTGCCGACCACACTGGAGGAGCTGATCGAGGCCGCCGACAAGCTGACCACGAGCAAGGTCAAGGGCATCTTCCTCGGCAACGACCTGACCTCGGTGGGCCGCCCGCTGATCTGGTCGGCCGGCGCCGACACCCTCACCCCGGACAACAAACCCGCCTTCAACACCGACGCCGTCGCCGAGGGCCTCAAGCAGCTGCGGGGCCTCTTCACCAGCGGCAACCTGCTCCTCGACGCCCCCGCCGACTCCTGGGACCCGTCGGCCTTCATCCAGGGACTCACGGCGATCCAGTGGTGCGGCATGTGGGCCATGCCGGCCATGCAGAAGGCGCTCGGAGACGACATCGGCATCTTCCCGTTCCCGAAGGTCGGCTCGGCCGGCAAGCAGTCGGTCTACAACGGCGGCTGGTCGATGTTCGTCAACGCCAAGAGCAAGAACGTCGAGGCGGCCAAGGAATACGTGAAGTGGCTGTGGATCGACCAGAAGGAGTACCAGGAGGACTTCGCCACCTCCTACGGCTTCCACATCCCGCCGCGCACCTCGCTCGCCGAGTCCGCGGACAAGCTGAAGTCCGGCCTGCCGGCCGAGGGCGTCAAGCTCTTCAACGAGTTCGGCCACTTCGACAACATCGGCTGGACGCAGTCCATGATCGCGTCGTTCGAGGACGTGATCGCCAACACCGTCCGCAAGAACGGCGATCCGAAGGCCGCGCTCGACGCGTGTGAGAAGAAGGTCGACGCCGAGCTCAAGAAGCTCTTCGGATAGGCCGCCGGACGGATCTCGACATGTCGACCACCACCACACGCGGGGTCGCCTCCCCCGCCCCGGCCAAGGTCTCCAAGACCCGGCCGCGGCGGGGCCTGAGGGCGAACAGCACCTTCAACTTCTGGCTCTTCACCGGGCCGTTCCTCATCGGCCTGATCATCTTCGTCTTCGTGCCCATCGGCTGGAGCATCTGGCTCAGCTTCTTCGAGGCACGCTTCACCGTCACACCGAGCGAGTTCGTCGGCCTCGAGAACTACAAGTCGATCCTGACGGACAAGGACTTCCTGAACTCGCTCGTCACCTTCACCGTGTTCGCCGCGTTCATCGTGCCCGCCACCTGGGCGATGTCCCTGGGACTCGCGCTCCTGGTGAACCGGCTGACGTTCATGCGGGCGTTCTTCCGGTCGGTGTTCTTCCTGCCCACCGCGGTCAGCTACGTCGCCGCCGCGCTGATCTGGAAGATGTCCATCTTCAACGGCGTCCGCTTCGGCATGGCCAACACCTTCCTCGGCTGGTTCGGCGTCGAGAACATCGCCTGGCTGGCCAACCCCGACCCGCCCTGGTACTGGCTGGTCATCGTGACCGTCCGCCTGTGGCTGCAGTCGGGCTTCTACATGATCCTGTTCCTGGCGGCGCTGCAGAACATCCCGCGGGAGCTGTACGAGGCCGCCGCCATCGACGGCGCCAAGCCGGGCTGGCAGACCTTCCGGCACATCACGCTGCCGCAGCTGCGGGCCACCTCCACCGCGGTGATCCTGCTCCTGCTGATCGCCGCCTACCAGGCCTTCGACGAGTTCTGGAACCTGCTGCCCAAGGCCACCTGGGGTCAGCCGCCGCTGGTCGAGCTGTACAAGATGGCCCTCGGCGAGAACCAGAACTACGGCGTCGGCAGCGCGGGCGCGGTCGTGCTGACCCTGCTCATCTGCATCGTCACGCTGTTCCAGGGCAAGATCATGGGCTTCGGAAGGGGTGAGGAGTCCAAGTGACCACCACAGCACCCGACCTCGGGAAGGTCACGGAGCCGGCCAAGGCCAAGCGCGGCGGCGTGATGAGCAGCACCGGCCTGTACATCGCGACCGGCATCGCGGCCCTGCTCTTCCTGATCCCCTTCTACCTCATCGTCCGCAACGCGCTGATGACGGACCCGGAGATCACCGGGGAGAACTGGAAGTGGTTCCCCACCACCATCCAGTGGGGCAACTTCGCCGAGCCCTTCGACGACGTCACGGTCGACTTCGCCCGTGCCCTGTGGAACTCCGTGGTCGTCGCCGTCCTGCACACCGCCGGCATCCTGCTGATCTGCTCGCTCGCCGGGTACGGGCTCGCCCGCATCCCGTACAAGCACGCCAACAAGGTCTTCTACGCCGTCCTGGCCACCCTGATGGTTCCCACGGCGGTCACCTTCGTGCCGAGCTTCGTGCTCGTCTCGTCCCTCGGCTGGGTCGACAGTTACCGGGGTCTCATCATCCCGGGCCTCTTCAGTGGTTTCACCTGCTTCCTGTTCCGGCAGTACTTCCTCGGGTTCCCGAAGGAGCTGGAGGAGGCGGCACGCGTGGACGGGCTCGGCTACTGGGGCGCGTACTGGCGGATCGTCGTACCCAACTCGCTGAACTTCTTCGCGGCGATGGCCACGATCACCTTCATCAACGGCTGGAACTCCTTCCTGTGGCCGCTGGTCATCGGACAGGACCCGAGCGCCTGGACGGTCCAGGTGGCACTGTCGTCGTACATGACCAACCAGACCGTCAACTACCACCTGATCTTCATGGCCACCGCCATCTCGATCCTGCCCCTGGTCTTCGTCTTCCTCTTCCTCCAGCGCTGGCTGGTGCAGGGGATCGCGCAGACCGGCATCAAGGGCTGAGCTAGGAGACCGATGTCTTTCCGCACCTCCCCATCCGCCGACTACGTCGAGGACGTCTCACCCGGCCGCGGGACCCTCCCGCCGCGCGCCTGGTACGCGGCCTCGGACGCGCAGTCCCTGTCGCTGAACGGCACCTGGCGCTTCCGGCTGTCGGCCACGGCCGACGCCGAGGACGACTCGTTCGCCGAGGAGGGCTACGACGCCGGGGGCTGGGCCGAGGTCGCGGTCCCCGGCCACTGGGTCCTCCAGGGCGACGGGGCGTTCGGCTCCCCCATCTACACCAACCACCTCTACCCCTTCCCGGTGGACCCGCCGCACGTGCCGACGGAGAACCCGACCGGTGACCACCTGCGGGTCTTCGACCTGCCGTCCGACTGGCCGTCGGACGGCGGGGCGGTGCTGCGCTTCGACGGGGTCGAGTCCTGTGCCCGGGTGTGGCTCAACGGCACGGAACTCGGCGAGTTCAAGGGCTCCCGGCTGCCGCACGAGTTCGCGGTCGGGCACCTGCTGAAGCCGGGCGGCAACGTGCTGGCCGTGCGCGTGCACCAGTGGTCGGCCGGGTCGTACCTGGAGGACCAGGACCAGTGGTGGCTGCCGGGCATCTTCCGTGACGTCACCCTGCTGCACCGCCCGGCGGGCGGCGTGGGCGACTTCTTCGTGCACGCCTCCTACGACCACACCACCGGCGAGGGCACCCTGCGCGTCGACTCCGACGTCGACGGGCGGGTGACCGTCCCGGCCCTGGGCATCGACGTCGCCACCGGCGAGTCGGTGACGGTCGCGGTCGAGCCGTGGACCGCCGAGACGCCGACGCTGTACGACGGCGTGCTGGCCACCGAGGGCGAGCGGGTGCCGCTGCGGATCGGCTTCCGCACGGTCGTCCTGGAGGACGGGCTCATCAAGGTCAACGGCAGGGCCGTCCTCTTCAAGGGCGTCAACCGGCACGAGTGGCACCACGAGCGGGGCCGCGCCCTCGACCTGGAGACCATGCGCGAGGACGTGCTGCTGATGAAGCGGCACAACCTCAACGCCGTGCGCACCTCGCACTACCCGCCGCACCCGGCCTTCCTCGACCTGTGCGACGAGTACGGGCTGTGGGTCATCGACGAGTGCGACCTGGAGACCCACGGCTTCACCGAGCAGGACTGGCGGGACAACCCGGTCGACGACGACCGCTGGACCCCGGCCCTGCTGGACCGGGCCGCGCGGATGGTCGAGCGGGACAAGAACCACCCGTCGATCGTCTTCTGGTCGCTGGGCAACGAGGCGGGCACCGGCCGCGGGCTCACCGCCATGGCCGAGTGGATCCACCAGCGCGACCCCGAGCGGCTGGTGCACTACGAGGGCGACTGGAACTGCCGCGACACCGACGTCTACTCGCGGATGTACGCCTTCCACGACGAGGTCGACAAGATCGGGCAGCGGCTCGACGGCGGCACGCACAAGCGCCGCGAGCTGCCGTTCATCCAGTGCGAGTACGGCCACGCGATGGGCAACGGCCCGGGCGGGCTCGCCGACTACCAGGAGCTGTTCGAGAAGCACGAGCGGCTCCAGGGCGGGTTCATCTGGGAGTGGATCGACCACGGCGTCAAGCACCCCGAGCTGGGCTACGCCTACGGCGGCGACTTCGGCGAGGAGCTGCACGACGGCAACTTCGTCTGCGACGGGCTGGTCTTCCCGGACCGGACGCCGTCGCCGGGCCTCGTCGAGTACAAGAAGGTCATCGAGCCGGTCCACATCGAGGGCGACGGCGCCAACGGCATCGTCCGCGTCACCAACAAACAGGACTTCGCCGACCTGTCCGCGCTGTCCTTCGAGTGGTCCTGCCAGGTGGACGGCGAGACCGTCGAGTCCGGCTCGCTCGCGGTGCCGGCGCTCGCGCCGGGCGAGAGCGCCGAGGTGAAGCTGCCCGAGCCGCCCGCCGACGGCCGTGGCGGCGAGCGGCAGTGGACGGTGCGGGCGCTGCTCGCGGACGACACGTCCTGGGCGCCCAAGGGCCACGTCGTGGCCTGGGGGCAGTTCGCCGCCGGGGCGCGGCCGCTGCCGACCTTCCCGGCCACCGACCGTCCGGTGCGCGAGGCGGACCGGGTCACGCTCGGCCCGGCCGTGTTCGACGCCCGGACCGGGGCGCTTCTCTCGATCGGCGGGGTGCCGGTCGGCGCGACGCCGCGGCTGGACGTGTGGCGGGCGCCGACCGACAACGACGACGGCGCCGAGTGGCAGACCGACACCCGCTACGGGATGCTGTGGCGCACGCTCGGCCTGCACCGCATGCGGCACCGCCTGGTCTCGGTCGAGGCCGGCGACGACGCGCTCACGGTCCGCACCCGGGTGGCGCCCGCCGCCCGCGAGGTCGGCCTGGACACGGTGTACCGCTGGACGTCCGACGGGGAGCGGCTGCGGCTGGCCGTGTCCGTGACGCCTCAGGGCGACTGGACGGTGCCGCTGCCCCGGCTCGGCGTCCGCTTCGGCCTGACGGAGGCCGACCGGGTGGAGTGGTTCGGCGGCGGTCCCGGCGAGGCGTACCCGGACACCAGGACGGCGTCAATGATCGGCCGCTGGCAGTCCACGGTGGACGAGCTGCAGACGCCGTACCTCCGCCCGCAGGAGAACGGCGCCCGTGCCGACGTCCGCTGGGTGGAGCTCGGCGGGCTCAGGATCGAGGGCGACCCGGAGTTCTGGTTCACCGCGCGGCGCTGGACGACCGAGCAGCTGGACGCGGCCCGGCACCGCACCGACCTCACGCCCGGCGACACGGTGTGGGTCAACCTCGACCACGGGCAGCACGGCATCGGCTCGCAGTCCTGCGGCCCGGGCCCGCTGCCGCAGTACTTCCTGAAGGCCGAGCCGGCTCAGTTCGCGTTCGTGTTCTCGACCACCGGCTGAGAGACCAAGGTAAGAAGCCGAGGTAAGAAGCCTATTAATCGATTGACCGATTGATCGACATTCCGACAGTGTCGGGACGTCGTCCGCGGCCGGTCGGCCCTCGTAGCCGACCGGCCGCAACTGCGTTCGTCACGCACGGAAGTTGGTGGGTCAGTTGAGTGCCGCCATCGAGGTCCGCGGGCTGTCCCGCACCTTCCACACCACCGTCCGCCGCCCCGGGTTCCTGGGCGCCGTCCGCTCCCTGGTCAACCCCGAGCGAGTCGCCAAGCACGCCGTCACCGACATCACCTTCGACGTGGCCCCGGGCGAACTCCTCGCCCTGCTCGGCCCGAACGGCGCCGGCAAGTCCACCACCATCAAGATGCTGACCGGCATCCTCACCCCCACCTCCGGCGAGGCCCGGGTCGCGGGCGTGGTGCCCTACCGGGAGCGCGAGCGCAACGCCCGCAACGTCGGCGCGGTGTTCGGGCAGCGCACCCAGCTGTGGTGGGACCTGCCGGTGCGCGAGTCCTTCGCGATCCTGCGGGACATCTACGAGGTGCCGAAGGCCGAACACGCCGCCCGGCTGGAGGAGTTCGACGGCATCCTGGACCTGTCGTCGTTCTGGGACACCCGGGTCCGCCACCTCTCCCTCGGCCAGCGCGTGCGCAGCGATCTGGCCGCCGCCCTGCTGCACGACCCGCCGGTGGTCTTCCTGGACGAGCCGACGATCGGCATGGACGTGGTGGTGAAGGAGCAGGTGCGGGAGTTCCTGCGCCACCAGGTGGAGCAGCGCGGCCGTACGGTGCTGCTGACCACGCACGACATGACGGAGGTCGAGCGGCTCGCCGAGCGGGTCGTGCTGGTCAACCACGGCCGGCTGATGCTGGACGGCACCCTGGACGAGATCCGCCGGAAGTTCGGCTCGACCTGGCAGGTGCGGGCCACGCTCGCCGATCCGCACGCCGAGGTGGTGCCGCCGCCCGGCACCACGCTGTTGCGGCACACCGGCGCGCAGGTCGTCTTCGGCCCCGACGGGGCCGACGCCCCCACCGTCCACCAGGCGCTGAAGGCGGTGATCGAGCGGTTCGAGGTCACCGACATCGCCCTGGAGGAGGCGGACCTGGAGGACGTGATGCGGGCCGCGTACGTGCATTCCGGGGAGGTCTGAGGTGGCCGCCCCGCACGCCTGGCGCGCCGCCCGCGTCACCCCGCTGGGCGAGCTGAACGCCCCGCCCCGCATGACCGCCGTCGCGCTGCGGCTGGCCGTTCAGGTGGTGCTGGTCTGGTCGCTGTGGCGCGGCCTGTACGCGCAGACCGGCACGACGGCCGGCCTGAGCCGCGACCAGGCGGTCACCTACGCCGTGCTGGCCGTTCTGGCGTCCCGGCTGCGGGAGCTGGACCAGTACGCGGGCCGGGACACGGTCCTGCAGCACATGCACTTCGGCACCATCGTCTACTGGTACCTGCGTCCGCTGCCGCCGCAGCGCTACTACGCCCTGCGGGCCGCCGGCGAGCAGCTGTACGGGCTGGCGTGGGCGCTGACGGGGTACGTGATCTGCCTGGCCGCGGGGGTCGTCGAGCCGCCCGGTTCGGCCGCCGTGGCCGGGGTGTTCGCGCTCAGCACGCTGCTCGGGCAGTGGGTGCTGTACTACGTGATGCTGGTGCTCGACCAGTTGTGCTTCTGGACGATCCGCAACACCGCCGCGATGCTGATCCTGCTGTTCGCGCAGAACCTGCTGTCCGGGGTGTACGCGCCGCTGTGGTTCTTCCCGGACTGGTTCGTGACGATGAGCGCCTTCCTGCCCTTCCAGGCCACGCTGAGCGTGCCGCTGTCGCTGTACGTGGGGCGGATCCCCCTGTCCGACGCGGCCTTCCAGCTGTCCGTCCAGGCCGCGTGGGTCGTGGTGCTGGCGCTGTTCACCCGGCTGCTGTGGCGGCGGGCCGCCCGGCGCGTGATCTCGCAGGGAGGCTGAGATGTCGCTGAGGGCACTGCGGATCGTGTGGCGCGTGACGGCGCTCAACTTCCGCGCGCAGATGGAGTACCGCACCGAGTTCCTGCTGATGATCGCGATCGGGGCGATCTGGCAGGTGTCGGTGATCGTGTTCGCGACGGTGCTGCTGTCCCGGTTCGCCGGGATGGGCGGCTGGGACAGCTCGGACGTGCTGCTGATCCCGGCGACGCGGATGCTGGCGCACGGTCTCTTCGTGCTGTTCCTGGGGCGGATGCACTGGGCCGGCCGGCAGATCCAGGAGGGCCGGATCGACATCTACCTGATGCGTCCGATGCCCGTCCACCGCCAGATCCAGCTGGCGTTCTTCCCCACCAACGCCATCGGGGACCTGACGGTCGCGGCCGGCCTGATGGTGGGAGCGCTGTCCCGCAGCGACCTGGACTGGACGGCGGGCCGGATCTCGTACCTGGTCGCGGCCGTCCTCGGCGGCATGCTGCTGGAAGCGGCCCTGTTCACGCTGGTGGCCTCCGCGGGTCTGCGGTTCCCCGCCGCCGACTACTGGGGCCGCTGGCTGGAGGAACTCCTCGGCACGTTCGGCAGCTACCCGCTGAACGTCCTGCCCCGGGCCGTGGGCGGCTTCCTGACGTACGGTCTTCCCCTCGCGTTCGTCGCCTACTTCCCGGCGGCGGTCCTGACCGGCCACGGCCACACCACCGGCGTGCCGTACTGGCTGGCGGCGTCCGCGCCGCTGCTCGGGCTGCTGGCGTACCTGGGGGCGCGGCTGGTGTGGCGGTGGAGTCTGCGGCACTACACCGGGATCAACGGCTGACGGGGGGAGACCCCATCGCCTGGACGGCCCGCACGCCTGGAGGGCCCGCAGCCACCTGCGGGCCCTCCCTTCCTCGTGCGGGCACGCCCCCCTCGCACAGCCTCCCCCGCCGCTGTGCCCGGGGTGCCCGACGCGCCGGCCCCCCCGTAGGCCGACGCGTCGCCACCGCCCCGGTCGGTGCCCCTCGAAGGCGGCGCACCCGGTGGCGCGTCGGCACGCGGTATCAGCATGCCGCCGGGCCGCGGCCCTGTCGTTAGCGCTCAGTGCCTCCCTTGTTGGCGCTCAGCGCCAAGAAGGCTGACTTCCGACGGTTCCGCTCGGTGTAACCTCCGGTCGGCCGGGGATAGTTGACGCAGATGGCGCCTTTCCGTGCGATTGTGGTGACGCGGGCCGGGGATCGGCCCCGGGCTGTTGGGGACTGACCGGGGGCTGCTGGTGTTCAGGACGGTGCTGGATACGGACGGCCTGCTGCGGGACGAGAAGACCGCGGCGTGGATGGAGGCCGCGGCGCTGGCCTTGGTGCCGAAGCGCTGCCGGGTCGCCGAGCCCGAACGCTTCGCGGCGCGCATCTCTGTCATGGAGCTGGGGCCGGCCCAGCTCTCCGCGAACGTGTTCGCCCCCTTCTCCTGCTACCGCTCGCCCCGCCTGGTCCGGCAGTCGGACCCGGAGCTGTACCAGCTCGCCGTGATCACCACTGGGCGGCAGGGCATGGAACAGGCCGGTCACCGCACGTCCCTCGAACCGGGCGAGATGATCTTCTACGACAGTTCCCGGCCCTTCGAAGCCTCGGTCGGAACCGACGGGCGGGCAGGCGGCTCGCTCCTGGTGCAGTTCCCCCGGGAAGTGATGCCGCTGCCCGAGAAGATGGTCGCCCCCTTGTGCGGGTCGAGCCTGTCGGGGTCCGGCATCGGTCATGTCTTCCGGCAGACGCTCAGGGCCCTGGCCGACACGGAGACCGACCTCACCGACCGGGATCGCGTCAGGCTCGGCACGACGATCGTGGATCTCGCGGCCGCTGTCGTCGCCCGGCAGTGCGAGCAGACGTCCGCGCTGACACCGGAGGCACGCGCCGAAGCCCTCTACCACGAGATCGTCGCGTTCATCCGCCGCCATGTGGACGACCCCGACCTCACGCCGCCCGCTGTCGCCGCGGCCCACTGCATCTCCACGCGAACCCTGCACCGCATCTTCCAGGCGCGCGGTGAGACCGTGAGCGGAATGATCCGCGGCGAACGGATCAACCGCTGCCGCAGGGACCTGGCCGACCCCGGCCTGCGCGCCGTGCCGGTCGGCAGTGTCGGTGCCCGATGGGGCTTTCCGCGGGCCTCGGACTTCACCCGCGCCTTCAAGGCCGCGACAGGCGTGACGCCCACCGTGTACCGGGCCAGTCTGCAGGAACAGGGTTCGTGACGAGCACGGCACCGGCATCCGCACCGGTGTGCCCGGTCAGCCCCGGCCCGCTCGCCGGACGGGGGTGAACAGCGCGGCCACGGCGATCAGGACGCAGGTCGCCCCGGCGGCCAGGGCGACCGGTGCCGTGCCCCGCTCCTCGGCGGCCCAGGTGAGCAGGGCCGCCCCGAGGGGTGCCGCCGCGTACTGGAGGGTCCAGAAGGCGGAGGTGACGCGGCCCAGGAGGTGTTCGGGGGTGACCTCCTGACGGAGCGACATCGAGCAGGTGCCCGCCATGCCGGCGCAGGCCAGGAAGGCGGCGCTCAGGGCGGCCACCACCGGCACGTCACGGGCCCAGCCGAGACCGGCGAAGGCGAGGCCGCACACCGCGACCGAGCCGGTCCACGTCGGTCCGAAGCCGAGACGGCGGCGGACCCGGGCCACCAGCAGGGCGCCGGTGATGGTGCCGAGCGCGCCGACCGCCATGACGGTGCCGACCGTGCCGTCGTCGTGGCCGAGGTCGTGTTTGAGGTGGTAGATGACCAGGTCGTTCAGGCCCAGGGTGAGGAAGCTGAACCCGAACAGCAGGGCGGTGAGGGAGCGCAGGACGGGGTGGCCGTTGAGGAAGGCGATGCCGGTGCGCAGGTCCTGCCACAGTCCGGCGCGCTTGTCCGTCCGCTCGTCGCCCGGGCGGGCGCGGAACCGTACGAAGCACAGGCACAGGGCCGAGACCCCGAAGCTGGCCGCGTCCACGCCGACCGCGGCGGCCGGGCCGGACCAGGCGGCGACCAGCCCGGCGCACAGCGGCCCGAGCACGCCCGCCGCCGCGGCGGTGGCGTTGAGGCGCCCGTTGGCCTCGGTGAGCCGCTCGGTGCCGACGAGGCCGCGCACGACCGTGACGTAGCCGACCGCGAAGAGCATGCCGAGGGCCTCGCACAGCGGCAGCACCGCGTACAGCAGCCAGATCTGCGGGCCGAACAGCCACACCAGCGGGATCACCCCGTAGAGCCCCATGCGCGCCAGGTCGCAGGCGATGAGCAGCCGGCGCCGGTCCACCCGGTCCACCACCGCCCCGGCGAACACGGCCGCGACGACCGCGGCGGCCCCGCCCACCGCCGTCAGCAGGCCCATGCGGGCGACCGAGCCCGTGGCCTGAAGGACCAGCAGGGGCAGGGCGATCAGCGCGAAGGAGTCGCCGAGCACGGAGAGGGTCTGCGCGACCCAGAAGATCCCGAAGTCCCGCTGCCGCCACAGCGGCCGGGCGCCGGGTAAGCCGCCGCCGGCACGGTCCGGGGCGGTGCCGCCGCCCTGCTCGTCGCCGCGCCGCGCCGCCTCGTAGCTCATGCCGCCTCCCCCGCGTCCCGAGTCCCCGGCAACCTTATGGCGCGCTGCGCACCGAGCAGGCGTAATTCGTTACCGGTGGGCGGTGCGGGCGCAGTAGCGTCGGCACCGTGAGCTGATCTCTCCCGCGGTGCCCGGACACCGCAGACGCGAACCCGATCCGTACCTCGGCCTTCCGCACGGAGAGATCACCATGCACATCGCCTTGGGCAGTACCCCCGACGACACCCTGGCCGCCTTCACCGCACGGGCGGCCGCCGATCCCGGCGTCGCCGGGCTGGTCCTCAGCGGCTCCCGGGTGCACCCGGGCATGCCGACGGTCCACTCCGACTACGACCTGCACGTGGTCCTGAGCGACTCACACGCCTCGCCCATCGCCGAGTTGGACCGGTTCCGTTCCGCTCACCTGGACCTCGTGGTCGTCCCGCTGGCGGAGTTCCGCACGCGCGGGATGCCGGGCCGCCCGGACAGCTTCGCGCGGTACTCGTACGTCCACGCCGAGGTGCTGCTCGACCGGCTGGACGGGGAGATCGCCCGGATCCTCGACGAGAAGCGGACGCTGGGCGCCGAAGAGGCGCGGGCCGCCGTCGACGGCTGGCTCGACGCGTACGTGAACCAGACCTACCGCTCCCTGAAGAGCTACCGCGACGGCCGCCCCGCCATGGGCCACCTGGACGCCGCCGAGACCGTCCCGTACGCCCTGGAGGTGCTCTTCGCGCTGCACCGCCGGGTCCGGCCGTACAACAAGTACCTCCAGTGGGAGCTGGAGCGGCAGCCGCTGGGCGAGCCCCGGTGGGACGCGAGCCGGCTCCTGCCGGTCCTGCGCCGCGTCCTGGCCGACGGCGACCCGCCCACCCAGCGCGCGCTCTTCGCCGGCATCGAGGAAGGGGCACGCCGGGCCGGCCACGACCGGGTCCTCGACTCCTGGGGCGAGGACCTGAAGCTGCTGCGGCGGCCCTGACCGGGGTCAGTGGTCCGCGCAGCACGGTGTCGGGTCCGGGACCTCGAAGGGGACGAGGGCGCCGCCCGCGGCGGGCATCGCCGTCAGGACGAGCGCGCCGTCCTGCCACTGCGGGCGTACGTGGTCGCGGGTCGCCAGCGGCGTGTCCGGGGCGGGTGGCTCCGGCGTGCCGAGGACGCTCACGCGGTCGATCGCGGACCGGGAGAGCAGGTCCGCGACCGTCAGCGTGCCGGTGAGCGACGCGGCGCCCGGATAGAGCACCGCGCGCCCCACCGGGTCCGGCACCCCCTCCGCCACCTCGTGTCCCAGGGCCGTGAGCCGCTCCAGGGCGGTGCGCCGGCGCGGCTCCGACGGCAGGGTGAGGGACACGACGACGCGGGGGCGGGCGCCGCGCACCAGGTGCGTGCAGCCGAACACGTCTCCGGGCAGGGCGAGTTCGGCGGCCAGGGTGCGCAGCAGGTGGTCGGCCGCGCGCAGCTCCCTGGTCCCCGTGTCCACGGTGAGGGCGTACGGCGTCACGAGGGCAGGACCCACACCGGGTTGGTGTAGAACCACAGGTCGCGCCATGGGTCGGCGTCGCCGGCGACGTCGAGGGCGGGGCCCGCCGGGTCGACGGCCGCGCCCAGCGCGCCGACGGCGGAGCGGTTGCCGTCGGTGCCGCGCAGCCGGAGGTACACGGGGCGTTCCACGCGGCCGAGTCCGAAGGTGAGGCGGACGACGCCGGTGGCCTTGGTGACGTCGTACGCCTTGACGACCTTCGCGGTCGGCGCGGTGAACGTGTCCCGGTCCGCGACCGGGCCCGTCACATCGCCCTGGATGACGTCGACCCGGGCCAGTTCGGGCACGAACCCGGCCCAGTTGGGGCCGCCGGCCGGGGCGACGTCGACGGTCAGCGTCACCTTGGTGCCCTTCTTCACGTGCAGGGCACCGCCGAGCGTGGCCCAGCGACCGCCGCCGGTCACGCGCACGTCGAGGGCGCCGACGAGCTGCCCGTGGTCGACCCAGATCCGGCCGGCCCGGATGCCGTCCATCACGGCGGCGTACGAGAAGCCGTCGGAGCCCACGTGGGTACGGCTGTACTGGCCGGGCCAGTAGTCGCCCTGGGTGAGGTCGAGCTTCCCGCCGTAGACCGGGTCGGTGTGCCGGCCGTTGGCCGCGTAGTCGCTGTCCGGGCCGCCGCGCACGGCGGTGTCGGCGTAGACCTGGTGGGAGTCGGAGTTGGCGGTGATCCACCAGGGCCTGCCCTCGGCGAGGAGGCTGTCCCACAGGCCGCCGACGGTGGCGGTCATCCAGTCGAATCCGCCCCAGGTGCGGTAGCTCTCCGGCGGGTAGCCGGGGAAGGAGTTGGGGCCGGGGTTGTTGTCGTAGAGGCCGCGGGAGCGGGCCATGCCGAGCGGGGCGGGGAGCCCGGCGGCCTGGTGGCCGGGGGCGCCCTCGAAGCCGACGGCGATCTGGTGCCGGGTGCCGGTGGCGTCGCGCCAGGCGCGGATCTCGTGCGGGGAGTCGACGCCGCGCCGCGCCGGGTGGTTGGCGAGCATCAGGACGTCCTTGACCTTGCGCCGGCGGACCTGCTCGGCGAGGAAGTTCAGGCCCGCGACGGCCAGTGCCTCGTTGGCGGGCGTGGAGTCGGAGGCGCCCTGCACGCTGCCGTCGTAGTCGGTCTCGAACTGCTTGAGGACGGCGACCTCGTGCCTGCCGGGGTGCACGAAGACCGTGCCGTGCTCGGCGGCCGGGATGTTCCACTCCAGGCCCTGGAAGACGAGGGTGTCCTGGTAGGCCGACCGGGCGTCGCGGATGTCCGGGTTGACCTTCTCGACGCCGATCTTCGCGTGGGTGGCGTTGCCGTGGTCGGTGATGACCAGCCAGTCCATGCCGTGCCTGGCGCCCTGGCGGACCTGGTCGACGACGCGGTACTTGCCGTCGTTGCTGTACTGGGTGTGGATGTGGTGGTCGCCGGCGAGCCAGAGGAAGCCGTTCCGGCGGCGGCCGGCGGAGGCGGCGGGTGCGGAGGCGGCGGCGGGTGCGGAGGCGGCGGCGGGTGTCGTCCGGCCGAGGAGGCTGCCGGCCGCCAGGCCCGCGCCGAGCAGGCCGGCACGGCGCAGCAGCGAGCGGCGCGAGCGCTGCTCCGGGGTGAGGGCCTCGTCGGGTACGGAGGTGTCGAAGGCGGCGGGCAGGGCCGGCGCGGCCTCGTGCTCGTGCTCGTGCCCTTGGTGGTGATGGCCGTGTGCGTGCCCGTGTCCCATGAAGCGCCTCCTGTGTGCCGCTGCCGTCCGCGGCCGCCTTCCGCGACGCGTGAACCGCGCCGCGTGTGGAGGATCAGGGCGAAACATGAACGTTGAACGACCAAGGGGTGATCGGCGGACGGCCCGGGCGCGGCAGCTCGCCTCGTCTCTCACTGTTTCCTCAACTGACCTTGTCCGTCACACTCGTTGACATCGAATCTGAGCACCGTTCATGTTCTCGCCGCCTCCTCCGACCGGAGACACCCCCATGAGACGACTCCTCGGCACCCTCGCCGCTGTCACCCTGACCCTGACCGGACTGACCGCGGCCTCCCCGGCACCCGCGGCGGCCGCGGACTCCGGCTCCTTCGACGTCCTGACGTACAACATCGCCGGCCTGCCGCTCGGCCTCGGCGACAGCGACCCGGAGACCAACACCCCGCTGATCGGGCAGCGGCTCGGGCCGTACGACATCGTCAACGTGCAGGAGGACTTCAACTACCACGCCTCGCTGTACGCCAACGACAAGCACCCGTACCGCACGGCGACCAGCGGCGGCGCGGCCTTCGGCGACGGCCTCAACACCCTCTCGAACTACTCCTTCGAGGACTTCCAGCGGGTCAGGTGGAACACCTGCACGGGCACCAACTGCCTGACGCCGAAGGGCTTCTCGCTGGCCCGGGTGCGCCTGGCGGAGGGCGTGTTCGTCGACCTCTACAACGTCCACACCAACGCCGACTCGGACGACGCGGCCCTCGCCGCCCGCCGCGCCAACATCGAGCAGCTGTCCGACTTCATCCAGGCCAACTCGTCGGGCAACGCGGTGATCGTCATGGGCGACACGAACACCCGGTACACGCGCGCCGGCGACAACATCCGCACCCTGCTGGCGGAGAACGGCCTGAAGGACCCGTGGGTGGACCTGGTCAGGGGCGGTACGCCCCCGGCCCAGGGCAGTGACGCGCTGGTCTGCGACGCGGCCGCGCCGACGAACGACTGCGAGGTGGTGGACAAGGTCCTCTACCGCGGCAGCGAGCTGGTGGACCTCACCGCCACCCGCTACAGCAACGACTGGGCGTCCTTCCTCCGGTCCGACGGCAAGCACCTCTCCGACCACTTCCCGCACCGGGTCGACTTCTCCTACACGCTCGACTCCGCCCTGCGCGCGAGCGACTTCTTCGGCGGCCCGCACGGCACGGCGTTCAACGACGCGGACGACCTGCCGGCGACGCCCTCGCCCCGCACGCTCACGCTGCGCGGCAGCGCCCGCCTGGACGGGGTGTCCCTCACCCACGACGGCGGCCCGACCCTGACCCACGGCGGCACCGGCGGCACGGCGACGTCCCTCACGCTGGCCCCAGGCGAGCACCTGACCTCCGTGAAACTGACGCAGGGCCGGAAGGACGGCCGCACGCGGATCTTCTCGGCGTCCTTCACCACCGACAAGGGCCGCACCCTGTCCGCCGGCACGCCCACGTCCGACTCGAAGACCTTCACGGCCCCGGCCGGCCGGCAGATCGCGGGCTTCACGGGCCGCGCGGGCGACGAGATCGACAAGCTGGGGGTGGTGTACGCGCCGATCCGCTGAACCGTTCAGCCGGCGAGCCACCACCGGTTCGCCGCCCAGGTGAAGGCGTAGCTGAAGCCGTTGACCGCCCAGTGCAGCGCCGCGGGCGCCAGCAGGCTGCCGGAACGGCGTCGCAGCTCGCACAGGACCGCCCCGGCGGCGATCATCGCCACGATCGCCGCCGTGACGGCCGGCGCGACACCCGCCGAGCCGCCGCCGAAGACCTCGCCGACGGCGGCGTTGGAGCGGTTGAGGCCGCGCGAGGGCATGAGGTGCCACAGGCCGAACAGCAGCGACGACGCGGCGGTGGCCCAGCCCGTTCCCCGCCGCCGCCGGATCATGGCCCAGAGCACACCGCGGAAGGCGGTCTCCTCCAGCAGCACGGTGCCGAACGGCACCCGTACCAGCGCCCGCCACAGCACCTCTCCCAGGGACAGGCCGACCGCCCTGGCGTCCCGGAACACGTCCTGGCCGGCCGGGACGGCGAGGAGGAGCACGAGGACGAGGAGGACGGCACCGGTCAGGAACGGTACCCACCGCAGCCCCCGGCGCACACCCGCCGCGTCCAGTCCCAGATCGGCCAGGGTGAGACCGTCCCACCGGGCGAGCAGCAGCAGGACGCCCGTGGCGGCCACACAGACGACGACGTACGTGACCTGCCCGCGCAGCAGCCAGTTGGTGAGCACGTTCACGGCGGCCAGGACGGCGATGACGCAGACGATGGGCATGGTCGTTCCAGGATCCCTCTCGCGGGCAGCCGGGGCTCCCGGGACACGTACTAGGATTCCGCCTGGAAGTCCTAGGTCCGGCCGTGACGGAGGCGGATGCCATGCCGAGAGCCGGTCTCACGGCCGAGCGGGTCGTCGCGGCCGCCGCCGGCCTCGCCGACGAGATCGGATTCGAGAAGGTCACCATCTCGGCCCTGGCACGGCACTTCGGCGTCAAGGACGCGAGCCTGTACTCGCACGTCCGCGGCCTCCAGGACCTGCGCACCCGCGTCGCCCTGCTGGCCGGGGGCGAGATGATCGACCGCATCGCGGTCGCCGTCGCCGGGCGGTCCGGCAAGGACGCGCTGGCCGCCTTCGCCGCCGCCTACCGGGGTTACGCCCTGGAGCACCCGGGCCGGTACGCGGCCACCCAGATCCGCGTCGACCAGCCCCTCGTCGCCGACGCCCCCGCCCTGCGCCGCACCGCCGAGATCACCTACGGTCTGCTCCGCGCCTACGGCCTGGACGAACCGGACCTGACCGACGCCGTCCGCCTGCTGCGCAGCAGCTTCCACGGCTACTGCGCCCTGGAGTCCACGGGCGCCTTCGGCGCGCCCCGTGACGTGCAGGCGTCCTGGGACCGGGCGATCGACGCCCTGCACGTCCTGCTCCTGAACTGGCCCCGCGAAACGAGGACCTCCGATGCCTGACCCCGCTCGCCCCGACGACACCGCCCGCTCCATAGCGGAGGCCTACGCGCTCGGCGCCGGCCCCTGGACCATGGCGCCCGTCACCCGGGGCGCCCTGGGCCAGATCTGGAAGCTCTCCGGGAACGGCTCCTCCTGGGCCGTGAAGGAACTCCTCTTCGGCTGCGACGAGGCCCAGGTCGGCCGCGAGGCCGCGTTACGGGACACCGCCGCCGCGCTGGGCATCGCCTCCCCCCGGCTCTTCCGCGACCGGCGCGGCGCACCCGTGTGCCGGCCCCTCCCGGGCGGCTCCTGGGTGAAGCTGTACGACTGGGTCGACGGCACCCCCGCGGACCCTTCCGATCCGGACGTCCTGGACTGGTTCGGCCGGACCACGGCACTGCTGCACCAGGCTGGCGAGGGGGCGGCCGGGACGCCGAGCGACTGGTACGAGCGGTGCCCTGACGACTCCGACTGGGAGAAGCTGCTCCAGCGGGTGCGGGACGCCGGCCTGCCGTGGGCCGACGAACTGGACCGGTTCGTCGCCGCGTCCGCGCCGCGGCTCGCGCGGTGGGTGTCCCCGTCCCCGCCGGGCGGCCTGGTGACCTCGCACCTCGACCTCCAGCCCCAGAACGTGCTGGTCGGCCCGGACGGCCCGGTCCTCCTCGACTGGGACAACGCCGGGCCGGTGGCGGCGGAACGGGAGTTCGCGCGTGCCGTCCACGTGTGGTCGGGCGGCAACGAGGTGAACGTCGACGCGGCCCGGCGCCTGGCCCGGGCCTACCGCGAGGCCGGGGGCCCGGCCGTCGTCACGGGTCCCGAGTCGTTCTCGATGCTCTTCGCCACGGCCCTCAACTACATCCAGGTGCAGGCCGAGACGGCCGTCGATCCGGCCGTCACCGCCGCGCAGCGCGCCTTCGCGGGCGACGAGACCGTCAGGTGCCTGCGGACCGTACCGGACCTGGCCGGCGTCGACCTGCTGGTCGAGGCGCTCGCCGGCTAAGGGCTGCCGCTGCGGGCCCGCCCGCCCCGGCTGCCCGCCGAGGCCATGCCCCGCCACGTCGCGGCGGGGCGTCGAGGCGCTGGTCGACGTCGTCCATGGCGCCGTGGAGATCGGCCTGGAGCACCTGACCCTGTACACGTTCTCCACCGAGAACTGGAAACGCCCGGCCGACGAACTCCAGACCCTGATGTACGAGATCCGCCAGGTGGTACATCGTCCGGTGACCGAGAGAGTGGACGTCTGCTGGTGCGCACCGGCGGCGGCCAGCGGACCTCCAACTTCCTTCCCTGCAGGCCCCTACCCCGCGCCGCTGTTCCTCGACACCCCCTGGCCCGCGGTGGACCGCCGTACCCTGCGGGACGCGATGGAGCGGTACGCCCGCCGCACCCGCCGCTACGGCTCGGTCGCCCGCGTCCCCGCCCAGGCAGCCTCCTTGAGCGGCCGGGGAGCGCCGAGGACGTGAGCCGGCCCGTCACTCCCCGACCGTGACGTCCACCCCCGAACCGTCCAGCCGGACCCGAACCCCGTCCCCGTCGCTCCAGCGGACCTCCAGCTCCCCGGTCCCCTCTGCCCGTACGGAGACCAAGTCCGCGAGCGGGGCGGGGTCCGGGTCCGCCGTCAGGCGGGCGAGGGCGGCGAACAGGGTCGGGCCCGGGGCGGTGACGCCGGTGAGGTCGTCCCCGAGGCCGAGGGCGGGCAGCAGTTCCGCGCGGACGCCCTCCGCCGCGCTCCACCCGGTCACCCGCACCCGTGTCCCGGGCTCCGCCCCGGACACCAGGTGCACGCGCACCTCCGCCGCCCCGCGCGCCAGCACGACACTCGTCACCCGCGCTCCCCCGCCCGCCGCATGCCGCGAGGCCACCCAGCCCTCGCCCGCGCCGAGCGGTTCGATGCCGGTGCGGCTCGGGTCGTCGCCCACGATCACGCTGTTGTCGTACGACGGCGCGGGCGCCGTGACCGTCGAGTAGGCGAGGCGGGTGTAGTACGGGTCGTAGCGGACGTCCTCGCTGCCGTGGTTGTGGAGGCGGACCACGCCGTCGGAACGGGTGGACTGCAGCAGCCAGTTGGGCGGGCCGAGGGGGGTGACGGAGTCCGCGCGTTCGGCCGGTCCGGGCTCCTCCGGCGCCGTCCACACCTCGTGGTCCGGCGGCAGGAGCAGGCCGAGGAAGCCCTTGCTCGCCCAGTACGGGGAGGCCGGGCCCGAGTAGCCCTGGAGGACGGACGCGTCGGGGCCGTGCCAGCCCAGGGAGAGCAGGCCCCGCTCGTCGACCGCGCCCCGGTCGAGGAAGTACCGCAGGGCCCCGGAGGCCAGGCGCCGCGTCTCCCCGGGCGCGAGGGGTGTACGGCCGGTCAGCGCGCCGAGCCACAGCGGGGCCGTGGTCGCGAAGCGGTAGGTCAGGGAACGTCCCTGGTGCATCGGGGCGCCGTCGCCGCCGAAGAGGCGGCCGTAGTCGGCGAGATGCCTCTCCAGGCGGCCCCCGTACAGCTCCAGCAGCCGCTCGTCCCGTTCCAGCCAGGCGTGCAGCACCGGGTAGAGGTGCATCGCCCAGCCGTTGTAGTAGTCGTACTTGCGGCCGTCGCCGTCGGTGTACCAGCCGTCGCCGACGTACCACTGCTCGATGCGGTCCAGGCCGCGGTCGATCGCCGCGCGGGACGCGTCCGGCTGGTGGCCGATCTCGGCGAGGAAACCGCCCACGGTGACCGGGAACAGCTCCCAGTTGCAGGGCCAGGGTTCGGCCGTGAGCGCGTCGGCCAGCCAGGCCGCGGCGCGCTGCCGTACGGCGTCGTCCAGGCGGTCCCACAGCAGGTCGCGGGTGAGCCGCAGGGCCAGGGCGACGGACGCCGCCTCGACCAGGGGCTGGCTGCGGTCCTCGATGCGGGGCCAGACGCCCGACACTCCGGCGGCCAGCCCGTCGGCATAACGCTCCAGGGCCTTCTCGTCGCGGCGGAAGGCGGCCAGCAGCAGGGTGCGGGCGTACCCCTCCAGGCCGTCGGAGAGGCGGCCCGACCAGCTGGTCCGGTCACCGGGCAGGTGGTACAGGGCGCGGTCGTCGGTCGCGTAGGGCTCGACGGCGGCGAGCAGGGCGTCGGCCGCCGCCTCCCAGTGGGCGCGGGTGTAGCCGGTGAAGGGGCTGGTCGTGCGGTCGGCGGGCGGCAGCTGCATCGGGTCTCTTTCGTGCTCGGACGGTTCGGACCTGAGGCGCCCCGGTTCCGGTCGGGGCGCCCCAGGGGCTCATCCCACCCGCACCTTGCCCTTCGGCACCAGATGCCGGGTGACGAGTTCGTCGCGGACCAGGCCCGCGTAGAGCGTCGCACCACGCACGGACGTGTGCGTGTTGTCGCGCGCCTCGTTGTAGAGGTACAGCGCCTTGGAGCCTTCCACGCCGAGGGACTCCACCAGCGCCTTGGTCTTCGCCGTGAGGTCGATCAGCGGGACGCCCCGCGCGGCGGCGACGGAGCGGATGACCGCCGGGTGGTCGACGCCCAGGCCGTTGACCAGGAGCGCGGTTCCGTTGTTCAGGGTGCCGTCGGGGCTGAACCAGCGCCGCACGACGGGAGTGACAAGGACCGGCTGTCCGCCCCGCTCCCTGACGCCCGCCACCAGGGCCTCCAGGTTGGCCCGGTAGGTGGCCCCGTCCGTGGTCTTGTCGTTGTGGGCGAGTTGGACGAGGACCAGGTCGCCGGGGCGGATCAGGGGCCGTACGGTGGCCCACAGCAGCGGGTTCCCCAGATACGAGACCGTACTCTCGCCGGAGTCGGCGTAGTTGGCGACGGACAGGCCCTTGCCGAGGTACTGGGGCAGTTGCTGGCCCCAGCCGGAGTAGGGGTCGCCGGGCTGGTCGCAGACGGTGGAGTCGCCGACCAGGAAGATCTGGCGGGCGTGCCGTGCCGGGGTGACCCGGATGTCGGCGAGGGCGGGCGCGGAGCCGCCGATCCGCAGGTCGAGGCCGGGGGTGCCCGCGGGGCCGGTGGGCTCGCCCTCGGGCGTGCGGACGTTCACGGTGAAGGTGCGGGTGACGCGCTCGCCCGCCGGTGCGGCCGTCTCCGGCAGGAGGGAGCGGCGGGTCTCGCCGCTGACGCTCGTGCGCGACGCGGCCGGCCCGCCGAGCGTGACCTGGACGTCGTACGTGCCGGGCGGCACGTCGAAGTGGCAGGTGCCGGCGGTGCAGCCGGCGAGTCCCGGGGCCGGGCGGCCCTGGTGTGCCTGGGCCGGTACGGACGACAAAGCTGTTCCCAGGGTCACCGCCGCGACGACGGCGATGCTGAAACGTCTCACTCCGGGCTCCTCCCAGCGGGCGACAAGACCTGGAGGGGGACCGTACCGCCCTGGACAAGCGCTTTCTAGACCTTCAGCAGCATTCACCAGATCTCCCGCCGCACATCGGTGAAAGCCCTTTCGCGAAATCGATTCAACTGTCACTCTCGCTCCCACCCGCGATTCCCCCCACCCTCGGCAGGAGGCACCCCCATGCCCGGACCCGCGACCGGATCCGTCGGCCGCCGCGCCGTCGTCCTCGGCGCCACCGCCGCCGTCGGCACGGCCCTCACCGGCACCGCGCGCGCCGCCGGTTTCGGCTGGACCGACGACGGCTCGAACTACGTCATCGACACCGGCGCCCAGCTGGTCCTCAAGGTGAGCAAGTCCACCGGCGATCTGACGTCCCTGGTCTACCGGGGCACGGAGTACCAGGGCTACGGCGGCATGAACTCGCACATCGAGTCCGGCCTCGGCGCCTCCACGGTGGGCATCAGACAGTCCGGTTCGACGATCCTGGTCTCCGTCACGCACGGCACGCTGCGGCACTACTACGCGGCCCGCAGCGGCGAGAACAACGTCTACCTGTGGACGCACAAGGCCGACACGTCCGTCCCCGCGAGCCGGTACATCGTGCGCGTGAAGAAGGGCGCCTTCCTCAACGACGAGCCCGACTCCTACACGTACGCGCCCACCGCCATCGAGGCCTCGGACGTGTTCCGGAAGTCCGACGGCCAGACCCGCTCGAAGCACTACGCCCGGCGGCGCGTCATGGACTACGACTACGTCGGCTGGTCGGCGGGCGGCGTCGGCCTGTGGATGGTGCGCAGCAACCACGAGAAGGCCGCCGGCGGCCCCTTCTACCGCTCCCTGCTGCGCCACCAGAGCGCGGACGGCGGCGGCCTGTACGAGATCCTCCACTACGGCCAGAACCAGACCGAGGCCCAGCGGTTCGGCCTCCAGGGGCCGTACGTCATCGCCTTCACGGACGGCGGGGCGCCCTCCTCGGCCCTGTACCCGGGCACGCTGACCACGCCGTGGGCCGACTCGCTCGGCATCGCCGGGTACGTCCCGGCGAGCGGCCGGGGCAAGGTGGCGGGCGTCGGGATCTCCGGGCGGGACACGGCGTATCCGTACACGGTCGGGCTGGCCGGCTCCGCGGCCCAGTACTGGGGTGCGGCGCGTTCCTCGGACGGCTGGTTCTCCCTCACGGGTGTGCTCCCGGGGACGTACACGCTGACCGTCTTCAAGGGCGAACTGGCCGTGTACACCACGTCGGTGAGCGTGTCGGCGGGTGCGACGACCACCCTGAACACGATCGCGATCCCGTCCTCCAACGACCCCTCGAACGCGAGCGCGATCTGGCGGATCGGCGACTGGAACGGCACACCGGCCGGGTTCAAGAACGCGGACCTGATGACGTACGCGCACCCGTCCGACGTGCGCGCCGCGCCCTGGACCGGGAACGTCGTCATCGGCGACGGCGGGACGGCGGCCTTCCCCTGCTACCTCTGGAAGGACGTCAACAGCGGCATCCTCGTGTACTTCCGGCTGACCGCCGCGCAGGCCGCGGCCGCGCACACCCTGCGCATCGGCGTGACGACGGCGTACGCGAACGGCCGGCCGCAGGTCACCGTGAACGACACCTGGACCTCGGCCGTCCCCTCCCCGCCCACGCAGCCGGACACCCGGTCGCTGACCAACGGCTCCTACCGCGGCAACAACCACACGTTCACGTACAGCGTCCCCGCGTCCGCCTGGAAGACGGACACGGGGCAGTACAACGTGCTCAGGATCGACGTGGTGAGCGGGTCGGGGACGACCGGGTTCCTCAGCGCGGGGACCGCGGTCGACGCGATCGACCTGCTGGCGTAGCGCCGGTCAGGTCCCGCGCGTCCACTGCTGGTTGGTTCCGCCGTTGCACGTGTACGTGATGAGCGCGGCGCCGTTGGCGGTGGACGCGCCGTTCACGTCCAGGCACTCGCCGGACGCCCGGGACTTGACGTTCACGTACGAGCCGGTGGTGGTCAGCGACCACTGCTGGCTCGTGGCGGAGGCGTTGCAGTTCTCCTGCGTGACCGTGCTCGCGTTCTCCTGCACGCACAGCGAGCTGTTCCTGACCATCAGCTGGTAGTAACCGCTTCCGACGGACTTGAACCAGTACTTCTGGTTGGCGCCGCCGTTGCAGTCGTACTGCTTGATCTGGGCGCCCGGCCAGAGCGACTGGCTCGTGACGTCCGCGCACTTGGCGGAGTGGCGGGCGATGAGCGTGTTGTACGTCGCGCTCGTGCCGCTGATGGTCCCGGCGGCCGTGTCGATGGTGACCTCCGGCGACCAGGACATGGACATGGTGGTCGAGTTGGAGAAGGTCAGCGGCAGCCACACGTACCGGGAGTCGTTGACGGTGCCGCCGAAGGAGTTGCCCCAGCGGTCGCCCATGTACAGGTACGAGGTGCCCGAACTGCCCTGGACCGGCAGGACGTAGGCGGTCTGCGAGCCGAACGTGGTCGAGTCGCCGATGTTCCTCATGGCCGACCAGGGTCCGGCGATGTTCGTGGCGGTGGCGTACTGCTGCTGGTTGGGGTTCCAGCCCGTGGCGCCCGAGGTCAGCATGAAGTACACGCCGTTCCGCTTGAACAGCGCGGGGGCCTCGCGGTGGCCGCCGGGCCAGGGGTTGGCGACCAGGCTCGCGATGCCGGTGTAGTCGGCGGTGAGGCGGTAGATCTGGAGGTCGTAGTTCTCGCGGGCGGCGGAGATCATGTAGCCGGCGCCGTCGGTGTCGGTGAAGACCGTGATGTCACGGGACATGTGCTGGCCGAGCGGCCGGAAGCTGCCCTTCCAGGTGTAGTTCCCGTCGACGGTGTCGGAGACGGCGACCGCGGCGCGGGCCTCGCTGTAGTCGACGCCGTTCTCCTTGTGCATCCACATCACGAACTTGCCGGTGGACGCGTTGTACATGACCTTCGGCCGCTCGATGTTGGCGGTCGCCAGCTCCGGGTCGCTGGCCTCGGTCAGGACGTGGTTGCGGAACTCCCAGTTCTTCAGGTCGGTCGAGCGGTAGGCGTCGACGTACCGGAAGGTGTTGTCGGCGTTGCGGTGCTCGCCGAACCAGTAGTAGTACGAGCCGACCTTGATGACCCCGCCGCCGTGGGCGTGGACGGGGTTGCCCGAGGTGTCCGTGAACTGGGTGCCGTTGGTGATGGTCTGGGGCGCGGCCTGGGCGGGTCCGGCGGTGGCGAGGGCGCCGACCAGGCCGAGGCACAGGGCGAGGAGGAGGGCGTACGCGCGTCTCATGTCAGTCACCTGCCGTGGTCGTGTCGGCGACCGGTATGCCGAAGTCGGGGGTGCCGTCCGCCTTCCAGCCGAGCTTCTGGACGCGGGTGTGGCGGTTGGGGTCGTTCAGCGGGTCGCCGTTGATCTGCTTGTACTGCCGGGCGTGGTAGACGAGGACGTCGGTGCGGCCGTCCTCGGCGACCGTGAAGCAGTTGTGGCCGGGGCCGTACTGCTTGGTGGTGTCGTTGCTGGTGAAGACCGGGGTCGGCGACTTGGTCCAGCTCATGGGGTCCAGGAGGTGGCTGTCGGCGTCGGCGGTCAGCAGGCCCATGCAGTAGTTGGAGTCGGTGGCGCTGGCCGAGTAGGTCATGAACAGGCGGCCGTTGCGCTTGAGGACGTAGGGGCCCTCGTTGACCTTGAAGCCGATGCACTCCCAGTCGTACTCGGGGGTGGAGAGCCGCACCTGCGGGCCCTTCAGGGTCCAGGGGTTCGCCATCTCGGACAGGAAGATGCCGGTGTTGTTGTCCAGGCCGGGCTCGTGCTGCGCCCAGGCGAGGTAGCGCTTGCCCCGGTGGGTGAAGGTGGTGGCGTCCAGGGAGAAGGTCTCCCAGGCCGTCTTCACCTGGCCCTTCTCCACCCAGGTGCCCTTGAAGGGGTCGGGGTGGGCGTTCTCCAGCACCCAGATGCGGATCGCCCAGACGTCCTCGGCGGGCGCGGAGGCGAAGTAGATGTACCACTTGCCGCCGATGCGGTGCAGTTCGGGCGCCCAGATGTGCGCGCCCATCGGGCCCGTCGGGTGGGCCCGCCAGATGACCGACTCGGCGGCGGTGCCCAGGCCGTTCAGGGTGCGGGAGCGGCGCAGGATGATGCGGTCGTACTCGGGGGCCGTGGCCGTGAAGTAGTAGAAGCCGTCCTTGTGCCGGTGGATGTGCGGGTCGGCGCGGTTGCGGACGAGCGGGTTCACGAAGGGGGCCGGCTTCGGGCGCCCGGCCGGGGCGGCCGCCTGGGCCACGCCCGGGGCGGCGGGGAGGGCGGCGAGGGCACCGGCGGCTGCGGCGCCCTTCAGCAGCAGTCTGCGACTGGGGGGTTCGGGCAGAGCGGGGTCGCGGTCGCGGCTCATGCGGAGGGGCCTGCCTCTCACTGGGGGGCACACGGCGTCATCTGATGCGTCGTCCGACATGTCGAACGCCATCTGCCATTACGAACGCCGAAAAAGGTAAGGGGGTGACACGAGGAGGTCAACGGGTCTGACGGGACCAACAGACTCTGCGATCCTGCTCCTTATGACCACACCACCCGACGACCTGCCCCGTTACCGCGTCCTGACCGGACCGGACGACGCCGCGTTCTGCCGACGGGTGAGCGAGGCGCTCGACCTCGGCTACGAACTGCACGGCGGCCCCGCCGTCACCTTCGACGGGGAGCGCGTCATCGTCGCCCAGGCACTGCTCCGGCCGAGGCGGCCGTAGCGAGATTTCTGTTATCGGCGGACCTCGCGATCCGTCTCCCCTCACGTGCGCAGCCTCACCCACACCACAGTTGCGGCCGCGGGCGTCCTCGCGGCGGTCGCGTCCCTGCTCGCCGCTCCCCCGGCAGCGGCCGCCGGGCCCCGGGACGTCACGGCCGACGTGCTCGCCGACCGGGACGTGACCCTCGCCGGCGACACGGTCGTCACCGTGCCGCCCGGGACGACGACGTACGACGGCGTCTTCCGGGGCGAGGGCACGCTCACGGTACGCGGCACCGGAACCCTGATCCTCACCAAGGACAGCGACTTCACGCTCCCCCGGTCCCGGCAGCGGCAGCAGGTGCGGACACGGGGCGGCAACCACCCGTACGTCACGGTCACCCGCCCCGACCCGCCCGCGGTCACGGTCGAGCACGGGGCGACGCTCCAGTACGGCAACGGCGGTACGACGGGCCTGATCGGCCACTTCCCGTACGACACCCCGGCGTTCCGCCTCAACCAGGACAACATCCGGGTCGACGGCACCCTCCGGCTGTCCCTCAGGAGCGCCTACAACCTCGGCACCATCAGCGGTTCGGGGCTGATCACCCAGCCGAGGTTCCTGTGGGGCACCTGGGACCTGTCGGGCAGCCACCCCTTCTCCGGCGTCATCGACAACGGCACCCAGCTGAACACCGGCCGCCCGGAGTACGCCACCTCCCTGCCCCGCGTCCGCAAGGTGCTCAACCAGGGCACGTGGACCGTCGACACCCCGCTGGGGCAGACCGTCACCCTGGGCATGGACTTCTACCAGCGCGAGTACGGCAGCGACGTCAACGTGCAGTCCCGGCCGGGCGGCAAGGTGGTCCTGACGGGGCAGTACAGCTGGTCGGACCGGGGCGGCGACACCGACCCCTCGCTCAGCGACCCGGCTCTGAACTGGACGCCCGCGCGGAAGAACGTCAACAAGCGCGGCACCAACATCAAGGGCGCCGACGTCCGGTGGGGCGACGGCACCACGGACCGGATCTTCATGCCGGGCACCGCGGAAACCGTCTACATCAACCTGCTGGCGGCCCGCTCCCGCTCGCGCCTCACCCTCGACTACGACGGCCCGGTGACCCTGGGCGCCCCCATCGGCGGCGGCAGGTTCCACGACACGCTGTCGGCCCCCGGCGCCGGCGACGTCGTCATCGCCGGCACCCCCGGCAACGACGTGACCTTCGCGGCCGTCCAGTACTACGACGGCTCGACGACGGTCGAGAAGGGCGCGGTGCTGCGGCTCGGCAGCGGGAAGCGGGGCGGCGACGCCGGGCTGTACACCGCGGGCCCCCACTACAAGGTCGTCAACAACGGCTCCCTGGTGCTGCGCAACACCGGCCGGCCCCTCACCCTGTCCCGGATCGGCGGCAGCGGCTCGCTCACCCAGCAGGGAGCCGCCACGACGACGCTGACGGGCCGCGCGGTGACGTACACCGGGACGACCACGGTCGCCCGGGGCACGCTGGCCCTGCGCCGGGGCGCCACGCTCGACCGCAGCGAGGCGATCCGGCTCACGTCGGCCGCGGCCCGGCTGGACCCGGGCCGGGCAGGCCTGCACGTGGCGAAGTCCCTCACCGGCACGGGCACGGTGCGCGGTCCGGTCACCAGCGACGGCACGGTCACCACCGGGCTCACCGTGGACGGCGCCTACACGCAGAGCGCGCGGGGCTCGCTGGTGCTGCGGGACGGGCCGTTGAAGGTGACGGGCGCGGTACGGCTGGCCGGAGACCTCGACCTGTCGGCCGCCGGGGCGTCCGGCCGGAAGCGACCCGCCCGTGAGATCACCGTGATCGACGACACGGGCCGCGGCGCACCGGCGGGAATCTTCACCGGTCTGGCGGAGGGCGCCCGCCTCAAACTGGCCGACACGACCTACCGCATCAGCTACCGGGCCGGCGACGGCAACGACGTCGCCCTGACGGCGGCCACCGCCCCCGGCCCCTCCCCCACCGCACCGGCGGCGTCCGGGTCCGGCGGGGTGGCGCCCCGCAGCGCCGGCGCGTCGGCGGGCGTCGGCTTCGGCTGGTGGCCCTACGCCCTCGGTCTCGCCCTCACCGTCAGCCTCGCCGTACCGGTGGCGACCCGCCGGGGCCGGGGAGGACGGCGGGGCGGACGCCACGCGGTCCGGGCCCGGCGGTGAAACCCCGGAAATCCCGCCACCAGGAAGATGTGATTCCGATATTCGGCGGAACGTCATGGTGCGGGGGCGCAGTTTGGCGATCATTCTTCCCGCGCATCAATGAAGTCACGGACACGCCGACGTGGGGGGATGTGCATGAGCGCTGGAAGTCTGCGTGTGGGACTCGTGGGATGCGGTGAACACGGCGCGGGGACTCTTCTTCCCACTCTGGCCTCATTGGGGCGCACCCCGGTCGCCGTATGCGACCGGGACCGGGAAAAGGCGCGAAGTGCGGCGGAGTTATTCCGAATACCCGCGGCATATGACTCGACGTCGGCGATGTTCCGCTCGGAAGACCTGGACGCCGTCGTCCTCGCCGGCCCGCCGTCGATGCACGTGGAGGCCCTGTCCCTGGCCGCCGACCACTGCGTGCACACGTTCGTCGAGAAACCGCCGGCGGTCTCCCTCCACCAGGTCGAGTGGCTCGCCGAGCGTTTCCGGGACGCCGGGCTGGTGAGCATGGTCGGTCACAACCTGCGGCACTCGGACGCCTGGATCGGCCTGCAGGCGCTGCTCATGCGCCCCGACTTCGGCTCCGTCATCTCGATGTCCCTGTCCTACACGGCCTCCGGGCCGCGGGGCGGGCGCTGGGGGCTGGGCATCCTCGACGCTCTGCTGCTGACCCACGCCATCCACGCGCTGGACCTGGTGTCCACGTGTTTCGTGAAGCCGTCCCTCACCCACGCGGTGTTCCACCAGCTCGCCGACGGGTCCGCCGTGCTGTCGCTGACGCTGTCCGCGCCCGGTGACCGGTCCGCGCACGTCATCGTCGCCACCGGCGCGCCGCGCTTCGAGCTGAACGCGTGCCTCGTGACGGACGCCGGCCGGCTGATCCGTGTGGAGTCGGCGCGCAGTCTGCGCTACAGCACGGAGGCGGACGCGCGGACCGGCCATCCGGAAGGGCTGCGCCTGGAGGAGCAGTGGATACCGCGCACACTCGACGGCGGATTCCGGGCCGCGGGTTACGCGCGGGAACTCCACGCTTTTCTCGCCGCCGTCGCGGGCGTACGGGAGATCGGGCCGTCACTCGACGACGAGATCACCGTGTACCGGCTTTTCGACGAGATCCGGGACTTCGTCGACCCGCAAGCGGGCGTCACGCACATCAATGGGGGGCCACGTGCGAATCGTTCACCTCTCGGATCTCCACTTCGGAAGCCGGGAGACCGCAACCATGTGGTTCAACCAGTTAGCGGAGGACCTCAGTAGGGAACTGGCCTACGAGGCCATAGACTGTCTGGTTCTCTCCGGCGACGTCGCGGAAAGGGCACAGGAGGGCGAATACGAGGCGGCCCTGCTCTTTCTGAACCGGCTGATCAGTGAATTCGGCATCGACCGGCGCCAGTTGCTGATCACGCCGGGGAACCACGACGTGGACTGGGTGACCTCACAGGACGCCTACCAGGTGATGAAGACGGCGGACGCGCCCGCGCGGTACGTGTCCGCCTACCGGGAGAATCCCCGCTACGTCGAGGTGGTGACGGACGAAGCCGCCTACGCCCGGCGGTTCGCCCGGTTCGCCGACTTCTTCCGCCAGGCCACGGGAAGCCCCTACCCCACCGACCCGGACCAGCAGTTCCAGGTGGTCTCGCCGCCCAACGTCGGGGTGACGCTCGTCGGTCTCAACTCGGCCTACACCACGGACCACCACCACCCGGACCGGAGCAGCATCCTTCCCGGAGCGATCGACAACGCCCTGCACCTGCTGCGCACCCGCCCCGAGGTCCGTGACACGGTCAAGCTGGCCGTGTGGCACCACCCGGTGCGGGGCGACGGATGCATCCAGGACCCGTCCGTGCTGGAGCGGATGGCCGTGGCGGGTTTCCGGGCGCTGCTGCACGGCCACGTCCACAAGGCCCACTCCGACAGTTTCCGCTACGACATCGCGCCCGACGGGCGGCACATCAGCATCGTCGGCGCCGGCACGTTCGGTTCCCCCGACGTCCACCGCGGCTACCCGTGGCAGTACAACATCCTCACCCTGTCCGACACCGGCATGCGGGTGCAGAGCAGGGCGAAGTCGGAACCCTCCGGGGCCTGGCACGCCGACGCGCGCTTCGTCGAGTCGAAGGGAGCCCAGCCCGTCGACCACTACGCGGTCACCTGGGCCCGTCCGCCCGCCGCCCCGGTGACGCCCGCGGCGCCCACACAGCCCGTCCGGCACGCGCCGCACCTCATCCGGACCCTCACCGCCCTGAAGGCGCACCTGCGGGATCTGGAGTACGACCCCACGGGCTACCGGATCGCCGTCGAAGCACTGATCTTCGATCGCAAGGGCCGGATGCTGCTGCAGCGCAGGGGCCCGGCGAGCCGCGACGAGGTCGGCAAACTCGAGGGCGTGGGCGGGCAGATCGGCGCCTACGAGGATCTGATCGCCTGCCTGCAGGCACACATCGGCAAGGAGATCGGCAGCCGGGTGCGCGTCAGCGTCGACTACCTGCTGGAGGCCCGTCCCGTCCGGTTCGTCGAACGGGACGTGGAGCCCCAGGACTGGATCGTCGTCTCGTATCTGTGCCGCCTGACGGCCGGCCGGCCCACCCCGACCGATCTGCAGCGCACCGAGAGCCTGCACTGGATCAGCCTGGACGAACTGCACCACATCCCCGACGAGGAGCTGAGCAAGTCCACCAGCCGCGCCCGGGACCTCTACCGCGTCAAGTTCGGCACCCGTCCCTTCTTCCGCGAGATCGGAGACCTGTGGCTGTGACGCGAGACCCTTCCCACCCGGCGACGCCCCGGTCGCTGCCCTCCCTGGAGGAGACCGTCTTCACGCGAGGCAGCGGCGCGGACCTGTGGGACGCCCAGGGGCGGCGCTACACCGACTTCGTGTGCGGGTACGGGCCGGTCGTCCTGGGCCACGGCCATCCGGCCGTGGTCGAGGAGGTGCACCGGCAGCTTCAGGCCGGAACCCTCTACCCGTCGGCCGGCCGGCCGCTGCGCGACTTCCTGGACGTGCTGTCCGGCCTGTTCCCCGAGCAGCCGGGGGCGCTGCTGTTCAAGACCGGCTCCGAGGCGGTCGGCGCGGCGATGCGGCTCGCCCGGCACCGCACGGGCCGGGACATGGTCCTGCGGCTGGGTTTCCACGGCTGGCACGACCAGGTGATCAGCCCGCACGTGAACTGGCACCGCTTCGACCACGCCGAGCGGCGCTCGGTCCAGCCCCTCGCCGTGCCCGGCATCTACGGCGCGGCCGTACGCGTGTGGCACGGCGACGAGGTGGAGGACCTGCTGGAGACCGTCCGGTCCACGCGGGACCTGGCCGCGGTCGTGGTGGATCCGGTGGAGCTCCCGCTGCCGCTGGCCGACAGCGCGAAGCGGGTGCTCGAAGCGGCGCACGAGGCGGGGGCGCTGCTGGTCCTGGACGAGACGAAGACCTGTCTGCGGCTGGGGCCCGGCGGTGCGCAGGAGCGGCTCGGAGTGACCGCGGACGTCCTGGTCCTCGGCAAGGCGATCGCCAACGGGCTGCCGCTGGCGGTGGTGCTGACGGATCCCGCGCTGACCGCCCAGTCCCGGCGGCTGCGCATCCGCGGCACGTTCAGCAACGAACTGGCGTCCGTCGCCGCGGCGTCGGCGACCCTGCGCGTGCTGCGCGAGGAGAAGGTGCACGAACGGCTCGAACGCACGGGCACGGCCCTGATCGACGCGGTCAACGCGGCACTGCGCAGCGAGGGGCTCTGCGGCCGGATCTGCGCGGTCCCCTACCACTGGCCCTGCATGCCGTACCTGCGCTTTCGGGACATCGCGGAAACCGAGCGCATGGACTTCTACGCGCGGCTCGTGCGGCGCGGCGTACTCCTGCTGCCCAACCACATGAACTTCGTCTCCGCCGCGCACACGGACGCTCATGTCGAGCACGCCGTGCGGGCCATTCGCGCGACCGTACAGGACATGCTGGGTGACGGACTGCTGGAATCCCGCGGAGGTACTCGGAATGAGTGAGCGCCGCGGCCCCCAGCGGGTGCGCCTCGACAGAACGGGCCGGTCGCGGCGGCCTTGACTGGTACAACTCGTGACCCACACCGCAGCCGCCCGGAACGCCGGGCCGTTCGTCGAGCGCGAGGGGAAATCTGTCATGGATCTGGTGACCAGCCGTCTGCTTCTGCGTCAGTGGAGGTCCGAGGACCGGCAGGCCTACGCGGAACTCTGCTCCGATCCCCTCGTCATGCGCTACATGCCGGAGGGAAAACCCCTGAGCCCGGCCGAGAGCTCGGCGAAGATCGAACGCATGCGACGCCACTGGCTGGTGCACGGGTACGGCTGGTGGGCGGTCGAGGAGCGGTCCTCCGGCCGGCTGATCGGCAGGGTGGGGCTGCGCCACTGCGACGAGGTGACGTCCCGGCGGAAGGTGGAGATCGGCTGGCTCCTCGGCCGGGAGCACTGGGGCCGGGGCCTGGCGACCGAGGCGGCACGCGCCTGCCGGGACTTCGCCTTCACCGAGCTCGGCACCGACGTCCTGTTCGCCGTGGCGCAGCAGGAGAACCGGCAGTCGTTCCGCGTCATGGAGCGGCTCGGCATGACGAAGACCGGCCGCAGCGAGAGCCGGGGCCACGCGGTCGTCAGCTACGAACTCGACCGGCAGCAGTGGGCCGCGGCGGCCACCGACCGCGCCGCGTCGTACGCCCGGTGCACGGTGGACGTCCCCACGCAGGTGTGAGCCGCGGCGGCGGTCAGCGGCCGCTCGGTGCCTCGGGGAAGCCGAGTTGCGGGGCCAGCAGCCGGGCCTCGGCCGCCCACTCGGCGAGGAAGGCGAGGGTCAGGCCCCGTTCGCGGTAGCGGACGGCGGCGGCGACCGTGCCCGTGCCGCCGTAGCCGACCGGCTCCTCGTCCGCCCTGGCCAGCAGCAGCGCGGTGAGCCAGTCGTACTTCACCGCGGAAGCGCACACGGCGAGCCGTACGAGGCGTTCGTCGCCCTGCCAGCCGCTCTCGCGCAGGCCGTGGACGTAGGCGTCGTAGGCCGACTTCGCCAGGCCGTGCAGCTCGGCGGCGGGGACGAAGTGGTCGAGGACGGTGTCGGGGAGGTAGTTGCCGAGGTCCTCGCCGAGGGCGCCGTCGCCGGCGAAGGCCCAGTCGAACAGGACGCCGGTGTCGGGGCCGTCGGAGCGGAGGTTGGCCGGCCACTGGTCCAGGTGGCAGAAGGCGCGGGGCAGGGACTCCATGACCGTGAGGAGCCACTCGCGGTCGTGCTGCAGGCGGACCATGTCCTCGCGCAGGCCGGGCGGGAAGTGGGACCGGACCAGGGGGTGCCGCCAGGCCTCGTCGTCGTCGAGCAGGGCCGCGCCCGTCGTCTTCCCCGCCGTGTAGTCGCGCAGGAACTGCCGGGACAGCCACGGCCGGTCCTCCCCCGCGCCGACCGCGCCCTGCGCCGCGCCGAGGCGCCGGGCGTGCTCGACGTGCCGGGCCAGGGGCCAGGTCGTCGCCGGCTCGCCCGGCACGTCCTCCAGCCACAGCGCCACGTCGCCGCCGGGGCGTTCGGCGCACTCCAGCAGCCGGGGCGCCCTGATGCCGTGCCGCTCCCAGACCCGGGCCAGCCCGGACCGGTAGACGTACGCCTCGCGGCGCCAGAAGTTCCAGTGGCGGGGGTCGTTGGACGCCGCCCAGGAGACGCTGGTCTCCTTCGTCCGCGTCAGCACCTTCAGCACGGCCGAGCGCCCGCCGCCGGTGACGCGCCACACCCCCGCCGTGACACCGTTCAGCGGGTTGTGCGGGAGCGGCTCGAACACCGCCTCGTCCACCGGGACTCCCAGGACTTCACGTACTTCGGCTTGCGGGGCAGCGACCTCGGGCATCCCCCGATGCTATGCCGACGCCTCGGTCCTGTCCCCGCGTCCCCGCAGCCACACGTACACCGGGATCCCGGCGAACAGGAACAGCACGCCCTGGTAGACGGCCGCGTACCCGGCGCCCGCGATCAGCCAGAACGAGAAGCCGAACGACAGCACGGCGACGGTCAGGTCGCGGGCGAGTCCGGCGGGGCGGACCCGGTCGCGGGTGCCGCGCGCCAGCCAGTACAGCTGGGCCGCCGCCGACAGCAGGTACGGCACGCAGCCGGTGAACGTGGTGATCAGGACGAGGACGCGGAAGGTGGTGTCCGGGCCGGCCGTGTAGTTGAGGGCGATGAGCAGCGTGCCGAGCACCGCGCACGCCCAGACGCCGAAGCCGGGGACGCCGCCCTTGCCGACGCGGGCGAACGGCGCGGGGAAGAGGCCGTCGCGGGCGGCGGCGTACGGCATCTGCGCGGCCATGAGGATCCAGCCGTTGAGGCAGCCGGTGATCGAGGCGACCGCGACCAGGGCGATGGCGGTGCCGCCCCAGCCGCCGCCCGTGATCGCGTTGACGGCGTCGGCGAACGGGGCGCCGGAGTCGACCAGTTCGCGGTGCGGGACGAGGCCGAAGACGGCGACCGTGCCGAGGACGTAGACCAGGGCCGAGGCGAGGGTGCCGAGGACGCTCGCCCGGCCGACCGTGCGCTCCGGGTCGCGGACCTCGCCCGCGCTGACCGCCGCCGACTCCACTCCGAGGAAGCTGTAGAGCAGCAGCGCGGCGGAGGCGGCCAGCGCGCCGGAGACGCTCTGCCCGGAGGCGTTGAACGGGCCGAAGTTGTCCGCGTCGACGAAGAAGAGGCCGACCGTGGCGAGCAGGAGCAGCGGCACGAACTTCAGGACGGTGGAGACGACCTGCACCGCGCCGACCCACCGCGTCCCGGCGAAGTTCGCGGCGGCCGGCAGCCACAGGGCGGCCAGGGCGACGACGGCCTGGAGGACGTGGTCGCCGTGCAGGGGTATCAGGACGTCGACGTAGCCGACGACCGCGACGGCCAGGGCGGCGATGCTGACCCAGCACATCGTCCAGTACGACCAGGCCGACAGGAACCC
Source organism: Streptomyces sp. Go-475 (assembly GCF_003330845.1). Lineage (GTDB taxonomy): Bacteria > Actinomycetota > Actinomycetes > Streptomycetales > Streptomycetaceae > Streptomyces. Next base: position 6,949,574 of record NZ_CP026121.1, on the reverse strand, counting down.
GGCGAACTCGCCGAAGGCGTCCCGGGGGTAGACGTACAGCCCGCCGGTGACCGGGCTGCGCCGGGCCAGCCGGCCGAAGAGCAGCGCGAGCAGCACGGCTCCGACGGAGAGCACGAGGAAGGCGAGCAGGCTGACCGTGCCGTAGGGGGCGACGGTGGCGGGCAGGGCGAAGATGCCGCCGCCGATGATGTTGCCCATGACGAGGGCCGTCGCGGCGGCGAGGCCGAAGGTGCGGCGGGGGGCGGGAGCGGCGGCCGTGGCGGGGGCCGGCCCGGTGGGTTCGGCGGCCTCGGCGGGGCGGGGGACGGTCATGAGCGTTCCTGTACGGGCGGAGGGGGAGGGCCGTGATCGTAACCCGCCATCCCATATGCTGGGCGACCTGTTCATGTACTGGACACATTCGACTGGGGTCCGCCGCCGCACGTCGACTACCGTCACCCTCATGACCAGCACCCTCACCCTCGCCGAAGCTCTCGCCGCCGGGACGGTCGTCCTGGACGGCGGCATGTCCAACCAGCTCGAGTCGGCCGGGCACGACCTGAGCGACGAGCTGTGGTCGGCGCGGCTGCTCGCCGAACAGCCGGAGGCGGTCACCGAGGCGCACCTCGCCTACTTCCGGGCGGGCGCCGACGTGGCGATCACCGCCAGCTACCAGGCCACGTTCGAGGGCTTCGCGAAGCGCGGGATCGACCACGACCGGGCGGCCGAACTCATGGCGCTGAGCGTGGAGCTGGCCCGGGAGGCGGCCCGCCGCGCGCGCGTGGCCCGGCCCCTGTGGGTGGCGGCGTCGGCCGGCCCGTACGGGGCGATGCTCGCGGACGGCTCGGAGTACCGGGGCCGCTACGGGCTGACGGTGGAGGAGCTGGAGCGTTTCCACCGGCCCCGCCTGGAGGTGCTGGCCTCGGCCCGCCCCGACGTCCTCGCCCTGGAGACGGTCCCGGACGCCGACGAGGCCGCGGCGCTGCTGCGCGCGGTGCGCGGGCTCGGGGTGCCGGCCTGGCTGACGTACTCCGTCGCGGGCGGCCGCACCCGGGCCGGGCAGCCGCTGGAGGAGGCCTTCGCCCTGGCGGCCGACGCGGACGAGGTGATCGCGGTGGGCGTGAACTGCTGCGCGCCCGAGGACGTGGACGCGGCCGCGGCGACCGCGGCGCGGGTCACCGGCAAGCCGGTCGTCGTCTACCCCAACAGCGGCGAGACCTGGGACGCCGAGGCCCGCACCTGGACCGGCCACTCCTCCTTCACCACCGGCCAGGTGCGCGGCTGGCAGCAGGCGGGAGCCCGACTGATCGGCGGCTGCTGCCGGGTGGGACCGGAGGCGATCACGGGGATCGCCGGGGCGCTGCGGGCGGCGTAGGGGACGCCGGGCGGGGGCGCCGCCGGGGGACGCCCGCCGGGGGGACTCCGGGCGGGAGGACGCCCGCCGGGGGGACTCCGGGCGGGAGGCGCCCGCCGGGGGGACTCCGGGCGGGAGGACGCCCGCCGGGGGGACTCCGGGCGGGAGGCGCCCGCCGGGGGGGACTCCGGGCGGGAGGACGCCCGCCGGGGGGACTCCGGGCGGGAGGCGCCCGCCGGGGGGGACTCCGGGCGGGGGACGCCCGCCGGGGGGACTCCGGGCGGGAGGCGCCCGCCGGGGGGGACTCCGGGCGGGAGGACGCCCGCCGGGGGGACTCCGGGCGGGGGCGCCCGCCGGGGGGGACTCCGGGCGGGAGGACGCCCGCCGGGGGGACTCCGGGCGGGAGGCGCCCGCCGGGGGGGGACTCCGGGCGGGAGGACGCCCGCCGGGGGACGCCCGCCGGAGGGGGACTCCGGGCGGGGGGGCGCCCGCCGGGGGACGCCCGCCGGAGGGGGACGCCCGCCGGAGGGGGACGCCCGCCGGGAGGGCGCCCCCGCGTGGAGGCGCGCCCGCGGGGGGGGCGCGCCCGCGTGGCGACGCCCGGCACGCCCATCCGCCGCGCCGGGCGGGCGTCGCGACCTCACGGGCGCCCCGTGGGGCCGCAGCCACGGCCCGCCTCGGCGACGCCCGGCCTACCCGCTCTCGCCCCCAGGCGGATGACGCGCCTCGCGGACACCCCTCCGGCCCGGCGCCCGGCCGGCCCCTCACCAGTCCGCGCACACCCCTCCTCCCCTCCCCTCTGCGCTGCTAGCCTCCGTGATGGGAACCGGTTGCTACGACGTTGCCGCAGTTCCCGAGGGGGTGGGCGCGGACCGGTGCCCGGGAGAGACGAGGCAGGCATGACGAGGAAGAGCGGGGACGCGAGCCGCAGCACCATCCGGGACGTGGCGGCCCGCGCGGGGGTCTCGGCGTCGACGGTGTCCCGGGTGCTCGGCGGCGTCTACCCGGTGAGCGCGGCGACGCGCGGGCGGGTGATGCGGGCGGTCCGGGACCTGGACTACGTGGCCGACGCGCGGGCGAAGGCGATCGCGGGCGTCGGCACGCCCACCCTCGCCTTCGTCCTGGAGGACATCACCGGCCCGTCGTTCGCGCACATGGCGCACGGCGTGGAGCGCGAGGCGACCCGGCTCGGTCACCTCTGCCTGGTGTGCAGCACGGAGGGCGACGTCCGGCACGAGCTGGAGTTCGTCGACATGATGCGGGCCCAGCGGGCCGCCGCCGTGATCCTGGTCGGCGGCACGGCCGACACCCCCGAGTACCGGGAACGCACCCACCGCATGGCCGACTCCCTCGCCTCGGCCGGTTCCCGCCTGGTCCTGTGCGGCCGGCCGCCGCTGGACCCCGGCGCCCCGGTGACGGTCATCGAGTACGACAACGAGGGCGGTGCCTACACGCTCGTCGCGCACGTCCTCGCCCAGGGCCACCGCAGGGTGCTGTTCCTCGGCGGCCGGGCGGACCACACCACGGCCCTGGGCCGCGAGCGCGGCTACCTCGCGGCTCACCGGGCCCGTGGCATCGCCCCCGACCCGTCGCTCCTGCTGCACGGCGACTTCACGCGCGACGCGGGCCACCGCCTGATGCAGCAAGCCCTCAAGGACGGGCTGGAGTTCACAGCGGTGGTGGCCGCCACGGACATGGTCGCGGCCGGCGCCCTCACCGCCCTGCACGAGGCGGGCCTGACGGTGCCGGGCGACGTCTCCCTCGCCGGCTACGACGACATCCCCTTCGCCCGCGACCTGCACCCCGCCCTGACGACGGTCCACGTCCCCTACGAGGAACTGGGCCGCCTCGCCGTCCGCACGGCCCTGGAGCGCACGCCGGGCGCGACGGACGAGCATCTGCTGCTGGGCACGCATGTGGTGGTGCGGGACTCGGTGGCGGCGCCCGCGGATCGGTAGTCCCGCTCCGCTCAGACGGGTTCCTGCTCGCCCGGAGTCAGGCCGATCCACGTGTTCGCGTCCTCGATGACGACGTAAATGGGGTCCCTGCGGGCGTCCCAGTCCGTCGGCACGACGAGGTAGCGGCCGTCGCGTTCCAGGAGCAGCCGCAGGTTGGTGTAGCGGTAGCGGTGACGCCAGCCCTCCCGCAGGTCCTCCGGCTGCACCGACCGGGTGGGGAAGGACAGTCGCTCAGTACTGAGGATGACGACACCGGTCCAGCTCACGACGTCGCGCGCGTGGGTCCTCGCGTCGCGGTCGCCCAACTGCCAGGCGGCCTGGGTCAGGGTCCAGAACAGGAACGCCGCGGCCGCCAGGATCACCACGGACCGGCTGCCGGCCTGCCACGGCCGGCCGTCCCGGGCCGGTCGGGTCTGTCCGAGCAGGAGTCCCACCGCGATGGTGAGCGGGGCCGTCCACGCATAGGGGTGAATGCGCGACCACATCAACAGCAGAGCCAGCCCGGCCGCGACGACGACCAGATGCCACCGCGCCAGCGCTTCCCCCGCCGTCCGCAGCCCCCGCCTCAGCGCACCGGGAACGGGCAGGTGCCCGGGGTTCCTCGACGCCTCGAGGACGAGCAGCCCCACGACCACGACGACCAGGACCTCGAACCGCAGCAGATGGAGGCTCTGCAGCACCAGTTGGGCGAAACCGAAGCCGAGGAAGCTGAGCGAGATGTGGTAGTAGGCGTAGTAGGCACTGGTGTAGATCGCCCCCAGGTAGAACATCAGGGCGGCGATGAAGGACGCCTGGGCCACGACGGCCTTGCCCAGCGTCAGCGCGTCGGACCTCTGCCTGTCCCCTTCGGAAGCGCCGGCGCCGGGCTTGTCCCACGGTTCCGTCATGTGGTCATGGGGCCCGGGGGCGAGTCGGGCACCGCCGGTGGAGGGGCGGTCTGGGTCGGGGCCAGAGAAGGTCCTGGAGTCTCCCTGCGCGTACGCGTCGGCGGAGGCGGGGGCGGGGGAATCTCCGAACTGCCGGAATCCGCCGTGGTGTTGGGACCGGTGGTCGCGGACGCGGAACCGGAGATCGTGGCCTCGGGGGTAGCGGAGGTCGTGGTCGCGGTGGAGAGCGTGTCCGAAGGCGACACCGTCGACCGCGTCGGTGTGGGGGACGTGTCGCCGCCGGGTTCGGACGAGTCGCCGCACGAGACGAGCAGAAGAATGCTCCCCCACACACCGGCACCGGCGAGCAGTCGCCGCGTTCGTCCACGCATGTCGCACCTCCGTGGACACGGAGCGTAATCCCGCCCCCGCTGACGACGGGATTCCACACGCCGGGCGCGCGGAACCGCCCTCGAACGGCCGAACGGCGAGGTCACGCCCGGGTGCGGAACCCGGCGGTGGCCGACGGCTCCCGGGACGTGGGGCGCCGGCGTTCCCAGAAGGGGTGTTCCGGCCAGCGCCGCTCCTGGCCGTAGATCTCGGTGTGATGCCGCTCGTAGGCGTCCGTGATCCGGTCCAGGAACAGGGCGTAGTCCGCGAGGGCGGACGCCTCGCCGGACAGGCACCGGTCGACGGTCCGGCCGGCGCGGGCTCCGGTGTGCAGGGCCGTGAGGATGCCCTGGGAGGAGAGCGGGTCGAAGGCGACGGCGGCGTCTCCGGCGGCGATCCAGCCGGGGCCCGACGCCGGGTGCAGACGCAGCCCGTGGGCCGCGGTCCACCGGAGTGCCGGGGCGTGGGCCGGGTCGTAGCCGTCGAGGCGGGTACGGACGTGGCGGGTCTCCCGGGCCGCGCGGAGGAATCCCTCCGGGGTGCGCAGCGCGGAGTCGGTGAGGTCGGAGTCGGTGAGATGTGCGACCAGCCGGCCGGCCGGCACTTTGGCCGTGTACCACCAGCCGCCGGGAACCGCCTCCACGAGCGTGCGGAGTTCCGCGTCCGGGGTGGGCCGGCCGGGGAGCCGTCGTCCGAACATGGCGTAGACGGCCGTGAGCCGGTCCTGCTTGCGGCGCCGGCCCCGGCGGCGGCCGATCACGGCGCGGCGGCCGGTGGCGTCCACGACCCAGTCGCAGCGCACCTCTTCGGACCGGCCGTCGCCGCGGATCAGTACGCAACGGTCGCCCGCGTGCGCGGGGCGCGGCACGGCCTCGGCCCGGCGCAGCTCGGCCCCCGCGGCTTCGGCGGCGCTCCGCAGGAACGCGTCGAACCGGGCCCGGTCGAGGTGCCAGCCGGGTCCGTGCGGGTCGTGGAGGTGGCTTCGGCCGTGGAGCCGCTCCGATCCCCAGGAGGCGTAGGTGCCCACGCACCGCAGGTGCGGCCCCGCGGCGAACCCGGGCCACAGGCCCAGGTCCTGCAGCAGCGGCCTGGCCGCGGGCGGCAGGGTCTCGCCGACCCGGAACGGGGAGGGCCCGGGACCGTCCGCGCCCTTGTCGACCAGCAGGACCCGGCGGCCGGCCCGTGCCAGGACCAGCGCCGCGACGGCGCCCGCCGGGCCGCCCCCGGCCACGATCACCTCGTAGGTCACCGCTCGGTCACCGCTCCTTCGGGAAGCGGTCGACCTTCTCGAAGTAGCCCGCCATGACCTGCTCCTGGGGTACGTCCGTCCGGGCCACGGCCGCGGCCAGGGCGCCGCCGTCCAGGTCCGGGTCCGCCGCCTCCGGCACATGCAGGCACCGCAGGTGGCGCAGGGCGGGCGGAGGCTGTTCGGGATGGAAGCCCACCGCGGTCTCCACGAACATCGTGGCGGGCAGCTCCGGGTCGTCGTCGGCGCCCGTGCGCCGTTCGACGAGGCCCAGCCGGCCGAAGTCCCTGACCATGGCGTTCATCTGCTCGATGCGGTCCTCGGGCAGCCACCGGTCCCACACGGCCCGGCGCTCGAAGGCGGCCCGGCGCTCCTCGGCGGGCCTGCCGGGGTCGACCGCCTCCTCGTAGTCCTGCTCCGTCAGGACGTGGTTCGGCACGCGCGCCGGCCAGAAGGTGGGCAGGTAGGGGTCGTAGCGCGGGCCGTACCCGAGGTAGTAGCCGGAGCGGCAGCGGGCGGTGTCGGTCTGCCAGGGCACCGCCATCCAGCGCGTCAGATCGCCCGGCCCCTGCCCGTAGAGGGGGCCGTCGACGCCGAGCGCCGTCTGCGGGGTGAGCACGCTGCCGTAGTCGGGTTCGGGTGTGCCAGGTGCGCGGTGCCGTACGCGGAACGGTGCCGCGTACAGGGTGCTGTGGCGCATCGGCCAGGACAGTTCGCACCCGGGGTGGAACGCGTCGGCCAGGCAGAACGACAGGGCCGCGCGGTCGAGCACGGCCGGCCGCTGCGGCAGCGGCACCTCGTCGAGGCTCCCGGGGGGCACTGCCGCGGGGTCGTGGTCGGCGTCGAAGTCCCCTGCCGCCCACCGGGCCAGTGACCGGTACTGCGTCGGGGTCAGTGTCAGGTGCTGCCGTGCGGAGACCGGCCGCACGCTCATCGAGTCGCCGTAGAGGGGGGGCCACGGCACCGGTGAGAGCCCGTCACGGTCGAGGTCGCGCATCGTGGCCCAGATCTGCTGGCGCAGTTCCGCGTTGCGCGGCCCGGGGTCGGCCAGCCGGGCGAGCCGCCCGGGCGCCAGGAAGTGCTCCCGCCCGCCGTGACCGAACAATGTGGCGATGCCGCGGTTGACCCACTGCAGGTCGCACAGGCGCCGCAGGACCGGCAGGACGTCGCGGGTGAACGAGACGGTGTCCGGCGGCGGCAGGGTTCCGGCGGAGACGAAGACGTCGCGCATCAGGTCGTACATCGTGCGTACGGACTTCAGCTCCGGCGCGAAGTTCGGCGGCGCCACCACGACCCAGGCCGCTTCGACGGGGACGGAACGGCCGCCGACACGGACGTCCGCGGTGACCGGGCCGTCGCAGATGTCGTCGTGCCAGCCGTCGTTGTTGGCGAAGTGCATGGCCTGGGCGTGGTCCACCGAGGCCGAGACGCCGTGCCCGCCCAGGAAGACCAGCCGGCCAGCGCCGTCGGTGCGCACCTCGCCCAGCGGGACGGGCCTGCCGAGGAAGCAGCCGGTGTCGAACCGGTACTCGGGCCGGCCCGCGCGGTCCCGGCCCCGGATCGAGCGCGGGCCGGGGTCGATGACCAGCCGGCCCCGCTCCTCGGGGGGCACTTTGGCGTTGCGCAGCGCGCTGGCGGGGGCGCCGGCCGCCTCGGGGATGTCCAGGGCCAGCTGGAACTGGTACCAGGCGGCCTTCTTGTTGGCGACGTGCACGGTCCACCGGATGTCCGCGTTGTCCGCGGTCAGCTCGGCGACGGCCTCCCCGGCGGCGTTGTAGCCGTAGACGCGGAAGCGCGCCGCCTGCCGCTTCAGGGCGCCGGTCGCGTCCTTGTACGAGCCGGCGGGTGGCGGCGGCGGGTCGTCGACCTCGGGGGCGAGGAAGAACTCGTCGGCGCTGTCGCCGACGCGGGCCACTCCGATGGCGGGGTGGATCGCGGCGCGCACGATCCGGGTGTCCCGCCCGTGGGGTTCGCCGGACGGCAGTCGTGCGGGGCCGGGTTCCGCTGCGGGGACGCCGTTCGCGTCGCGGCGCCGTGCGGCCGACGCGCGGTACACGGCCTTGCGGGCCTCGGCCATGCTGCCGACGGGCCGGTGTTCGGCCAGGCAGTGCCAGGGATTGTAGGCCAGATTCTCGCCGTAGGCGTCCTGGCCGCGCGCCCTGACGTCCTGCTGGTGCAGGGTCAGTCTCGCCACGCGGACGGGAGCGCTCAGCGACTCCTCCCAGCGGACGGTGGCGCGGTCCAGGGGCATCCGGTCCGGGTCCGTGCGGAACTGCACCGTCAGTTCGAAAGCGGCCTCACCCGCGGCCAGCCGGTGCCGCAGGTCCTCCCGGAAGAAGGAGGGGTCCTCGTCCGGGGGTGTCGCCGCCGGGTCGCCGGGCGGGCAGAAGACGGGCACGAGCGAGTACTTCACATGGCGGTCAGGCCCGAACGCGTACGGCAGCACGCCCCAGTACCTGGCCGTCAGCGCGCTCTCCTCGGGCTTGCGCATGGCTTGCAGGATGGCGCGGGTCTCCGGATGCGCGTTCTGGTAGGCGACCGGGTCCTGCTGGAACTCGCACATGTCCCGGGCGGTGTCGACGAAGAACACGTCGTGGTTCTGCAGCACGAGGTCCTGTGTGTCCGCCTGGCCCTCGTCCTCCAGCAGCTTCGAGCCGGGGACGCCGAACAGCTTGACGCCGATGCCGAGAGTGCGACGGAAGTCAGGACGGTCCGGCTGGGTGTCGCTGGAGAAACGGACCCAGGCGGTCAGGCCGCCCTGCCGGTCGCGGGCGGCCTTGAGGAAACCGATGCAGAGGTCCTCCGGCAGACCGGGGTCGACGGTGAGCACTCCCCGGGCGGTGCCGTGGTACTTGACGAAGACCGGCCGCAGCACCGGGTCCTGGCCCTGGGCGATCCGCTGTCCCATCCGCCTGTCCACGAATTCGGCCAGGATCCCGGCGATCGGCTCGGCCGCGCAGTCGGGCCGGGCCGATCGCGAAGAATTGTGGTGGGGGTCGGCTGTCCCGTTCATGGGCGCGCTCTCCTGCTGGTCGAGCTGATAGGGCGTTCCCTGCCATAGGTGGAGCGGACCGGGGGGAAATAATCCCGAGTCGCCCGTTCGGAGGAGCGCCCGCCGTGGTCAGTACCGGCGCAGTGTCCCGGATCGGCGCAGTCGGCGTACGACCGTGCGCACTTCGGTGGGTGACTCTTCGCGCGGGAGCCGGGGGTCCGGCTGGCGGGCGGCATCGGCGTGCCAGAGGGCGAGTTCGCGGTCTCGGGGGCCGTGGGCCGTGTAGGCGAGGCCGTCCTGCGCGTCCGGGGCGCGGTCTCCGAAGACCCGTACCGGGTGGTGGGCGTCCCAGCGTTCCCAGCCCGGGTCGCCGTCCGTGGCGAAGCGCACCCAGGCGGCGTGCATCTCGTCGGCCAGTTCCTGCGGGGCGCCCTCCCCGGCCAGTTTGCGGGCCTCCGGGACGTCCCCGGTGTCGAAGACGAAGCCGAGTTCCAGCGCGTGGCAGGCGCCGAGGCCGGGGAGGTTCGAGGGCCAGGCGAACTCGTAGACGTACGACGGTTCCGGGCGGGCGTCGGCCAGGTGGTGCAGGGGGATGCGCAGGAGGTGGTCGGTGACGAGCTGGCCGACGATCTCCGCCGTGCCGGCCTCGGGGTGCAGGGCGCGGTAGCCGCGCGGCACCTCGCTGCCGCAGTGGCAGCGGGCCATGGCACCGGCCAGGGCGACGGCTCCGAGGCGGTCCACGCGGTCCAGCAGGCCGCCCGGGACCAGCCAGAGCCGGTACTCGTCGCGGGTCCAGCCCATCAGCAGGTCCACGCCCGGGGCGGCGCCCTCGACGAGCGCGTCCAGCGGGTCGCGGGGGACGACGTCGCCGTCGACGACGATGCCGAAGGCGGGGCCGCCGACCACCGGGCTGCTGAGCCGACCCACCTCGGCCTGGGTGCGCAGCAGCAGGTCGCGGTCGACGGCGGCGAAGGCCTCCGCGGTGGCAGGGATCTTCAGCCGGGCGGCCATCCGGCGCACCATCCGCCGCACCTTGGCCCGCTCGGACGCCTCGGGCGGCCCGCTCTGCAGCACCGCCCGCCGGACCAGCCCCTGCGTCTGCGGGGCGGCGAGAAGGGCGCCGATGCTGATCGCCCCGGCGGACTGGCCGAAGAGGGTGATGCGGGCGGGGTCGCCGCCGAAGGCCTCGATGGCCTCGTGCACCCAAGTGAGGGCGGCGATCTGGTCGCGCAGGCCGGGGTTCGGGGGCGTGTCCGGGAAGAGGCCGTAGCCCTCGACTCCCAGTCGGTAGTTGACCGACACGCAGACCACGCCGTCGCGGGCGAAGGCGTGTCCGTCGTAGACGGGGACGGCCGAGGAGCCCCGGGTCAGGGCGCCGCCGTGCAGCCAGACCAGGACGGGCAGGCGGGCCGCGGGGTCCGGGTCGGGGGTCCAGACGTTGAGGTTGAGGCAGTCGTCGCCGGGCACGACCGGGTCGGACAGGTAGTGGGCGAAGGCGTCGGAGTACGGGGGTTTGGGCGGGGTGGGGCCGAAGGCGCCCGCGTCGCGGACGCCTTCCCAGGGCTTGAGGGGCACGGGCGGGCGGAAGCGGCGGGGGCCGAAGGGAGGCGCCGCGTAGGGGATGCCGCGGAAGACCGCGACGCCGCGTTCGTAGCGGCCGCGCACGGCCCCGTACGGGCTCGTGACCACGGGGTCCGCCTGGTCTGCCGTCATCGCCCACCAGCCCTTCGCCGCGCTCGTGCACCGGGAACACCAGAGCACCACATCGCTCGCCGGTATTCCGGTGCACGAGCCGACTTGGCCGCTATTTGGCAGACACTTGGAACACGGGGCCCGCTATTTGGCGTACATCAGCGTGCCGAAGCCGAGCTGGTCGAAGCCGCCGCTGGTGGTGCCGTAGTCACCTCCTCCGCCCTCGGGGGCCACGGAGAAGCACATCTGGGCGATGTACTTGTCGTCGAGGAGCAGGCGCCGCCCGTAGTGGTAGTGGAGCATCGCCCAGACCGGGCGGACCTGGCCGCGGGAGATGGAGCTGATCGCGGTGTGCGACTGCTGGGAGCAGTTCTGGCCGCTGCCCCAGGTGTAGGTGGTGAAGGGCACGTTCATGTTCAGGTTGTACTTGGCGACGTACTGGGCGGCCTTCATGAAGCGGCGGCCGTCGTAGGAGTACAGGTCGTCTCCCTGGTTCCAGGCCATCTCGCACAGGGCGCCCATCTGGCCCATGCCCATGATGGTGTGGCCCTGGTCGCGGCCGGACTCCTGCCACTGGCCGAGGTCGTAGCCCTCGACGCCCGGGTACAGGAACGGCACCGCGCGCCGGATCTGGCCGTTGCCGCCGCCGTTCACGAAGTAGTCGACGGCCTGGTCGTACTTGGCGCCGTCGTCGCACAGGATCCCGATGGCCATGATCGAGGCCATGTTGCACAGGTCCCAGTTGGCCCAGTAGTTGGTGACGCAGGCGTCGTTGTGGCCGGTCAGGAACTGGTTGTTGAGCGGGTAGAAGACGTTGAGCATCATCGTCTTGAACCGGCCCAGGTCGAAGCCCGCGTAGCCGCGCATGAGTTCGGCGACGTTCGCGAACTGCCAGCCGTAGAGGCCGGCCGCCAGGAACCGGTCGGCGTTGCCGGTGATGGTGGTGAGCGTCGACGACCAGGCGTTGAGGATGCGCACGGCGCAGTCGGCGTTGGCGGCGGTGCCGCCCACGTGCCAGCGCAGCGCGTTCTGGTAGGCGGCGTGGATGTCGTTGTAGAGCTGGGGGTAGTTCTCGCCGGTTCCGCCGCGGATGATCGTGGCGGTGGGGCGGGGTGTCCAGGTGGACGCCGAGTGGGAGTTGGCGGTCAGTCTGCGCCAGCCGGAGGCCCAGGGGTCGTCGCCCGCGGCGACCCTGACCTTGGCGCGGTTGATGTCGCCGGCGTTGTGCAGCATGCCGGGGTGGGTGAAGGTCGCCGGGGCCGCGTCCGCCGTGGTGGCGGTGGCGGTGGCGCCGAGGGCGAGGGCCGCGGTGAGGCCGCCGGCGGTCTTGAGCAGACCGCGGCGGCTCACCTGGCCGCCCTCGTGGTGCGTGTGGGGGGAAGTGCGGCTCATGCGTGCTTCTCCGATCCGTGAAGTGCTACATGGGGGTGATGCTCACCTCGTCGAACTCGGTGGTGCTGCGGGCCAGGGGGTCGCGGGAGCAGACCACGAGGCCCACGTAGTAGGGGGCGTCACCGAAGCCGGGGATGTCTCCCTCGGCGAGGGGGGTCCAGGTGGCGCCGTCGTCGGTCGAGGCGGACGCGGTGAAGTGCGTCCCGGTGCGCTTCAGCCGCAGCAGGCAGCCGGCGGTGACCGCCGCGTTGCCCGTGAACGTGGACCTGCCGGCGACGGTCGGGCGCAGCATCAGCTGGGCGCTCGTGCCGCCGGTGACGATCGTCCCGGCCGCCTGGTCGAACGGCGACAGGGACTTGGCCATGAGCAGGCCGACCCGGTCGCCGGTGGCTCCGGCGCGGGAGAGCAGGCGGGCGGTGACCTCGCAGTCACCGGTGACGGGCCGTCGGACGAACTGGCCGGTCATGCCCTGGTTGTTGACGGTGAGGTCGCTTCCGGCGCCCCGCACCACGAAGGTCCCGTCCTGGTGGGCGGTGCTGCCGGGGGTGCGGACGGCTACCACGCCGAGGGTGCCGTAGGCGCGGTCGTCGAGGACGACGTCGCCGAGGTCGCCGTAGGTCCAGGGCGCGGGCGGCGGGGTGCCGACGGTGAGGGTCAGGGTGCCGGTGGCGTCTCCGGCGGCGTTGCCCGCGGTGGTGGTGACCTCGAACTGGCCCGTCCGGGTGGGGGTTCCGGAGATCAGGCCGGTGCGCCTGTCGACGCGCAGGCCGTCGGGCAGTCCGTCCGCGGCGAACCGCACGGGTTCGTGCGTGGCGCGCAGGAGGTGCTCGAAGGGCACGCCCTGGTTGGCGAACGCCTCGGTGGGAGAGGTGAGTTGGGGCTTCGACGGCGTCGGCATCGTCGACGCGGCGGGCGGCGACAGGGGGCCGCGTCCGGCGCGGTTGGTCTTGGCGACGGCGTAGTGGTACGTCGTGCCGGGGGTGCCGGTGGCGTCGGCGTACCGGATGCGGGTGCCGAAGCCGACCGGGCCGATGCCGGTGGCGATGGTCTCGTACGGGCCGTCGGGGGTGGTGGCGCGCAGCACCTTGTAGCGGGCCGCGAGGTCCGGGTCGGTCCAGGCCAGTTCGACCGCGTCCGCTCCCGCGGTGGCCCGCAGGTCGCCGGCGGCCCGGGCCGGGCGCGGCACGGACCAGATTTCGCCGGCGGTGCGGGAGACCACGCTGACGTTGTCGAAGGCGCCCGTGCCGGTCTCGGCGTACTCCTCGTCGACGCCGAGGCAGGAGGTGAGGGTGAGGCCGACGTACGCCGTGGCGCCGAGGTCGACGTCGGTGGAGCCGACCTCGGTCCAGCGGACGCCGTCCGGGGAGATGGCGCCGGTGCAGCGGTCGCCCCGGCGGGTGACGCGCACCCAGTAGGGCATGCGCAGCCGGTAGCCGTCGCCCGCGCCCTCGACGTACGGGGCCTGAAGCGGGGTCGCCGACTCGGGCAGCGCGCCGAGGGAGGAGATGGGGAAGGCCGCGCTCGTGGTGATCGTCTGCTGCTGGGAGGGCGGTACCGGGGTGCTGCCGGTTCCCCGCACCCGCTCCCCCGCCCTGGCCCGGACGGACCACACACCGCTCCAGGTGTGCAGCGGCAGGCCCTGGATCAGCATGGCGGCGTGGGCGGCGTCCGCGTCCAGGCCGGCCCGTACGGTGACGCCGGTCTTCGAGTACTGGGAGCTGAGCGGATAGACGATCCGCGCGGTGATCGTGCCGTCGCCGCGCAGCGGCAGGTAGACCAGGCGGTGGGTGTCGGCGGTGCCGGACGCCTCCAGCAGGAACCGTTCGCCGTCGAAGACCGCCGAGCCGGGGATGCGCACGTCCCCGACGTCCCGCGTCGCCCAGGGGTCGGGCAGCCCGGGGACCGCCGCCGCCCAGGGCGAAGGGGCGCTGGTGCCCTGGGCGTTGGTGGCGGTGACCCGGTAGTACGCCGCCTTGCCCGGGCGGGCGTCGCGGTCGGTGTACCGCGGGTCGCCGAGGCCGGTCGCGATCTTCTCGTAGGGCCCGTCGGCGCTGCCGGCCCGCAGCACGGTGTACGACTCGGCCCACGCCGAGGGCAGCCAGGCCAGGGTGACGGACTTGCCGGTGCCGACCGCCGTGACACCGGCCGGTGCCGTGGGTACGGCCGGGGCCGGGGCCTTCGTGCCGGCGAAGGTGAGGGTGCCCCAGCTGGGCAGGTCGTCGTTGCTGCCCTCGACGACCCGGGCGCCGCCGGTGCCGCGGAAGACGGCCGCCTTGGTGTAGGGGGTGTCGAGGCCGCGGACGCCGACGTAGTGCGCGTACGCCATCTCGTAGATCGGCGGGAGGTTGCCGCGTCCGACGGCCGACACGGTCTTCTTGATGTACTTGCCGGTGCGGTCGAGGTCGGGCACGAAGGGGACGTCGCCGCCGAGGTTGTAGCGGGCCGCGTACTCGACGTTCTTCAGCAGCCGGTTGTCGTCGAAGGCGTACAGGTCGACGCCCTGGTTCCAGGCGACCTGGGCGGCGTCCGCGAGCAGGCCGACGGCGAGCTGCTCGTGGCCCTGGTCGCGGCCGGACTCCTGGCCCTGTCCCAGGTCGGTGACGACGCGGTGGCGGACGCTGCCGTTGCCCGCGCCGGCGGCGGCGAAGCGGAGCGCGTCCTCGAAGAGGGCGGGCTCCTCGCAGAACACGCCGATGGCCAGGATGGACTGGACGGACGTCAGGTCCCAGTTGCCGTTGGCGTAGAGCATGTAGCCGGAGATCGCCGGATACCAGACGCGCAGGAACGACTCCTCGCAGCGGGCGATGTCCTCCTTCGCCCAGCCGTCGTAGCCGCTGTGCCGGAGGAGTTCGGCGGCGTTGACGAACTTGAAGGCCTGGAGCCCGGCGCCGAGCGGCCCGTCCGCCCCGGTGACGGCTGTCAGGGACGCCGACCAGGCGTTGAGGATGTCCCGGGACTTGTCGGCGTACGCCCGTTCGCCGGTGACGCACCACATCAGCGCGGTCTGGTAGGCGGCGGCCGAGTCGGCGACGGCCTGGTTCTGGAAGTTGGTGGGGCCGCGGCCCCAGGAGGTGATCTGGCCCGTGTTCTGCACGGTGTACGTCGCCTTGGATCGCGCGTGGGCGGCGAGGGCGAGGAAACCGTCGTAGACCGGGGATTGTTTGGCGGCGACCGCGGCCTTCATCCGGGCCAGGTCGTCGACGCTGTGCAGCAGCCCGGGGTGGGTGAAGGCGCGTGGAGCGGAGGGGTCCTGAGCGGCGGCCCGGGCGGTGCCGGAGGCGAGCAGGCCGCTCGCGCCCGACACCAGCAGCAGGGCGGCCGCGCCGCCGAGGAAGCCCCGGCGGCTGGGGGCGGGAGTCGTTCTCATGGGCGTTGCTCTCAGGGGGTCGGCGCTCATGACGCGGCGGCCGCCGCGGCCTCGGCGGTGGTGAGGAACTTGAGGTTCGTCACGTGCTCGTTGACGAACATGGGCACGCCGTCCGAGGCCAGATACCACTTCGGCTTGCCCGTGCTGTCGGCGATCACCCTGCCGTTGACGCGGAGGTTCTCGAAGGTGACGTCCTTGATCGCGTGCTCCGCGTCGAGGCCCGCGATGATCGACAGGTCGGCGTTCTTGCCGTTGTAGCTGAGGTCCTTGACGTAGACGGACTCGATGCCGCGGCCTGCCGACGTGTTGTACTTCGGGTTGTACTCGACCCGCAGGTGGATGAGCTGGCCCCAGCGGAAGCCCTCCACCCGGATGTCGTCGAACCTGACGTCCCGGACGAGGTTGCTGTCTCCGACCATGAAGGCGATGGCGCCCTGGTAGGTCACCTGCGGCTCGCGGTGGTCGAGGATGTCGATGTTCTCGTAGCGCAGGTTCTCCAGCATCTCCGGGTTCTCGGAGTTGCCGTGCACGCCGATGTTGATCGGGTGGGCGACGTCGGCCCAGAGGGAGCAGTTCTTGACGGTGATGTTGCGGGTGTCGCCGTAGAAGTCCCAGCGGTGGGTGTAGAGGGCGACGCAGTCGTCGGAGGTGCGCAGGAAGCAGCCGTCGACCGTGACGTTCTCGGAGCAGTAGAGCTGGATGCCGTCACCCCAGCCCTGGTGGCTGAAGGCGCGCACGTTCTTGAGGGTGAGGTTCTGGGACTCGGCGACCCGGATGTTCTCGTACCGGGGGTTGAGGATCGTGATGCCGTCGATCGTGACGTTCTCGCACTTGCGGATGAACATCGCGCCGGCGGGCGAGTTGTAGAGCACGCCGCGGCCGGTCAGCCGGGAGTTCTCCACGTTCTCGAAGATCACCTGCGAGGTGAGGACGGCGCCGGGGGCCAGGTAGACGGTGGTGCCGCTGGGCACCTTCAGCGTCCCGTCGGGGGTGGTGTGCAGACCGGGCCCGAAGTACATGACCTTCTTGTCGCCCTCGGCGGGCACGTCCCGCTCGATCGGGTTCGCGAACAGGTGCAGGCAGTCGAAGATCTTGTCGTCGATCTGGACGACGAGGTTGCGGGGCCGGTCCAGGGTGAAGCGCGCGGTGCTGCCGAGCACCTCGGGCTTGATGCCGTACGAGTCGGGGCGGATGCGGACCTGCTCGCCGCCGCCCGTGTTGTACGTGACCTCGACCTCGACCGTGCCGGAGAAGTCGAAGGCGGCCCAGGAGGAGTTCTGGGCTCTGTTGCTGCCGGTGGTCGCGTCGATCAGTGCGAGCTTGGCGAGGTAGACGCCGAGCTTCTGCCAGGTGCCGCCGACCGGCCGGACCTTGACGGTGAAGGAGTTGTTGACAGGCACCTTCGGAAGCGTCGGGTGGACGACCACGCTGTCGCCGGCGGTGCCGGTCTCCTCCGCCGCGGCGGCCTGCGCGGTTCCCGCGAGGCTGCCGGCCAGGCCGGCGGCGGCGATGACACCGGCGGCCTGGAGGGTGGTCCGGCGTGACATGGGCGTGTTCATGCGTAACTCCTTGCGGACGGTTCGGTAAGGGGGTCACTTCAGACCGGTGGTGGACATTCCGGCGACGAAACCGCGCTGGGCGATCAGGAAGATCAGCAGGATCGGCACGACGTACATCACGGAGGCCGCGGCCTGGAGGTTGGCGACGGGCGTGCCGGCCGACGTCACGTACGTGGTCATGACGGCGACGGCCAGCGTCGACTTGTCGGTCGACAGCAGCAGCTGCGGGGCGATGTAGTCGCCCCAGGACCAGGTGAAGGCGATCACGAAGCTCGCGGAGAGCACGGGCCAGGACTGCGGCAGGAAGATCCGCCAGAAGATCGTGCCGTAACCGCAGCCGTCGACGATCGCCGCCTCCTCCAGCTCCCGGGGCAGTCCCGCGAAGAACTGCCGGAAGAGGAAGACCAGATAGGGGGCTGCGGCCAGCCCCCACAGCACCCACGGCCAGTACGTGTCGACCATGCCGAGCTTGGCGAAGATCAGGTAGGTCGGCAGCAGGGTGATCATCTGGGGCAGCATCATCGAGCCGATGAGGATGCCGAACAGCGTCTTCTTGCCGGGCGCGTCCAGCCGGGCGAAGCCGAAGCCGACCCAGGCCGAGCTGAGGGTGACGAGCGTGGCGTAGACGAGCGCGATGATCAGCGAGTTGCGGGCGTAGCCGAGGAAGTCGATCAGGTGGAAGGCGTCGGCGAAGTTGTGCCACTGGAAGTCGGCGGGCAGCCAGTGCACGGGCGAGGCGGCCAGCTCCGCCGGGGTCTTCAGGCCGCTGAGGACCAGCCAGCCGAAGGGCCCGAGGAACAGCCCGGTGATGACGACGAGGACCGTGTAGAGGACCAGGCGGTTGACACGGATCCGCACCCGGGGCGCGGAGTCGGGGAGCGGACTGGTCGCGGTCACTTCTTCGCCTCCGGGTCGACGTTGTAGAACACCACGCCGGACGTGAACCTGAAGATGAGCCCGGTGGCGATGAGGATCAGCACGAACAGCACCCACAGCAGGGCGGAGGCGTAGCCGTAGCGGCCGAGCGCGAAGTACTGCGAGAAGACGTGCATCATGTAGAGGTAGTTGGACTGCGGCAGCGCGGTGACGCCGGCCGTGGTGCCGTCGGGGGTGAGCAGCAGCGGCATGATGGTCTGCACGGACGCGATCACGCCGGTGACCGTCTGGAACAGCAGCACCGGCGACAGCAGCGGCACGGTGACGCTGCGGAAGGTCCGCCAGGCGCTCGCCCCGTCGATCCGGGCGGCCTCGTGCAGTTCGCGGGGCACGTCCTGGAGCCCCGCCAGCGAGATGATCATGACGTTTCCGGCGGCCCACAGCACGCTCATCAGCAGCACGTAGCGGGCGTAGGGGTCGGCGAGCCAGCCGAGCGCGTCGAAGCCGAAGAGGGTGATGACGCCGTTGGCGGCACCGGAGTTCTGGTCGAAGAGCGCCTTGAAGGTGAGGCCGACGCCCACCGGCGGCACCACGGCCGGCAGGTAGAGCAGGGTGCGGAACAGCCCGCGCGCCTTGAGCGGCCGGTTGACCAGCACGGCGAGCCCCAGCCCGGCGACGATCGACAGCGGTACCGAGGTGAGCGCGAACAGGCCCGTACGGCCCAGGGATCTCCAGGTCCGCGGATCGGCGAACAGCTCGCTGTAGTTGCCGAGGCCGACGTACTTCCAGTGCGGGGAGATCCCGTCGTACGTGGTGAAGCTCAGCCACAGCGCGTACGCCATCGGAACGACGGTCAGCAGCAGGAAACCGATGATCCAGGGCGAGGTGAACAGGTAGAAGGCGCGATGCCTGCGCCCGGTCATGGAGATCCCGGGCCGCCGCTCCGGCGTGGCCCGTCCGGGGCTCGCGGCCGGGCCGGTCCGGCCCGCGGCGGACAGCTGGTCGACCGTCATCCCACCTGCTCCTTACCGCGCTTGAGCTGCTCGTTCATCAGCGAGTTCAGGCGGCCCGCCAGGGTGTCGACGGACATCCGGCCGTTCATCGCGGCCGGGGCCTCCTGGTTGAACAGGGCGTAGAGCGAGTCCGCCGTCGCGTACGGGGTGTAGGCGATCACCGAGAAGTACTCCAGCTCGGCGTTCTGCACCTTCAGCACCCGCTTCTGGTAGTCCTCCTGGGCGGGCATCAGCGGGCGCAGCGACTTCAGGCTGGGGATGCCCCAGCCGCTGGAGGCGCGGGCCCTGGCCGGTCCCTCGCCGAAGAACCACTCGAAGACCCGCCAGGCGGCGTCCTTGTTCCGTGCCTTCTTCGGCATCCACAGGCCGGTGCCCGCCTGGCAGGGGCTGACCCGCCGGCCGCCCTCGAAGACCGGGGCCGGGGCGAGGCGGGCGTGCGGCGCCAGCTTCTTGTCGGCGTTGATCAGGCCGCCGAGCCAGTAGCCCGAGTTGGACATGGCCATCCGGTTCGCCTGGAAGGTGGGGCCGTCCCAGGTGTTGGGGTCCGGCTGGACGATGCTCGGGCCGACCCTGCTCCGGCCGTACTCGACGTACCAGGCCAGGGCCTTGCGGGCCTCGGGGGTGGTGAAGTCGATCCGGGAGAAGTCGTCGTTGAAGAGGCTGCCTCCGGCGGCGGCCGTCAGGCTCGCCAGGAGGTTCGGGGTGGACACGCCGTTGTAGCTGCCGCCGAAGACGGTCGTCTGGCCGCTCTCGCGCCGCGTGAGCCGCTTGGCGTTCTCCAGCCACTCCTCGTAGGTGACGGGCTCGGTCTCCGGCGGGTGGTCGACACCGGCCCCGTCGAAGAGCGCGGTGTTGTACCAGTACATGGAGTCCTGGGAGAAGTCCTTGGCCATGCCGTAGCGGGGGCCCTTGCCCTGGGTGCGGCCGTCGTAGCGCCACAGGTCGTTGACCGGGTCGAGGTCGTCGAGCTCGAGGACGGTGCTCCGGGCGAAGTAGGGGTCCAGGTCCTCCATCACGTCCCGCGCCGCGAAGTAGGGCGCGTCGGTGGCGCCGACGCCACGGACCAGGTCGGGCGGGGCGCCGTTGGTCATCATGCCGATCAGCTTGGTGATGTCGTACCGCACCGTGGTGATCTTGACGCCGATGTCCTTCTGGGCCTGCCGGACCAGCTCCGGGGAGATGTCGTCTGGCTTGACCATCAGCGTGACGGTCTCCCCGCCGCCGCTGACGCCGCTGGAGACCTGCATCGCGCAGCCACTCAGCGACGCCGCGCCCGTGGCGGCGCCGGCGGCCGAGAGGGCGAGGAATCGGCGGCGGCTCAGGGAAGCACCAGCACGTGGGTGCATGAACGCACCACCTCCTGCTCTGCTGTTCGAAATACCGGCTCTGCGCCGTACTACCGACCGCGGAAGTCGGCGGGGCAACCGGTTGTTGTGCGTGGGGCAGAGCTTCTTCCGGTCAGGATGACCCGTCAAGGGCCTCGGCGAACTTTCGAAAAACCTGTGTAACCTCGGCTTCATGGCCCAAGAGCCCGAAAACTCCTGGTTTCGGCCGCCGTGATCGGGCCATCGGGCGGCGGCCGGACCGGCTGCGACCAGGGGCGAGTCAGGAGGTTCGGCAACAGACATGGGAACCGGTTGCTGAACTGGCCATCCGGGCAGTGACACCCCGCGGCGACACCCGCCCGGCCGACTCCAGGCCGTCGAAACCGCAGTAATCGATTTCCAGGAGGAGGGCAGGTTGAGGCCCTCCACCCAACCCTCCGCCCGTCAGCGCCTGGCGAGGGGCAGGTGCCGCGCACGACCGCTCCAGCCCGCCTATTCCCGCTACCACGTGCTCTTCAGGAGGTCATTGCGCTGATCCGGCGGGTTCGGAGTTGTCCCCGGCCCTGGCGATTGACCGCCGCTTCCCGGCGGATCTACGGTAGAAGGCGCTTTCTGAAACAGTTTCCGTCCACAGCTCCAGGAGAGTCATGCCCAGCCCCCAGCTGCCGCGGGCCGTGTTCGCGATGGACCCGGTGCACCTCCCGCTGCTCTTTCCTCCGCCGCTGATGGAGCGGCTGAGGCGCACGGCCGACATCGACCCCGGGTTGGTGGTGCGGGACTTCGCCGATCCGGCCGCGGCCGCCACCCTGGCCTCCGCCGAGATGCTGATCACCGGCTGGGGCTGCCCGCACCTGGACGCCGGCGTCCTCGCGGCGGCCCCGAAGCTCGGCGCCGTCCTGCACGCGGCCGGGTCCGTCCGCTCCCTGGTCGGCGAGGCCCTGTGGGAACGCGGGGTCACCGTCTCCAGCGCGGTGACGGGCAACGCCCTGCCGGTCGCCGAGTACACGCTCGCGATGATCCTGCTCGTCGGCAAGGACGCCTTCGACCACCGCGAGCGCTTCCGCCGCACCCACGCCTACCCGGGCCCCGCCGAGACCGCGGCGACCGGGAACCTCGGCCGCCGCGTCGGCGTCATCGGCGCCTCGCGCGTGGGCCGCAGACTGCTGGAGCTGCTGCGGCCGTTCGACCTCACCGTCCTGCTGCACGACCCGTACGTCAGCCCCGCCGAGGCCGCCGCCCTCGGCGCCGAGTCGCTGTCGCTGGAGGACCTGCTCCGGCACAGCGACATCGTGAGCCTGCACGCCCCCGACATCCCCGAGACCCACCACATGCTCGACCGCGACCGGCTCGCCCTGCTCCGGGACGGCGGCGTGCTCATCAACACCGCCCGCGGCGCGCTGGTCGACCACGAGGCGCTCACCGACGAGCTGGTGTCCGGCCGGCTGAGCGCGGTCCTCGACGTCACCGACCCGGAGCCGCTGCCCGCGGGATCGCCGCTCTACCACCTGCCCAACGTGTTCCTCACCCCGCACATCGCCGGATCCCTCGGCAACGAACTGGAGCGGCTCGGCCGCATCGTCGTGGAGGAACTGGAGCGCCTGGTGGCGGGCCTGCCGGCGGTGCACGAGGTGCGGCACGCGGACCTCGCGCGGGTGGCGTGACCCCGGGGCGGGCGGGCCGTCCGGCCCGGCGGCATGCCTCATCGGCCCCGACGGCGGGCCGGTGCCCCGGCCGTTGTCCACAGGCCCTCCGGCCTGGAGTGACGATGGGATACGGTTTCCGCACCGGCACGGGCGCGGCCCCGGCAGCCGGCGCGACCGGGCAGGGAACGCCCGGACCGCGGCGGACCGGCGCACGACCGGACCGGGCGGCGCGGCGGACCGGCACACAACCGGACCGGACCGCGCGGCGGAACCGGACCGCGCACCGGGTCGCGACGGACCGGACCGCCATGGACCGGACCGCGACGGGCCGGACCGCGACGGGCCGGACCCGAAGGACCGGACCATGGTCCGTCGGCGACGGTCCACCGGCCGCGACGGACCGGGGCCTGCCACCGGCCGGACCGCCACCGACCGGACCCCGACGGGCCGGGCCACTACCGTGAAGGAGCCGCAAGGGTGAGTCAGCGCAAGGCGACGAACGACGCCGGCCGGGCGACCATCCGCGACGTCGCGGAGCGCGCGGGCGTCTCCGTGGCCAGCGTCTCGCGGGTGCTGTCCGGCAACTACCCGGTGTCGGAGGAGCTGCGCCGCCGGGTGATGAAGGTGGTCCGGGACCTGGACTACGTCACCAACGCCCACGCCCGCTCCCTGGCCGGCGGCGGCACACCGACGGTGGCGATCCTCATCAACAACATCACCGGCGCCGCGTTCGCGCACGTCGCGAAGGGCGTGGAGGGCGCCGCCACGCTGCGCGGCTGGCTCTCCCTGGTCGGCACCACCGGCGACGACCCGGAGCGGGAGCTGGCCCTGGTCAACCTCATGCGCCAGCAGGGCGTGGCCGCCGTGATCCTGCTCGGCGGCGCCTACGACTACGACGAGTACCAGCTGCGCATGGCCCGCTTCGCCCGCTCACTGGACGCGGCCGGCTCGCATCTGGTCCTGGTGGGCAGGCCCCCGCTGGAGGGCGACGTCCCGGCGACGACCGTCGACTACGACAACGAGGGCGGCGCCTACGCGATGGCGAGCCATCTGCTCTCGGCCGGCCACCGACGCGTCCTCGTCCTGCCCGGGCACGCCGAACTGACCACCGCCCAGGGCAGGTTGCGGGGCGCCCAGCGGGCGTTCGAGGCGTACGGGGTGCCGTTCGACCCGGGCCTGGTGCGGCACGGTCACTACGACTACGAGCACGGCTACGAGGCCGTCGAGACGGCGCTGCACGAGACGCCGGACTTCACCGCGGTGCTCGCCGGGACGGACGTCGTCGCCGCGGGTGCCATGCAGGCCCTGCGCGCGGCGGGCCTGCGGGTGCCCGAGGACGTCTCGATCGTCGGCTACGACGACATCCCGCTGGCCTCCCAGCTCACGCCCCAACTGACCACCGTGCACGTGCCGTACGAGGAGATGGGCCGCGTGGCGCTGCGGGCGGTGGCCGACCGGCGTGAGGGCGGCGCGGGCCGCCGCAAGAGCGCCGACGGCGATCACCTGGTGCTGGGCACCCATGTCGTGGTCCGCAACTCGGTCCGGCCGCCGGCTCAGCACGGATAACGGGCAGCCGTCGTTACGTAACCGTTTTCCGAGGTCTTTGCCGCCCGTTCGGGGTTTCGTCGCCGCGCCCGCCGAGCCCCGGGCCGGCGTCTCCGAAGCCGCGCTGACCTGCGCGTATGGGGCCGCTCGTGCGTGTGTCCGCCGCATCCTCGCCGCCAATCCGACGGACAATCCGCCGTAACAAATTGCTGCGCACCTCTTGCTAAGAGGCGAGCGGCCCGCCTACCGTCCCAGCAACCGCTTACTACAGCTTCTGCTTCCGCTTGGCCGAACCCCCCGCAACCGCGAGCCGACGGTTTCCGGCCGCCGTTCCTGGCCGGCACCACCGAGCCGTCGCCGTCCTCTCGTCCTGAGAACGCCCTATTCCGAAGGATCATGGTCAGATGAACTTCACCAGCCCCCGGAGAAGGTTCGCCTCCGCCGCTGTCGCGGGTATCGCGCTGACAGGTCTGCTCTCCGCCTGCGGCGGATCCGGCTCGGGTGACGACGCCGCCGCGAACGCGGGTCCGGTCACCCTCCCCTTCTGGGGCTGGGCCAACGGCCAGGAGGCGGTCGTCAAGGCGTTCAACGCCTCGCACAAGGACATCCAGCTGAAGTACACCAAGGTCACCGACCAGCTGACCATGCAGAAGCAGCTGACCAACGCGGTGAAGGCCGGCAACGCCCCCTGCCTGGTGCAGAACACCGCCGAGTACGTCACCAGCTGGGTCTCGCAGGGCGCGCTCGCCGACATCACGCAGTACGTGGAGGGCGAGAAGGACGAGTTCAACACCGGCTCCTGGGCGAGCGCGCAGGTGCAGGGCAGGATGTACGGCGTTCCGACCAGCTCGGCGCCCCAGTTCACGATCTACCGCACGGACATCTTCCAGAAGTACGGCCTGAAGCCCCCGGCCACCTGGGACGAGTTCATCGCCGCGGGCAAGGAGCTGAAGAAGCACGGCATCAAGATCACCAACTACGCCGGTGAGGACCCGAGCACCCTGGAGGTGCTCGCCATGCAGGCCGGGGCCCACTGGTACTCGATCGACGGCGACGCCTGGAAGGTGAACTTCCAGGACGAGGGCACGCTGAAGGCCGCCAAGGTGATCCAGGAGATCATCGACAACGACCTGAACGCCAAGCTGTCCTTCGCCGACTACGCGGCCGTGCAGCGCAGTTACGACACCGGTGCCACCGCGACCCGGCAGATCTCCACCTGGCAGATGGCCGGCATGGTGCAGAACTTCACCACGTCCTTCGGCGACTGGGCGCTGGCCCCGTGGCCGACGTACAAGGGGGAGCCCGCCAAGACGCCGGCCGGCACCAATCTGACCGGCAGCGTGACCCTGGTGACCAAGCAGTGCAAGAACCAGGAGCAGGCGGCCCGGGCGGCGCTGTGGATGTCGACGAACCAGGACGCCGTCAAGACGATGGCGAGCCCGGAGACCGGCAACGGTGTGATGCCGGCGCTGAAGGACAGCGACTCCTACGTGGGTGAGTCGATCTCGCGGAAGCTGCTCGGCAAGAACTACGAGCCGGCGCAGAAGGTCGTGACCGACAGCCTGGGCACCGTCACCACCGACTGGACCTTCGGCCCCAACTGGACCGCGATGTTCACCGAGTTGCAGGCGGGCTGGGCCAAGGTCGTCAGCAAGGAGCAGAAGGTCACCGACCTGCTCGCGCACATGCAGGAGTGGACGGTCGAGGACCTGAAGTCCCGCGGTATCAGCGTCAAGGGCTGAGGCATTCGATGATTCGCTCCATACGCTGGAAGGGTGCCGCGTTCACGGTGCCCTTCCAGCTCGGCTTCGCCTTTCTCTACCTGCTGCCCATCGGTTACGCCGTCTACGAGTCGCTGTACACGGAGAAGCAGTCCGGGCTGGGGCTCGGCGGCGCGACGACGGAGTTCGTCGGGCTCGACAACTACACCCAGGGGCTGACCGACTCGGCGTTCATGAACTCCATCCTGCGGGTAGTGCTCTTCGCCTGTGTGCAGATCCCGTTCATGCTGCTGATCAGCCTGCTGCTGGCGCTGTTCCTGGACGCGGTCGCCTCCAGGGTGGCGAGCCGGTTCCGGATCCTGCTGCTGGTGCCGTACATGATCCCGGGCGTGGTCGCGGCGATCGTGTGGGTGAACCTCTACAGCCCGGACGTCGGCCCGCTCACCCCGATCGGCAAGGCGTTCGGCTTCGACTGGAACTTCTTCGCGCCGTCGATGGTGTGGCCGTCCATCGGCAACCTGCTGACCTGGCACGGCATCGGCTACAACATGGTGATCATCTACTCGGCGCTGCAGGGCGTGCCCCGCGAGCTGTTCGAGGCGGCCCGGCTGGACGGCGCCTCGGAGCTGCGGATCGCGCGCAGCATCAAGATCCCGTACGTGCGCGGGGCGCTGGTGCTGACGGGGCTGCTGTCGATCATCCAGATGCTGCAGATCTTCAACGAGCCGGCGCTGTTCCGGAACATCACCCCGCAGACGGTCAGCGACAGCTTCACCCCGATCATGATCATCTACAACCAGGCGTTCAACGCGGGCAACTACAACTACGCGGCCGCCCTGTCCGTGCTGCTGGCGTTGATCCTCGGCGTGGCCTCCTTCCTCTTCTACCGGCTCACCTCGAAGGAGGCCGACTGATGGTGCTGACCGAGCACACCACCGAGCGGCCCCCCGTCCGCAGCGTCCGGCGCCTGACCCGCCCGGACGCGGCCTCCCGCCGGCGGGGCGGCCAGCGCTTCCTGCTGGTCGGGCTGGTCCTGGCGAGCGTCTACAGCCTGTTCCCGGTGTGGTGGCTGATCGTCGCCGCCACCAAGGACCGCACGGCGCTGTACCAGAGCAACGGCCTGTGGTTCTCCGGCTGGCACCTGTGGGACAACCTGGAGCAGGTCTTCACCTACCAGGACGGCGTCTTCCTGCGGTGGACGGCCAACTCGTTCCTGTACGCGGGCGTCGGCTCGCTGGGCGGCACGCTGATCGCGCTCGCAACCGGTTACGGCCTGGCCCGCTTCGACTTCCCCGGCCGGAACGTCATCTTCGCGTGTGTCGTCGGCTCGTTCCTCATCCCGATCGCGCTGCTCACGCTGCCGCTGTACCTGCTGTTCTCCGCGCTCGGCATGGTCGACACCCCGTGGGCGATGCTGATCCCCTGCCTGATCAACCCGTTCAGCGTGTACCTGGCCAAGGTGTACACCGAGGCGACGATCCCCTACGAGCTGCTGGAGGCGGCCCGGATCGACGGCGCCGGTGAGCTGCGGATCTTCTTCAGCATCGTGCTGCGGATGATGACGACGGGCGGCGCGACGGTGTTCCTGCTGGCGTTCGTGAACACCTGGAACGCCTTCTTCCTGCCGCTGACCGTGCTGCGCGGCAAGGAGAACTGGACGCTCAACCTGGGCCTGTACAACTGGACCGGCACCCGCCTGGAGTCCGGCATCGACCTGACGGGCCTGGTGCTGACCGGTGCGCTGCTGTCCATCGTGCCGATGGCGATCATGATGGTCGCGATGCGCCGCTACTGGCGGACCGGTGTGACGCTCGGCGCCCTCAAGTGATCCTCCTCGCCCTTCCCTGACTCCTGGGGGCCGCGGGTGCTCCTGACCCCCCGCGGCCCCCAGGGCGCCCACCTCCCCGGGAGTCCCCGCGTGACCGTCCTGCGCAACCCCGTCCTCCGCGGCTTCGCCCCCGACCCTTCCCTGATCCGGGTCGGCGACTGGTACTACGTGGCGACCAGTTCCTTCGAGTGGTTCCCGACGATCCCGCTGCACCGCTCCCGCGACCTGGTCCACTGGGAGTACGCGGGGCACGTCCAGGGGGCCGTCCCCGGGAACTCGCTGGCCGGGGTGCCCGATTCGGGCGGTGTCTGGGCGCCGTCGCTGAGCTGGGACGGGGAGCGGTTCTGGGTGACGTACACCGTCGTGCGCTCGGTCGGCACGCCCTACTTCGACCTGGACACGTACGTCTCGACGGCCGGCGCCATCGGCGGCGAGTGGAGCGCGCCGCGCCGGGTCGCGAGCCACGGTTTCGACCCGGCCCTGTTCCACGAGGACGGCCGGCTGTGGCTGCTGAACCTGCAGAACGACCACCGGCCGGGCGGTGCGCGGTTCGCCGGGATCGTCCTCACCGAGCTGGACCGGGAGACGCTGGAGACCGTGGGGGAAACGCACCTGCTGCTCCAGCACGACCGGCTGGTCGAGGGGCCGAAGCTGCTGCGGCGCGACGGCTGGTACTACCTGGTGCTCGCGGAGGGCGGCACGGGCTGGGAGCACGGGGTGCGGGTGGCCCGCGCCAAGGAGCTGACCGGGACGTACGAACTCGACGAGCTGCCCCTGCTGACGACCCGGGACGACCCGGGCGTGCCGCTGCAGAAGGCCGGGCACGGCGAGCTGGTCGAGACGCCGGACGGGCAGTGTCTGCTGGCTCATCTGACGGCCCGTCCGCTGCACACCCCGCGGGGCCGCCGCTGCACCCTCGGCCGGGAGACCGCGATCCAGGCCGTGACCTGGGACGCGGACGGCTGGCCCCGGCTGCGGCACGGAGGCTGGCATCCGGCCGTCGAGGTCGACGTGCCGACGAGTGGGCACCCCCTGCCGCCCGCCGGGCCGCCGGCGGAGCTGACCTGGCCGTGGAGCACCCTGCGCGAGCCGCCGGACCCGTCCTGGGCCGACGCGGCGGTCCGCCCCGGCTGGATCCGGCTGCGCGGCCGGCACGGGCCGGAGTCCCGCTGGGCGGCGAGCCTGCTGGCCCAGCGCGTCACCGAGCACCGCGCGGAGGCCGAAGTGACCGTCGAGGCGCGGCCGGTCACCTTCACGCAGGCCGCCGGGCTGGTGCTCTGGTACAACCCCGAGGCGTATCTGAGCCTGGACCTGACGTGGGCGGAGCCCTGGGGGGAGCCGCAGCGCGGCCAGCAGTGGCGGGGCGGAGCGGGCGGGGGCGGCCGTACGGTGCTCAGTCTCGTGGAGCGGGACGAGGGGGGCCCGCGGCAGGTGGCGGTCGTGGACGTGGCGGCGGACGCGCCGGTGACGCTGGGGGTGACGGTCGAGGGCGCCGACGCCCGGTTCTGGTACGTACGCGACGGGGCACGCACCGCCGTCGGTCCGGCGCTGGACTTCAGCCGGCTGTCCGACGACCACGGCTCCCGGCTGCGGTTCACCGGCGCCCTGGCGGGCATCCACGCCCGGGACCTCGTCGACGCGGCGTTCACGGCGGACTTCACGGGATTTCGGCTGACCTGCACCCCCGACTGAGCCCGTTGTTCGGGGTTTCGAAAGTTTTGACCGGCGTGAACCCGTGAATTCATTCGTCTTCCCGCCGTCCTGCGCCCCACCTACAGTAGGAAGCGCTTTCTGTCGGGTCGGGCTTCGCGCCGCCGCGGGAAGCGCTGGTCGAAACTTTCCACGGCCCTCGGGCGGGCCGGAGAGGTGGGTTCCCGATGGTCCGTACGGCGAGTGCGAGCGCGGCGGCCGGTCCGACGCTGGCGGTCGTGGCCCGCGAGGCGGGGGTGTCGGTGCCGACCGCGTCGAAGGTGGTCAACGGCCGGGAGGACGTGGCGCCCGAGACGCGCCGCCGGGTCACCGAGGCGCTCGACCGGCTCGGTTACGTCCGCAGACCCCGCTTCGACGCGGCCAAGGCGCCCCGGCTGGTGGACCTGGTCGTGCACTCGCTGGAGAGCTCCTGGTCGGGTGCGGTGCTGCACGGGGTGGAGGAGGCGGCGCACGACGCGGGGCTGGAGGTCGTGGTGTCGGCGGCGCTGACCCGCTCCCGGGTGGGGCGCCCGGAGCGCGGCTGGCTGGACAAGCTGGTCGCGCGGGGGTCCTCCGGGGTGCTGTTCAACCTGGCCGAGCTGAGCGAGTCGCAGTACGCCTGGCTGGAGCAGCACCGCATCCCGTTCGTGATGATCGACCCCGTGCAGGAGCCGCCGGAGGGGGTGGCGTCGGTGGGCGCGGCGAACTGGCAGGGCGGTCTGACGGCCACCGAGCATCTGCTGTCCCTGGGCCATGAGCGCGTCGCCGTCATCGCCGGTCCGCGGCGCACGATGTGCAGCAGCGCGCGGGTCGCCGGGTACCGCTCGGCGCTCGCGTCCGCTGGGATCCGGCACCGCACCGAGTACGTCCGGCACGCCGGCTTCGACGAGAGCCTGGCCCACCGCCGCATGCTGGAGCTCCTCGACCTGCCCGAGCCGCCGACGGCGGTGTTCGTCTGCTCGGACCGGATGGCGCTGGGGGTGTACCACGCCCTGGCCGAGCGGGGGTTGCGGGTCCCGGACGACGTGAGTGTGGTGGGCTTCGACGACCTGCCCGAGGCCCGCTGGGCCTCCCCCGCCCTGACCACCGTCCGCCAGCCGCTGTCGGAGATGGCCGCGACGGCCCTGCGGTCGCTGCTGCGCATGATGGACGGCCACCACCCGGAGAGCACGCGGACGGAGTTGTCGACGCGGCTGGTGGAACGGGCGAGTACGGCGGCGCCGCGCTCGTAGCCCGCGGCCGGGGCCCGCGCGGGCGCGGACGGTCGATCGCGCGTCCGGGTTGTACGGCGATGGGCCCATTGACCCCGGCCGGACAGGACCGTTGCATGGGTGCGGGCCCCTTGCCGCAGGGGCGGGGGACATTCGACCGGGGGGAAGAATGCGTTGTGCGTTACGGGCGGCCGTCGCCGCCGTGGTGGCATCGGTGTGCGCGGCGGCGGGTGCCGTGCCCGCCGGGGCGGCCGAGCCGAGACCGGGGCTGGAGTTCGTCGACGTCACGGCCGACGGCGTGAAGGGGAACGGCCATTCGGCGTACCCCGTGGTCAGCGCCGGCGGCAGGCATGTGGCGTTCCTGTCGTGGGCCACGAATCTGGCGCCCGGGGACACCGACAGCACCGCCGACGTCTATGTGAAGGACCTGCGGACCGGGGAGCTCCGCTGGGTCAGCGACGTTCCCGGCGGCCAGGGCGAAGGGGTGGCGTTCGGGACGCCGTCGATCAGCGCCGACGGCACCCGGGTGGCGTTCGCGGCGCTGCCGCCCGACACCTGGCCGCCGCGTGACGTGAAGCTCCCCGCCTTCGTGTTCGACAGCCGGACGGGCCGGACCGAGCAGTTCGACGAGCGGACCGACCCCGCCCTGCGCAAGGTGTCGGCACCGGTCCTCAGCGGCAACGGACGGTACGTGGCCTTCACCGGCCGGCCGACGGGCGAGCAGGGCGCGGGCTCCCGGGTGTACGTGCGGGACCTGCGGCGCGACACGGGTTCCTGGATCGGCCATCCGCTGCCCAGCGGTGAACAGGACCTCGGCTTGCCCACGTTGAGCCACGACGGCAGCCGGGTCGCCTACGGCGTGTGGGACACGGGCACCGATTCCGGCGAGGAGCACGAGGGCGTGTACGTGCTGGACCGGCGGACGGGCGAGCGGACGCGCGCGGACGCCGACTGCGCCGGGGACCCGGCGGAGAACTGGGTCGGCGACCCGGTGATCAGCGCCGACGGGCGGCATGTCGCGTTCCGCTGGAAGTGCCTCACGCGGCCCGAGGGGAGCACCAGCGACACCGGGGACGTGTTCGTCCGTGATGTGCGGCGGGGCACGCTGCTCCACATCCAGGGCTCGAAGGCCGGCTCCGCCACGCACAGCGGCCGGCCGAGCGCGGACGCCCGCCGGATCGTCTTCGCCGCGTTCGAATCGGGCGCCGATCACCCTCCGCGCCAGGTGGTGTACCTGCGTGATCTGCGCACCGGCCGGGTGGATCTGGTCAGCGCGCGCCCCGACGGCACGGTGAACCGGCGGCCCGCGGCCCATCCGACCCTCGACGCCCGCGGCCGAGTCGTGGCCTTCGACGCCGACCGGCTGGACCTCCAGGGCGAGGACGGCTTCGGCGAGCGGCAGGCGTTCGTCATGCGCGTGCGCTGACGGGGCGGCGTGCGGAATGCGCGTACGGGCGTGGGGAGTTGGCAAGGATGTCCGGGCCGTCGCCGGTGGGGCGGCGGCCGTACTCCGTGAAAGGACCGCCCGGTCATGACGCGCGACCCGCGCACGATCACCAACCCGGCCACGTTGCACGACCCCACGCCGTTCGGCTACAGCCACGCCGTGTCGGCCCCCGGCGAAACCGTCTACATCGGCGGCCAGTACGCCTCCGACGCCACGGGCACGCCGGTGCCGGGCGACTTCGCCGCGCAGGTGGAACTCGCCTTCGACCGGCTGCGGTCGGCGCTGGAGGGGGTCGGTCTCGGCTACGAGCACGTCGTACGCCTCGGCACGTTCATCGTCGACCACGACCTCGACAAACTGCAGACCCTGGGCAAGGCCCTCCACGCCCGCTTCGGAGACCGCCTGCCGGCCCAGACCCTGAGCGGAGTCGCTGCGCTGGCCCTCCCCGGAATGCTGTTCGAGGTCGACGCGATCGCGGTACGGCCCGCCGGGGCGGCCTCCGCCTGAGGGCCGGGGGCGGGTCGGGCCGCGCGCCGGCCGGTCGGAGCCACGCGCGGTCGGCGTCCCACGCGCCGGTCGGGGCCTTCGCGCCGCCCGCGGCGCGCCACCGCGGGGCCACGCGCCGGTCGGGCCCGCCCGCCGGTAGGGGCCGCGCCCCGCCTCCGCTCGAACCCCGCCCGCCGCCCGGGCGCAGGGCGCGTGGCTCCGACGCAGAGCGCGTTGGTGCGGCCCGCGGTCGCGGTCGCCGAGCGCCCCTGCGCCCGCGCCCTGTGCCCCGCGCCCCGCGCCCCGGGGTGCCGTCGTACACCTGTCCGTCGCCCACCGGGCGCACCCCACGCCACCCCACCCCGCCCCCAACCCCCGGCGCTGGCCGTTGGTTTCGCGCTCCGGGTGCGCGTCGTGCGCCCGGGTGGGGTGGGAACTGGCCGGGGCGGGGCGGCGTCGAACGATGCGGCGGGGCGGGGCCCAGGGGTGGGCAGTTGGGGGACGACCATGACACGCTGGCGGCCGCTTCCGGACGTACTGCCGAGGGAGGCGCGGCACCTGGTCGAGCAGCTGCGGGCGCTGAAGGACCGCACGGGTCTGAGCCTGGCCGAGCTGGCGCGGCGGACGGCGTACAGCAAGTCGTCGTGGCAGCGGTACCTCAGCGGGGCCAAGCAGCCGCCGCGAGGGGCGGTGCAGGCGCTGTGCCGGGTGGCGGGGGCGGACCAGGCGCGGCTGCTGGCGCTGTGGGACCTGGCCGACCCGACGTGGCCGCGCGGCCTGCCGGATCCGGCCGGGCAGGCGGTGGAGGCCGCGGCCCGCCCCGCCGCCGACTACCGGCGCTGGCGTGCCGCGGCGCTGGTCTCCTTCGCGGTCATCGCCGTGCTGCTGGCCGGGCTGCTGTGGGTGCTGCCCGCGCGGAGCGGGTGACCGCGACGGCCACCCGCTCCTGACGAACCCCGGCGGGCTCAGCCGACCGTGCGGTAATGCGCGTACTTCCAGGGCCCGACGTTCTTGAGCTTCACCTGGTACTTGCCGCTCACGCGCTTGAAGTTGACGTTCCGGACGATGCCCTTGTACTGGACGATGTTGGCCGGGAGGAGCTGCAGCCGGGTCTGCGCGAAGTCCCAGCTCTCGCTGACGACGGTGCCGTCGGTCTCGGGCAGGTTGTGCCGGCTCTGCCACCACTGCGTGGCCGACTCCGTCTCCGGCCCGAACGACCCGTCGATCTGGCTCTTCTTGAAGGGCCGCCACTCCCCCTCGTCGTCCTCCCACAGGGCGCCGTCCGCCCACAGGACGGTCTCCCACAGGGCGATGGCGTTGCCCTTGGAGTACGCCTCCACGCCGAGGTTCTCCTCGTCCTCCCAGTCGTTGGCCACGGCACCGCCGCCGTCGATGCCGAAGTACGCGGGAGCGGCGTTCGCGGACGGCGCCAGGGCGATGCCGGTGCCCCCGGCCCCCAGCAACGCGGCCGTCACCATCGCCGTGGCCCGATTGCGCATGTTCATGCGGTCTTCCTTTCCGAACCGCCGTCCCCCGCGGGTCGCCCCTGGGGCGGCTCGTCTCGTCTGGCTCGGCACAGCCTCACGGTCCGGCGACGGCCACGGCGAGCCCTGCCGCCGTCCCCGGACCGCCCAGGGACGACTCACGCCCCGGCCAGCGCCGTCCCGGCCGCGGCCGGGTCGCGCCGGGCCCGCGGGGGCCGGAGCGGGCCGGGCGGGCGTGCGCGCCCGTGAGCCGTCAGGAGGTCCTCGGGCGGTGGTGCAGGGGCAGCGGGAGCGCGGCCGCCCAGAGGATGCCTCCCAGGAGGTGCGCCCGGAACGCCGGGTCCGCGTAGGCCTCGGGGGCGTGGCCGAGCGCCGTGTAGAAGACGCGGCCCGCGCCGTGGTCGCGGCACCAGACCAGGGGGTGGTCGGCGCCCATGCCGCCGCCCTCGTAGGAGGACTCGTCGGCGGTGGCCAGGACGCGGACGCGGCCGCGCGGGTTGGTGCGGAAGTCGTACCACTCGTCGGTGAAGTCCCAGACGGCGGGCAGGTGCCGGGTCGCCGGATGGTCGTGGTCCTCGACGACGGCCTTGCCGGGCTGGTGGCGGGGGTGCCGGGCGAACCACGTGCCCAGCAGCTCGCCGTAGTACGGCCAGTCGTACTCCGTGCAGGCCGCCGCGTGGACGCCGACGAAGCCGCCGCCCGACTCCACGTACGCGGCGAGCCGCTCCCGGCCGGCCGGGGTGAGGACCTCGCCGCTGGTGGAGAGGAACACCACCGCCGCGTACCCGCCGAGGGGCTGCTCCAGGGCCGACGGGTCCTCGGTGGCGTGGACGTCGAAGTCACCGAGGGTGCGCAGGGCGGCGACGCCGGCCGGGATGGACTCGTGCCGGTAACCGGTGGTGCGGGTGTGGACGAGCAGTCGTGGTGCCATGGCATCCGACCCTAGGAGGCCGGGGGCCGCCCCGGAGGAACCTCCGGTGACCGAAAAATTTCGGTCACCGTCCCCGGGGGAACCGCCCCCGACGGTGTTCCCCATGCCCTGGCCGAACGCGAGGCAGCCTCCTGCCGCAACTTCCTCCGGAAGAGCTACCGTTCACCTTCGTGGTCCAGCTCTCCCAATGGGCGCTCGTTGTTGGTGACCATAGCGCTGAGCAGGTTTCGGTAGTACCCCGGAAGGCGCTCGACGAGGTCGGGATCGACGATGTCGACTGCGGCATCGAACTCACACCGGAACCCGTCCGCACTCTCCACGATGTTCAGCGCCAAGGGATTTCCGGTGTGTGTGATCGGCGACGAGTCGGCTTCCGAGACCGTCAGTCCGTCCATGGGGGGTACCGCAACCTGGCGGTAGAACGACATGGCCGTGGTGAACAACTCGCTTCGCAAGCCCGTCCCCGGCGGCGCAAAGTCCGTGATCAGTTCCGCGAAGGGGTAATCCTGGCGCTCGAGCCCGGTGACCAATTGCATCAGCACCCCGCCCACGTAGTCCGCGACCAACGTGTCATCAGGTCGGCGAAAGACCAACGGCAGCAGATTCGAGCAATATCCGACAGTCCGGTCCAGTTCCGGCGGGCGCCGGGCGGACGCGACCGGTACCAGAATCTTGTCCTGCCCCGTCAGTCGCTGCAGCAAAGCCCCCCAGGCCGCCACCAGATAGGCGAAGACCGTGACCCCCTCCTTGCGGGCGGCATCGCGCATCTGCCCGCAGAACTCCGGGTCGAGGAGAACACGGTGACGTACCGCGCGGTAAGGGAATTGGCTCGGCTGTCCCGACGACGGCAATTCCGGCGCGGGAACATCCTTCAGGAGAGAATGCCAGAAGTCACGGTGCTTGGCGGCGGTGGGACCGGCAGTGATGCGCTCGTGCCAGGTGAGATAGTCCCGGAACTGCACGGCCGGGGGCAGTTCGGGACTCGTGCCGCGGCACCTGGCGTTGTACATCGCGGCGAGGTCGTCGAGCAGGACGCTGTAGGACCAGCCGTCCACTGCCGCGTGATGCACCGTTATCAGCAGCAGGTGCCGTTGGGGGTCGACCTCCACCACGGCGGCGCGGAACACCTCACCGTCCACCGGGTCGAGCGGTCGTTCGGCCCAGGTCCGCAGGAAGCGGCTGAGGTCGTCCTCGTCCCCGCAGGTGTACTCGGTCAGGACGTCGCTCAGCGGCGTCTCCCGCACGGGGTGGACGACAAGCGTGTCCCCGTCCGGACCGAACGTGGTCCTCAGAGTCTCGTGGCGGGCGACCAGGTCCCGCACGGCGGCACGCAGTGCGACGCGGTTGAGTGAGCCGTCCAGCCAGAACCCCACAGACATCTCGAAGGCGGGCACGCCGCCCCGGTCGAGGGCCCGTAGCTGCCGCTGCGCGTGGGTGCTGCGAGGCGCTGCCGCACGGGGCAGGGGGCCGGCTGGTTCAGTACGGCTACTGCCGAGCATGCCGTGGTCCCGCAATTCTTCGACCGATTCACGCACCGCGGTGCGGATGTGGTCGAGATCGGCCTGCTCATGCGCGGTGGAGAGGAAGAAGTTGCGCAACTCCCAGACGAACACACCACGGACGAGCAGATTGAAATAGAACGGATCCATGTTCGCCTGGTGCTCGAACTTGAACATCGAGGAGAACCGGTGGACTTCGATCGGCACTTCGAGCTCGCGGAAGTCGGCGTTCAGCTGGTCCGTGAACATCGCAGTCCTACGGTCGAGGTTCCGTTGCAGATCGGGTCCCTCTGCCCGGAGGTGGTCAAGGACCGCCTTGGCCGTCGCCATGGTGAGTGGATGCTGGTTGAACGTGCCGCCGAAGAAGGTGGATTCCACCCTCGGGCCGGAATCGTCACCGAAGTTCCAGACGCCGCCGTCGATCGAGTCCATGACGCCGTCGCGTCCGGCGATCACGCCGATCGGCATGCCGCCTCCCACGATCTTGCCGTAGGTGGCCAGGTCGGCCTCGATGCCGTACAGCCCCTGAACGCCTGCCGGATGACAACGGAAACCTGTCACCATCTCGTCGAAGATGAGTTTCGTACCGTGGGCCCTCGTCACCTCCCGGACCGCGCGCAGGAAATCAGGCTTCTGCACACCAGGAGTGCGCAGGGTCACCGGCTCGGTCAGAACGGCTGCGAGGTCCGCACCGTGCTTGTCGATGAAGTCGAGTGCCTCGTCCGTGCCGAACTCGAGTACGTACACGTTTTCCACGGCATGCGGGGAGATGCCGGGTGCGAGCGGCCGGGTGCCGAACACGCCGTTCTCATGGGCCGGCACAGCGAGCACACTGTCGAAGTGACCGTGGTATGCGGTGGAAAAGACCACTATCTTGTCGCGGCCGGTTGCTGCCCGTGCAAGCCGAACCGCGGTCATGACCGCTTCGGTGCCGCTGTTGAGGAAGGCGACGCGCTCCATGCCGGTGAGTTCGAGTACTCCGGCGGCGACTTCCTCGACCAGTTGAGTGCGCGGCCCGAGGCTGAACCCGACGTCCAGCCGCTCGCGAACAGCCGACATGACAGCCGGCGGATTATGACCGAGGAGGTGGACACCGTATCCCAGGGTGAGGTCGACATACTCGTTTCCATCGATGTCCCACAGCCGTGAGCCCTGCCCGCGTTCGGCGACGATCGGGTACAGCATCTCCTTGATCGAGGGGCGAAAGCCGACAGTGGACCGGCTGTCCGCGACCATCGTCCGGAACCGTTGGGCAAATTCCTTCGAGCCCTTGGTCCGGGAACTGAGGCGGTCACCGAGTCTCTTCAGATAGCGGGTGCGCTCTGCGGTCTCCACGGGGCTGATCGCGCTGCTCCGCGCGCCGGGCGCGAGTGGCACCACGCTTCTCGCCGAAACCGGCCGCACCGGGGAGAGCGCCACAGGCGGCGAAGCACCGACCCCGGACCCGGACCCGGACCCCATGGCCGGGTCGGCCGCGGAGACCGGCCCGCTGCCCGCCAGCAGCTGAAGCTGACGCTGCATGACCACGAGCTGTTCCCTGATCAGGTCCTGCACGGCCGTCGAGGCTCCTGGCGACACGGCACGGTCCATCGACAACTCGGTTGACGGCGCTGCTGTGACGGGTGGCCGGCTGTCGATCGACTGCGGCGAGACCGGGGCCGGCGCCGAGCTCGCTACGGCATCGGCGGTGGGAGCAGTGGTGGAGGCAGTGGCGGCGGGCGGTAGGGCCTCTCCTCGCGGCAGCTTCTCCGTCGATGCGTGTGCGAGAAGGTACGCGGCCAGATCAGGCAGGGTCTGGACGTCGGTGAAGAGTTGCCGAAGCGGCACTTTGCAGCCATAGCGGTCCTCCAGACGCTGCGCCATGCCGAGCAGCGACATCGAGTCCCCGAGGTCCGCGAACGCGACGTCGGGGTACAGCCGCTCGGGCTGGACGTCGAAGTAGTCACCGACGATTGCGGCAATCTCCTGGAGCAGGGGTTCCACGGCGCTCTCCTCGTGGTCGAACAGTCGGGTAGCCGCCTCAGAACCGGACGTGCGGGTTGTCCCCGCGTCCGGCTCAAGCGGACCCCTCGGGCTGCTAGGGACGGTCATGCGTTCTTGGCCCTTTCGTGATCACCAGCGTGGTGCCGGCGGTGACATGCGGCGTGTACGAGGCGAAGGTTCAGCAACGCCGAGGAGTCGGCCCGGGCACGAGAAGGGCGTCATGAGAAGGCACTCCGCAGGCCACCACCGTGAACGATCGAGACGGGGCCCAGGCTCGCCGCCAGGCGATCGATGGTCGGGTTCGCGAGGAGTTCGACAGCCGACAGCGGCACACCGAGCTCTTCCTCGATTCGCCGGGCGAGCCTGACCACGAGCAGCTCGTCGCCACCCACGTCGAGCATGCTCACGTCGTAACGGCTGATCTCCGTCCCCAGCACTTCGGACCACAGTTTCGCCAGAGCCGCCTTCAGCTCGTTCCCGCGGAGCTGCTGCCTGGGGGAGGCGAGCACCGGGCGGACTGGGTCCGGGAGAGCCCACTGCCCCTGGACGCGGTGTTCCGGGTTGGTGAGGGACACCGAGAGCAGAGACGGCATGTCGGAGCGCAGTGCAAAGTCGAGGACATCGGCGCGCTGCCCTGGTGACAGGGACTCGTCCCAGGTGACGGTGATCAGTCCGTCCACGCCCGACGCCTGTGCGTGAAGGAAGCCGTCGGCTGCCGAACGGCACGGGTCGCCTCCGCCCGGCACCGAGGTGAGTGAGCACATCATGACGCCGAAATCGACGAGGGTGTCACCGAAGACCTCGGCCAGCACCAGCGCTCCGCGGACCTTGGGAGCCAGGGCCTGCCGCCAGGCGGCCCGGTCAGTGCGGTCGACCCGGCACGGGGCCTGGTCGTGCGGTGCGTCGGCGCAGTGGAACCATCCGTCGATCCGGCCGAACCGCTGACGGGCGGTGCCGACCAGCTCCCGCATCGCTCCCGCGTCGGTGACGTCGACGGATTCCGCCATGACAGTGCCGCCGAGACGTTCGACGTCGCGGACGGCCTCGATCCTTCGGCTGACCGGGTGGGCTGTTCCGTACTCGGTGATCCATCGGTCGAACTCGTCGGGTCGCGGAAGCGGGGAGTCGCTGGTGAGTACCAGCTTGGCTCCGGCGACGCGGGCCAGGTGGCCGGCGAGGGCCAGCCCCGTCCGTCCGAGACCGCCGGTGACGAGGTACACGCCACCGGGCCGCAGCCGACTGGCCGGGGTCGACGGGCCGGGGGCAGCCGCTGCGGGAACGAACCGTTGCGTCCAACGGCGCCCGTTCCGGAACGCGATCGGCGCGCCGGTCGGGGCGACGATCTCCGCGAGGAGGGCTTCCGGTGCGAGGGCGCTCCGGCCGATGTCGATGCTTCGGCAACGGAGCCCGGCGAATTCCTGGGAGACGAGGTTCAGTGCGGCGCCGGTCATCGCGGCGGCAGGCACAAGGACTTCACCGCCTGTGATGTCGTGCACGTCTCGGGCCACCACCGCGAGGTGCGCGCCTTTGCGGCCCGGACTGCGGCCGAGTTGCCTGGCGACGTCGAGAACGGAGAACAGCCCGATGCCGCAGGCGTGATCCAGGCTGTCGGTCGCAAGGTGCCCTGGAGCGATGTCAAGGGACCAGAGGTGTATTACCCGCTCAGGAGCCAGCCCGTCCGTGGCCAGCGCATCGAACAACCTCTCGTAGTCGCCGGAATCCATGGGATCGACGATGAAGGAAGTGGCGTCGGCTCGGCTGAAAGCACCGCCCTGACGTACCAGCACCACCTCGGCGCCCTGTTCGCGCAGAGAGTCCGCCAGCGAGTCGCCGACCCCGCCGGAATCCCCGAACAACAGCCATGGGCCGATGGGCAAGGCGCTCTCCGGGTACCCGCCCGCCCCTGGGCCGAGGCGCTGCCACGACGGTGTGTACAGCCACTCGGAGGGGTTCTGCCCGCGGCCCTGCTCTTCCTGGACGGAGGCAGATGGCGGTTCGAGACGGAGGAAGGTGCGCTCCAGCGGGTGCACCGGCAGGGGGACGCGGTACTGAGGCCCTCCGTACCAGGCAGACCAGTCCACCGGCACGCCCTCGGTCCACAGCCGTCCCGCGGCGGTCAGCAGCCGTTCCAGGGGTGGCAGGCCTTGTTCGTCGTCGAGGCCGGAGCCTGCCGGGAGCACTGCGGGGTTTCCTATGGCCACCACGGCCGCACCCTGCGCTGCCCGGCCGGAGAACGCCTCGGCCAGCCGGTCGCCCTCCCATATGTCCCGGGTCCAGTGCAGCGGGTCGAGCACCCGCGTCTGCGGCAGTTCGCCGCCCACGACGGCCGACAGGATGGGAAGGTCCGGAACTCTCGGGCGCACCTCGGGGACGTGCGCGGCCGTTCCTGCTCGCCAGGACAGCAGTGCCAGCGCGTCAGACGGTTCGAAGACCCCGGCGAAGCACGCTGCGAGGAGTTCGCCCACCCCGGCTCCCCCGACCGCCGCCGGCCGAACGCCGGACTCCGTCCACAGCGTCGCGAGCACCCGGCTCGCGGTCAGCAGAGCCGCCGACGGGTCGTCCGCGCTCGCGACGGCACACCCGGTGGACCGCTCCGCCAGGTCGGCGACCGCGGACAGCCGTGCGGACAGCACACTGAATTCCTCGGCCGGGACGTCGCCGAACAGGAACGATACGGTCGGGGTGGTCTCCGCCACCCGTACGCCGGTGCTCCTGCCGTCGGTGAGCGCACGCAATCCGGCCGCGGCGCCGGCGCGGTCTGCCGCGGTGACGGCGTAGCGGTGCGAAGAGCCGCGCCGGCCCTGCCGCAGTGTGAAAGCCACGTCCACGAGGTCGGGCGCGTCCGGCTCCTCCAGCGCGTCGGCCAACTGACGGGCCAGCTCGCGCAGCGCCACGTCGCTGTGGGCACTCACGGCAAGTGTCTGCGGGCCGCCGGGCCTCGCCGGCCGATCGGCAGGGGGAGGAGCCTCCTCGAGGACCACATGGGCGTTGGTGCCACCGATGCCGAACGAACTCACCCCGGCCCGACGGGGGGTTTCACCCGCCGGCCAGGCCATCGGCAGGGTGTTGATGTAGAAGGGGCTGCCCACCAGGTCGATCTGGGGGTTGGGCCGGGTGAACGCCGGGTGCCCAGGGATCTCCCGGTGCCGCAGCGCCAGCACCGCCTTGATGAAGCCGGCGATTCCCGCCGCGGCGGCGACGTGCCCGATGTTCGCCTTTACCGAGCCCAAGGCGCACTGGCCCGGCCGGGCACCTCCGTCGGCGAAGGCCTCGCTCAACGCGGCGAACTCGATGGGGTCGCCCAGGGCTGTGGCGGTGCCGTGGGCTTCGACGTAGGTGATGGTGCCGGCGTCCACCTCGGCCACCGCCTGCGCTTCGGCGATCACGGCCCGTTGCCCGCCGATGCTCGGGGCGGTGTATCCGATCTTGTCGGAGCCGTCGTTGTTGATCGCCGAGCCCTTCACCACCGCGAGGATCTGATCGCCGTCCTCGATCGCCTCGGTCAGCCGCTTCAAAGCGACGAGACCCACCCCGTCACCGAATGTCGTCCCTGCTCCGTCGGCATCGAACGGTCGGCACCGCCCGTCCGGGGAGAGGATCATTCCTTCGCTGAAGACGTAGCCGGGATAGTCGTTGGCGATGACCGACACTCCCCCTGCAAGGGCGATGTCACATTCACCGGTGAGAAGGCTCTGCACGGCCACATGCACCGCGACCAGTGACGTCGAACAGGCGGTCTGCACGTTGACGCTCGGCCCGGTGAGGCCCAGTTTGTACGAGATCCTGGTGGTCAGGTAGTCCTTGTCGTTGGCGATCATGAGCTCGGTTCCGTCGTAGCCCAGCGGGTCACAGGAACGAGCCACGACATTGGTCAGATACGTGTTCATCGACGCACCTGCGAACACACCGATGCCCTGGGCGTCCGTTCCCCCGGAGTAGCCGATGGTCTCGAGCAGCTCCCACGCGACCTCGAGCAGTATGCGTTGCTGCGGATCGAGCAGCTTCGCCTCGCGCTTGGTGAAGCCGAAGAACTCGTGGTCGAAGTCGTACGCGTCCGGCAGGGATGCGGCTCGCTTGACGTAGCCGGGGTCGCGCAACACCTGCTCCGGCACCCCGGCGGCCGCGAGTTCGGCGTCCGTGAACGTGGTCAGCATGTCGTCTCCGGCACGCAGCCGGTTCCAGAACTGAGCCACACTCCCGGCG
The DNA here is from genome assembly GCF_003330845.1 of Streptomyces sp. Go-475. Classification (GTDB taxonomy): domain Bacteria; phylum Actinomycetota; class Actinomycetes; order Streptomycetales; family Streptomycetaceae; genus Streptomyces. The sequence goes on along the minus strand of NZ_CP026121.1, from coordinate 6,907,895 downwards.
CCGGGGAACCGGCCGCACATGCCGATCACGGCCACGTCATTCGGCCGAACCGCCGGACCGCCCACGCTCCCGTCAGTCATCGTTGCCCCTGTCGGTGTCCAGCTGGCGACGTTCTCGTGCGCGCAGGCGTGCGCTGCGGGCCGTTCCGCCCGCCAGCTGTGCCCGCCTGCTCGACGCCCGGCCTCGGTCAGGGGCCGGACCGGCCCCAGCGGCGGTCCGGCCGAGGCGTCGGGCCAGACTGGCCACGGTCGGGTAGCGGAACAATTCGTTGATCTTCAGCGGAGTGCCCGCGGTTTCGTCGGCGAGCATCTCGTGCACCTGCACCAGCAGCATGGAGTTGCCACCGAGGTCGAAGAAGTTGTCGTCCCGCCCGATCCGCTCGCGCCCGAGCACCTGCCGCCAGATGGCCGTGATCCGCTGCTCGATACCCCGCAGCGCGGTGCCGCTCCCAGGGGCCGCGCCGGCGGACTCACGGACCGTGGCCGTGCGCCGGCTGGTGCCGGGGGTGACGTCGGACGCCATCGGGAGTTCCGCCACACTGCGGCCAGGGTCTGCCAGCGCGGCTCGCAGCAGTGCCAGATAGTTCTCGGCTACCTGACGAGCCGCCTGAGCCGAGAAGACGGACTTGCGGTACTTGAGCAGCCCGACGAGCCGGTCGCCGTCGTGCACGACCTCGAGTACGAGCTCGAGCTGGTCGTCCTGCTGGTCCAGCCGGAACGGCACCGCGGTCAGCCCCGCCCAGCCGACGGGGGCCGCGCCGTCGTCAGCCACGTAGAGACCGGCCAGCGCCGGGTACCGGCTGGGTTTCTGGTAGCTGAACATCGTCTGGAAGATCGGGTTACGGTCGTCCACCCGACGCGGCGCCAGCTCGCCGACAAGCAACTCGAACGGGTAGTCCTGGTGCTCGAGCGCGTCGATGACGGTACGGCGAGTACGGTCCAGCTGCTCCCGGAACGCCACCGCGTCGCTCAGATCGGCGCGCAGCACGACGGGGTTGACGAAGTTGCCGACGCACTCGGCCATCGCCGGACTGGTCCGGCCGGCGAAGGGAGACCCCACCAGGACGTCGTGCCGCCCGGTGTAGCGGCCGATGAGGACCTGAAAGACGGTCAGCAAGACGCCGTAAGGTGTGGCCTCTTCCTCCTTGGCCAGCGCGCGCACCCCGTCGACGAGCTCTGGCGCGATGGGGAACACGATCGATCCGCCCCCGTCGGTATCCGGGCCGAGTGCGCAGGGGGGCCATTCGGCCGGCTCGAGCCGGCCGGCGAGCTGAGCATGCCAATAGGCACGCGCTCTGCTGCCCTTCTCCCCTTGGATCAGCTCCTGCTGAGAGGCGACGAAATCGCTGTAGGGGACATTGCCTCCGGGCAGTTGGGAGGGCCTCCGTTCCGCCTCCGCCAGGTAGAGCTGCTCGAGTTCCGCCACCATGACGCCGAGTGACCAGAAGTCGCACACCACATGGTGCACAGCCAGCAGCACCACGGCCTCTCCTGGTGCCACCGCATACGTCCGCACCCGGACCAGTGGTCCGGCCGACAGGTCGAACGGAGCGAGATAGGCACGGCGTATCGCGTCCTCGATCTGCCGCTGGTTCCACTGGCGGGCGTCCAGTTCGGCGACATCGGGTTCGAGCCAACCGTGCACTGTCTGGAGGTCGGTGCCGCTGAAGGTGGTGCGCAGGGCCGCGTGCCGCCCGACCAGGGACGCGACCGCGCTGCCGAACGTGGCGGAGTCGAATCCGCCGGTGAACCGGGCGGTGAACCCGACGTTGTAGGACGCGCTGTCCGGATTCATCCGATGCAGCAGCACAAGCGGGCGCTGGGCGTACGAGAGAGGATATTCGGTCCGCGCCTGACTGGCGCGCGACCGGAGTGTTGCCTCCAGCCTCTTCCGTATGCCCCAGTTCTGGATGTCGTCGGTCATGAGGGTCCGTCCTGATCGGCCAGCCAGGGCAGCAGTGCCTGGATCTGGTCCTCAGTCAGCGAGTCGAGGTTGGCCAGGAGGCGTTCCGCCTCCTCTGGTGAGAAGGGCTCCACGACGGTCGGCACGGCAGTGGGCACGGCAGCTTGGACCGGGGCGTCGAGCGTCAGGCGTTCCGCCAGCTCATCGACGAGCAGGCGCAGGGCCTTGCCTTGGAGGAGACCTGTGAGCGGCAGGTCGACGTCCAGGTCGCGGAAGATCTGGCCGCGTACTTCGACCGCCACCAGCGAATCGAGCCCGGCTTGGTGGAGCAGGAGGTCCTCGTCGACGGCGGCCTCGGACATGCCGAGTCGCGCAGCCAGCGTGGAGCGTAGGTATGCGAGCACCAGCTCTCGGCGTCGTTCCGGTGTGGCGCCGAGCCAGTCCCGCCGCAGCCGCCTGCCCGCCTCTGCCCCGTCCCCGGCAGGCATTCCCTCGCCCATGACGACTGCTCGCCCGGTGGGAAACCGGTTCAGGTAGCGGGACCAGTCCACGGAGAAGACACCGTAGTGACCACCGGGGCCGGCCAGGAGCCGGTCGAGTGCGGCGAACGCCGGATCGGCTTCCAGCGGGGTGAACCCGCCTTCCACGAGCCGGGTCTGCAGGCGCTCACTCAGTTGCGCCGCCATACCCGCCTGCCACGGCCCCCAGCCGACACTGAGGGCGGGGAGTCCCAACCCGCGCCGGTAGTGGGCGAGTCCGTCGAGGAAAGCGTTGGCAGCCGCGTAATGGGCCTGCCCAGGCGCACCGAGCAGAGCAGCCGTGGAGGAGAAGAGGATGAAGTGCTCAAGGTCGAGATCCAGAGTGGCGCGGTGCAGGTGCCAACCACCGGCGACCTTCGGGTCCACTACCGACCGGAAGCGGTCCCAGCTCAGCTGCGACAGCACCGCGTCATCGAGCACACCGGCCGCGTGGACGATCCCCGTGAGGCCGCCCGGCTCCCGGTGCACACGCTCGACGAGCTGGTTGACCGCGGCCTCGTCCGTGACATCCAGGCCGGCCAGGGTGATCTTCGCCCCTGACTGCTCCAGCTCGCGGATCTGTTGCTCGATCTGTACCTCATGTGCACGCCGCGATGCGAGCACGATGTGACGCACCCCGCGCCCGGCCAGCCACGCGGCGGTACGCAGACCGAGCGCTCCGGTCCCCCCAGTGATCAGGTAGCACCCGTGGGCGGCGAGCCGGCCAGGGCGTGTCGGCAGCGCCGACTCGCGGTGCAGCGTGGGCCGGTAGAGCCGTCCGTCGCGGATCGCGGCTTCAGCGCCGGGCCATGCGGGCGGGACATTCGGCGCGCCGGTGAGGTCGCGTGGGTCCGCGTCGAGCAACCGCAGGTTCAGCTGAGGTGCTTCGATCGCCGCGCTCCGGCCAAGGCCCCACAGCATCGCCCCGTAAGGGTCGCTGACCTCCCCGGGCTCGTGCACGGCCACCGCTCCGCGGGTCAGCAGTACTACGGAATCGGGCGTCCAGTCCGCGCGCTCGGTGGCCTGCACGAGTGCGGGCACGCTGCCACAGGCGGTCCGTGTCTGCTGTGCGTCCAGGCCGAGGCAGTGCAGTACGCTCGCCGGCCCGGTGTCGCGGAACAGTTGCGCCAGGTGTTCCGCGTCGGCGGGGTCCAGCGCGTATCGGTGATCGCCGAGGCGGGTGAAGGCCGTGCCCATCTCGGCGATCACACACCGGTTGCCGCTTGCCTCCAGTGCGGTGACCGCGGGACGCCAGTGCCCCTGAAGGTCGGCGAGCACGATCCAGGTTCCGGGGGTGGGCGACGTGTCACCGGCCGCCTCGGCCAACTCCCATTGGTCCGTGTGGATCTCGGCCTCGGGCGAACGGAAGGAGACCGCTCTCAGCTGGAGGCCGAACAGCTCGAGCAGCGGGTTGCCCTCGTGGTCGGTCAGGGATACATCGGCAAGTGCTCCCGAGGCATCGGCCTCGCGGTGCCGGATGCGCGCGACTCCTGATTCCGCAGCGTTGCGGGACGGGTGGAACACGGCCCGCTCGATCCGGAACGGCAGCAGCACGCCGTCCTCGGGGGCAGCACGGACGATCCGTGCCGCGATGGCCAGCTGAACGCAGGAGTCGAGCAGTGCCATGGTGCGCTCCCGAGGCGAGTCTGCCGCGAGGCTGAGGTCGCCGGAGCTGTCCTCGCCGTCCAGCCGCAGCTCTTCGATCCACTGGAACGCCGGGCCGAACCGGAAGCCCGCCGCCTCGAACAGCGGGTAGAGATCAGCCGGGGAAACCGGCCGGCCTGCGCGGTAGACAGACGGCTCCAGTGGCTGCGCGGGGGCGTCAGTGCGCTGGATCCGTCCCTCCGCGTGCACCTGCCAGGACTCGTCGGCCAGTGGATCGTCCGCATGCGCCAGACTGAGCGACTGTGCGACAAACCTGTGGTCCCCGGCCGGAGTGAGCACGAGCTGGAGCCGGTGTCGCGCCTCGTCGACCTCCAGCGCTCGCGGGAAGACCAGATCCTCGACAACCGCAGCGGAGTCGGCGGCCACGGCCTCCATCAGGCAGGCGGTGTGGTATGCCCCGGGCACGACGAGGCGGCCAGAGATCTCGTGATCGGCGAGCGCACGCGGAGCCCTCGCGGCCACTGTGGTCTCGTAGCGCCGCTGCGTGGACTGCGGCAGCGCGAGTCGGTTCAGCTCGGGCAGGTCTCCGGCCGGTCGCGCGGGCGGCTCTGCGCCGGAAGGCGCCGGTGCGGTCCAGTGCCGGGCCCGTGCGAAGGGATAGAGAGGAGCGGAAGCCCTGACCGCTTGCAGGGGCGCGTAGTACTCCGCCCAGTCGACCGGTATTCCTGCCCTGTCCAAACGCGCCAGGCGGGCGAGCACCGTGACGGGATCCGGGGTCCTGGGCTCAAGCCCGGGCAGCCAGACCACATCACCGTCGGACTGAGTACGGCCGGCGGTGGTAAGCGTCCGGCCTGGGCCGATTTCGAGGAAGACCGTGCATCCCCCGCTGAGGAGTTCGCGGATGCCGGGCGTGAACCTGACCGGTGAAGTGAGCTGCCGTCCCCAGTACTCCGCACCGATCTCCGCACGGCCCGCCCATGTGCCGGTGAGGTTCAGTGCCATCGGCAGGACGGGCTGCCGATGGGTGATCCGGCCTGCGGCCTGGACGAGTGCGGGGACAGCCGGAGCGACCAACGGTGAGTGGAAGGCGTGCGTCGTCTCCAGAGGGACGGTGACCCAGCCCCGCTGTCGGAACTCGCCTTCCAACTCGCCTGTCTCGGTGTCCGATCCGGAGACCGTGAACCGTTCCGGCGCGTTGTACGCGGCGATCGCCGCCGAACCGCCCTTGGCCCTGACCAGCCGTTCCAGCTCGGCCCCGTCGGTGCAGCCGACGGCGACCATCCGGCCGCTGCCAGGAACAGCCGCGAAGGCACGGCCGCGCGCGCAGACCAGCTCCAGTCCCTCTTCCACGCTGAACACGCCGGCCACGCAGGCGGCCGCGTACTCGCCGAGGCTGTGACCGACCACTGCGTCCGGCCGCACCCCACACGAGGCCCAGAATTCCGCCAGCGTGACTTGCAGGAGGAAAACCGCCGGCTGAAGCAGTTCCGCCCGCAGCTGCGCCGTAGGGTCGGCGAACACCTCGAGGGGGCCGACTCCGGTGAGGCGGCGGAAGGTTTCCGCGTGCCGGTCCAGTGCGGCGCGGAACAGCGGATGCGCACGGTGGAGTTCGACGGCCATCCCGGCGTACTCGGAGCTCTGACCGGGAAAGAGGAACCCGACCCTCGGCTTGGCCCGCGCGGACTCCCCCTCGTCCGCTGCCCCGGTCCCCTCCCTCAGCCACGCTTCGACGCGCTCGGCTGCCGCGTTGCCGGTGTCGGCGATGACGCTGAGCCGGTGTCGCAGCGCGCGGCGACCGACCTGACTGGTGTAGGCCAGATCTCTCAGGACCGCGTCCGGCTCGCGCAGGCGGTTCGCCCACCGGTCCGCCAGTTCCCGCAACGCGTCCGCGGTCTTGGCACTGATCGTGACGAGCTCGTACCCCGGACGCCGGTCCGGCCGCGTGAGTTCCGGTGCCTGTTCCAGCACGGCGAAGGCATTGGTGCCGCCGATGCCGAGGGAGTTGACCGCGGCCCGGCGGGGAGATCCGGGCCAGGGCAGCGGCGCCGTGTTGACGAACAAGCCCGTGTCGTCCAGCTTCAGGCGAGGACTCGGTGCCGTGAAATACGGGCTGGGCGGGATCTGTCCCCGATGCAGGGACAGAGCAGCCTTGATCAGGCCTGCTATGCCCGACGCCGCCTCCATGTGCCCGATCAGCGCCTTCACCGACCCGATGGCGCAGGGGTCGGCTCGTCCGAAGATCTGCTTGAGCGCGCCGATCTCGGTGGGATCACCGAGCGGTACCCCGGTTCCGTGCGCCTCGACGTAGCCGATCGTGGCGGGATCGACTCCGGATACCTGGAGCGCCTGACGCATCGCGGCCAGCTGGCCGGACAGGCTCGCGGCGCCGTAGCTCGACTTGCCGCCACCGTCGTTGTTGACAGCGGTTCCGAGGATGGTGGCGTAGACGGTGTCACCGTCTCGCAGCGCGTCGGCCAGGGGTTTGAGGACGACGGCGCCCACGCCGCTGCCGAAGATCGTCCCCTGCGAACTGACGTCGAACGGGCGGCAGCGCCCGTCCGGCGACAGGATGCCGCCCCGGCGGTGCCAGTACCCGGCGGCCTGGGGGAGCCTGATGTTCACGCCGCCGGCCAGTGCGGCGTCGCACTCGCCGCGCAACAGGCTCTGGACGGCGAGGTGCACCGCGACCAGCGAAGTGGAGCAAGCGGTCTGCACCGTCAGACTGGGCCCGGTCAGATGGAACTTGTACGACACCCGGGTGGCGAGAAAATCCTTGTCGGTCCCGAGCTGCTCGAGGGAGGCCGTGGGATCTTCCAGTGGCCCGGCGTTGTTCAATACCTCGGGAAGGTAACTGGTGAGAACACCGCCGTTGCCGGCGAAGACACCGACCGGCGTCCCGGTCCCGGCCGATGTGCGCAGACCCGCGTTCTCGAGAGCATGCCAGCAGGTCTCCAGGAAGATCCGCTGCTGGGGGTCCATGACGGCGGCCTCGCGGCCGGAGATGTCGAAGAAGGCCGCGTCGAAGAGGTCGACGTCGTCGATCGAGGCGGTCGCCTTCACGTAATCAGGGTTCTTCAGCCACTCCGGGTTCGCACCACCGCGGAGCAACTCCTCGTCACCGAGGTCGCGTATCGCCTCGCGTCCGGCCACGATCGCGTCCCAGAACTGGTCCACGTCCGTGGCTCCGGGGAAGCGGGCGGCCATGCCCACGATGGCGATCGGTTGCCCGTCCGGTCCGTGCTGTGTCATGACGGCTCGCCGGCACCGAGGCGAGGCAGGACGACCGGGTCGTACGCCTGCAGCAGGTCACCGACCGTGCGCACACTGGTGATGGGCAATGTGTCGGAGAACGGGTCGGTGTCCAGCTCCATCTCCAGTACGGCGACGAGCCGCGCGAGGTGCAGCGATTCCAGACCGAGCTGATCGACGAGGAGCTGGTCCTCGTCCAGGTGCTCGACCGGGCCGGCCACCTCGTTCACGATCTCGAGCAGTGCGGCCTTGACCGTGTCCCGCTTGTTCATCGAAATCTCACTCCGTTCCTGTGCACCACCCGGCCAGTAGCAGGGTTCAGCAGGTGTAGCCACCGTCGACGGTGATGGTCTGGCCGGTGATGAAACTCGCCCCGGGCGAGGTGAGAAACCTGATCACGCCGAGCACGTCCTCAATGGACCCGAGTCGGCCCAACGGTGTCCGGCGCTCGATGCGGCGGCGTTGGGCCTCGCTGATGCCCGCGGTCATCTCGCTGTCGAAATATCCGGGAGCGACACTGATCACCCGGACCCCGGCAGGGCCGACTTCACGGGCAAGACCTCGAGTAAGCCCGTCGAGTGCCGCTTTCGCCGCCCCGTACACGGCGACGCCGGTCTGTCCGCGCAACGCGTTGATGGAGGACAGATTGATCACCACACCGGTCCGGCGGGCCAGCATGGGCTTGAGACAGGCCCGGGTGAGCAGAACCGGCAGTGTCACGTTGGTCTGCAGTGCCGTGTCGATGGCCGCAGGGGCGGTCAGGGTCAGCAGGCCCTCGAGCCCGGTCGCCGCGTTGTTCACCAGCACGTCGACGCGCCGGTGGCGACGCACGGCTGCACGGGCGAACTCTTCGACCGCCTCGGCGTTCGTTCCGTCGACCGAGGACCAGAACAGCGTGTCGGGAGCGGTCGCTTCACGAAGCGCGGTGAGTTCGGCGGACTCGGTCCGGCTGAAGGTCTCCACGCGGTAACCGCGCTCCAGGAAGTCGGCCACCAGAGCCAGTCCCAGACCTCGGCTGCCTCCGCTGACGACCGCCACCGGACGCTGATCCACGGCGCGGTTCACACGGCACCCCCCATGCGCTTGAACCGCTCGCCGTGCAACGGAGCGTCCGAGACGGTGATGACGGCCGGAACCTTGTGAGGCGGTAGGTGTTCGGCACAGAACTGGCGCAGCCGTCGGTTCAGTGCCCTCTTCTCCTCCGGCTCGACCAGCTCGACCGTGGCCGTGACGATCTGCCCGGTGACGGCGTTCGACCGTCCGGTCACGATGACGTCGGCGACATTGCCGGCCCGGAGCAGCACATCCTCGACCTCGGCCGGAGACACCTTCTCTCCCCCTACATTGATCAGCGTCGACAGCCGCCCGAGGACGCGGAGAGTCCCGTCCTCGGCCACGTCGACCGCGTCTCCGGTGTTGAGCCACCCTTCCTCGTCGAACGGACTGGGCGCGTTGAGATACCCGAGCATGGCGCTCGGCGATTTGATCCAGAGCACCCCGTCACGCACCTTCGTCCGGAATCCCCGCCCTCCGACGTCCATCCGCAACGAGTTCGACGAGATCGATCGCGTGGGCAGGATGCCGGTCTCGGTGAGTCCGTAGGTCTGCTTGAACTGCACATGAGGGAACACCCTGGCCGCGTGCGCGAGGGTGATCTCGCGCATGGGCTCCGTGCCGTAGGTGATCAGCTCGAGCGAGGACAGGTCGTAATGCCGGTAAGCGCCGGAAAGCAACACCATGTTGAGGAAGGTCGGCGTGGTCGGTAGAACCTGCACGCCATGACGGTGGATGGCCTCACACGCATGCCGAGGGGTGCGTCGCGGCTCGGTGACCACCGTGCCGCCCCCGACGAGCGAGCGGAACAACGTATTGACTCCACCGATGTGGTCGAGCGCCATGAACTGCAGCGTCCGCCGAGGGCGCGACGACGCACGGAAGCCGTCGAGCAACCGCGGAACCGAGAGCAGGACAGCCTTGCTCTCGCCCGTCGAGCCTGAGGAGAACAGCAGCAGCCCAGCCTCTCCGCTGGCGGCGAGCTCGGCCAGCAGGCGTGGCGTTGGCGCGTCCGGTGTCGCCACGGTCCGAACCGTCCACTCATCAGGACCGCTGAACTCGACGACACGGGTCGCATGCGCAGCCGCGATCCGGCGCTCCCGCTGCTCCCTCGGCGGATCGGCGGGGGCGAGGGGGACCACGACAGCGCCTCGGACGGCGAGTGCCACGAAGAGCGCGACCATGTTCGGTGAGGCGTTCCCGACGACTGCCACACTCTCGCCTGCCGCTACTCCGAGCCGGGTCAGCTCGGCCAGCCAGCAGGCGGTCCGCTCCGCGAGTTCGGCGTACGTGACACTACCGCCGTGCCCGACCATGGCCTCAGCGTCAGATCGACCCCGAAGTTGCGACAACAGCCAGTCCATCGCGCCTCCCCCCATTTGTCATGTTCTTGCTTCCATCTCCGGAGCACGACCGCGGCACTGCCGTCAAGGGTGCCCGACGGGAAACCGCCACCATCCACATCTGAAAATTTGCACGCCGTGTTCGAGGTATGAAATCGCTCCAGCAGAGCGGACATATCTAAGCGCGAACCGGCAGCGGAGGCTACAACTTGACACCATCACGCATGGAGCGGCATGCCGGGCTTGTCCCGCCGGCGAGACAGTGATGAAGCGTGTTCATGCCGTCGGTTCGGGTCCATACTCGCCTTACCTGGCTCCGGGCGTGGACAGCAGGAGGGTGTAGTGACCGACAAAGATAAGCAGCAGAACTTCCTCGATTACCTGAAAACCAAGGAAGCATTCGACGCCAAGGTTGCCGAGATCGACCAGATCGACAAATTCGACACTTCTTTCGGAGTGGAAACAAGCACTCCCTTCGAAAGCTGGGACGCCGGCAAGACCGACAATTTCGACCTGCTCAACAACTACCGATACTCCCCCTCGCCCACCGGAACCCTGAGGGCGGTGATATCACAGGTTCCCGTCGACTACGAGGAGGTGACGTTCATCGATTTCGGCTCCGGCAAGGGCCGTGCGCTTCTGGTGGCTTCCGAATTTCCATTCAAGAAAATCATCGGAGTCGAGCTTTCCGGGCACCTCTGCAATATTGCCACACAAAATGTGATGCAGTATGACTCCGCTTCGAAGAGGTGCAACGATATCGAAATACGCCACCAGAGCGCCGAAGAATTCGAAATCCCGGACGATTCGGGCGTATTCTACTTCTATGAGCCCTTCAGTTCGACTGTGACAGAACGGGTGCTGGAAAATATCGAGCGCTCCATCAGACGCGTCCCGCGAGCGGCCGTCATCTGCCTGGTGGGGCGGGCTCTCGTCCCCGTCGTCGAAGGGCGAGCGCCGTGGGTGCCCTTCGGCCCCGTGGTGCAGTCACCAGATGACCACTATTTCGATGCGCGCCTTTTCGCGGTCCACGTCGGTGGCGCGCACACAGATGGATCCGGCTCCGCGTCTTGAGGCATCGGACACCCACCGGTCGACGATCGGTCCGCTGGTCGAGCGGACCGAGAACGGATCTGCGGTGGCCGGCCACAGCGCCCCGGAGAACACCCATGGGCTTCTCCGCAGTACTTCCCCCGCGCCCCGACCGTGGGTCAGAGCCTCAGGAACAGTCGATGGCGCGCCGTACGACCTTCGCCACCCAGGCCTCGACCGACTCGCTGTCCCTCCTGGCGGCCCTCCCCATACCTGCCAGCTCATCGGCTGAGAACTGAAGTATCAGCGAGCGGGCTTCGGCCGTGGAGGTGGCGTCACGCCGGAGCAGCGTCGACGTCGACCCGGCCGCTGTGCGGGCGACGGCACCTGACTCCTCGTCACCCCCGGCACCGGACTGCGTCAGCTCGCTCTGCCGCATGAGCAGACTGCTGCGAACTTCCCGGCGCAGCTTGTTTCTGCTCCAGCCCAGTTCTTCCGCCTTCCGCAGCCAGTAGTCCTGCTCCGGTTCCTCCAGTGCCACAACTTCGAGGTGGTGGCTGAAGCTCAGACCTTGACGCCTGCGGGACAACGGAAACGCACGCGCAACCCAGCTGTAGTTGCGCAGAGTCTGGTAACTGAGCGAGGTCCGCTTGATGGCTTCCTCGTAGCGGTCCTGGAATACGGACTCTCCGTAGACCAGCCAATCGGCGATCCACCAGGTGGAGGAGTCGGCAAAAGAGAACAGTTCGGTACCGAGCTCTTCCCAGGTTCTGAAGCTCTGCTTGGCCGTGAACAGCAAGCCGGACTTGTACAGCTGAACACCTGAGCCTCGCGGCTGTCGCGCGGCTCCCGCTGCCATATGCCGCGCGCTTCGGCCTGCCGGACTGACCGTCTTACGCATTGCTACCCCCTGGGCTCTCTCCATGCATCGTCCGACTTTCGGGTGTCATTCAGAGCAGAGCGTTCGACCTCCGTACCGACAGGCCCGCACCTTCCGCCGCTCGAACTCCTGGTCACCGCGAGCCGTCGACCACCAGCCCTCCAACGGCCACGTTCCCCGGGCTCGCAAGCGCTTGAATAGTGAAGCGGAGCCAGATTCACACCGAGGTTCAGGCTTGTCAAGGGGGACATTGCAGGCTTAACCGCCCAGTCTCACCACGCAAGTTGAGCGATACGAGCCTCAACTGTCGATCAGTGTCGAAGCGCTTCAACGAGGGAAGAGAATGAGCGCTGGAGGCGTGTGGCAGCGGCGCCCGCCCGCGGCCGAATGGGCCGTCCGTGCCGCAAGCCGGACGTGCTGTTCACCGACCGCGGCTACGACCACGGCAGCTACCGCGACCAGGTCCGCGAGCGCGGCATCGGGCGGGCCATCGCCCGCCGTGGCACCCGCCACGGCACTGTGCCGGCTGTCTACCGCGGGGCGATCCGCACTCGCCTGCTGCGCGCTCTCACTGCCGGCGGCGCTGCCGACGACGCGCGGCTGTGGCATTTTGCGCACGAGGGCTTGCAGGCCGACCGTCGGAATGGTGACGTTCCATTCCCGGGTCGAGAGTTTGAGCGAGTGACGAGATCGTCGGACAGGCGAAGAAGGAAGTCAGCGGGATGTCGATGCCATGCCGATCACGGAGTTCCTGGCGTATACGCACCACCAGCAGGGATGTGGTGCCGGCGTCGAAGATGTTCTCCACGACGCTGACTCGAGAGACGTTCAGCACTTCACACCAGATCTCGTGCAGAAGATTTTGAACAGGTCCACTCGGAAGGACGTGATCCGTACTGGATACCTGCTGTCGAGCGATGGCCTTCAAGGCGTTCCGGTCGGTCTTCCCGTTCGGGGTCAGCGGAAATTCCGGCAGGGTCAGCACCCGGTTCGGCACCATGTATGCGGGCAGGTTCTGCCGAAGGAAGGCTCGTGCGCTGTGTTTCAGCACCTGCAGCCGAGCTCCCTGCCCAGGGTCGTTGCTCGTCGGCCCGTCGATCGTCGGCCGCTCGTGAATGAAGTGTCCGCTCCACCGGCTGCGGTGAGTGAAGGTCGTCCGTATGCGTCCTTGCCGCGGGAAGCGAGAGGACCAGGCATGCCGAGTGTCCCAGCCGTGCCGAGCTGCCACTTCGTCGAGTTCCTCCGGCAAGCACACGAAGGGGGGCATCTCATCACCCGACGCTAGGTGGGCGAAGCGTGCGACGCGGGCATTCGGAATGCCGTCGACGACGACCGCGGCGGAACTCGACGCGCCGAGCAGTCTGTCCAGGCCCTCAAGGTCGGAGACCTCCTCCCAGCCGAGGTACTCACAGGGCTGCGGCCGATCCGGTACCTCCCCACCGATCTTCAGCAGGACGTCGTAGCGGAAACGCGTCATCTCGTTGTCGTATCCGGGGGCCTTGAGCCATCCCTGGATCCCGGTCACCGCCGGAAGCGCGTCCTGAAGCTCTGCGAAGTACCCGGGGTCGATGAGGAGTTCATCGTCCTCCAGTGCGTGCCGTGCAGCGAGGGCACGCAGTTCCTCGGTCCCCAGTCGGTCATCCATTTCCAGCACACTGATATGGAACGCCTCCGCGAGTTTCAGGCTCCGCAGGTCGCCGACGTAGATATGTCCGCCAGGAACAACGATCTTGCTCGCTTCGGTCAAGACTTCCGTGAGATAGTCCCGGCCAGGGAAGTACTGGGCAACAGAGTTGATCACTACGCAGTCGAAGAGCTCCCCGTCGGCGACGTCCCCGATCTGCTGGGCGGCTGCCGTGGCCAACCGCACCTGGCTGCTGAGCCCTCGCCGGGCGACCGCGCTCCTCACATGACCAATGGCCTCTGCGGAGAAGTCGATACCCAGATAGCGGTCGGCCGCAGGAGCCAGGCGCAGCAGCAGCAATCCGGTGCCGCAGCCGATCTCCGCGAAGGTGCGAGCGCCCGTCCCGGCGATTCTGTCAACGGTCTGCGTCACCCAGTCCCGCATCTCCGCCTCCGGCAGTGGCTGTTTGGAGTAGCTGCTCTGCCAGCCCTTCAGATCGAAGTCATCTTCTGCGGCGGGTTCGCCTTCGGCATAGGTGTTCTCCCAGATGACACGCCAGTCTTCTGTGGTGTTATCGGCTTGATCCGCGCCCTTCTCCGGCGTCACGAAGGTGACCAGCTGCTCCTCTCCTGCGGAGGTCGTCACGGCCAGCGTGCTGGCGTCCCGGACGTCAGGGCAGGCTCGGGCCATCGCGTCGACTTCCCCGGGTTCCACTCGGTGCCCACGGATCTTCACCTGGTCGTCGAGACGCCCGAGATACTCCAGATTCCCGTCGGACCGCCACCTGACGAGGTCTCCGGTGCGGTAGACGGGCAGCCCTTCGATATCGACGAACCGCTGTGCGGTCAGATCGGGGCGGCCGAGGTAGCCCAGCGCCAGCCCCGCACCGCCGATGCACAACTCTCCAGGTATCCCCATGGGAACCGGCCGGCCATCGGCATTGACGACGAACAGGCGAGTGTTGGAAATGGGCCGCCCGATTCCGGTGACGCTGTCGAGCCGCCGCAGCACTGCACGCGTCGACCATATGGTGGTCTCCGTCGGTCCATAGAGGTTGTGCACTTCAGGCCCCATCGCGGTCAGCGCCCGGGCGAGCGAGTGCGGCAAGTGCTCGCCACCACTCCATATCTGCCGGAGCGCAGGCGGCGCGACGCGGTGGGACGACGCGTAGAGCTTCCAGGTCGCTGGAGTGGCCTGCACCACTGTGACTTTCTCGTCCGAGAGAAGTCTGTGGAGCCGCTCCGGGTCGCCGCCGACACCTGGCGGCCCGATCACCAGTGTTCCTCCGGCCAGCAGCGGGAGCCAGAGTTCCAGCCCTGCGATGTCGAAGGACAAGGATGTCAGTGCGAGCATCCGGTCACGCGTGCCGAACCCGGACTCGGACATGAAGTCGTCCAGAAGGTTCCCGAGGCTCTTATGGCTGACCATCACTCCCTTGGGGCGGCCGGTCGAGCCGGAGGTGTACATCACGTAGGCCAGGTGATCGCCGCATGTCACGGGGGCCGGCTTCTCGGCTGGAAGCGGGACAGCAGGTCCGTCCAGCACCAGCACTTCAGTATCTGCGGGCACGGGGATGCGGTCCGCGAGCTCGCACGTGCTCAGCAGGACCTTGATGCCCGCGTCCTGCGTCATGTGCTCCAGCCGGGCTCTGGGGTACGCGGGGTCAAGGGGTACGTACGTTCCTCCCGCAGCCCAGACGCCGAGCAGACCTGCCGGCAGGTCGCGGCCACGCGGAAGGGCTACGCCGACCAGATCGCCCGGCCGCAGCCCACGGGCCGTCAACGCCGCACCGATCGCCTCCGCTCGCTCGATGAGCTGCGCGTAGGTGTAGGTGCCGTCGGATGCCTTCACCGCAACGGCGTCTGGCCGACTGCGCGCGGTCTCGGACAGCCTGGCGGGGAGCGCGCGGGGATCGACCGGGCGCGTGGGGCCCGTGCCGAGTGTGGAGAGCACGGCCCGCTCCTCCAGGTCTGCCAGGTCGATGCTCCCGACACTGGCATCCGGTCTGGCGGCGACAACCTCCCACAGCCGCCGCAGATGCCTGATGAACCGCTCCGCTGTGTCCTGGTCGAAGAGGTCGGTCGCATACTGAAGCCGGCAGTCCAGACCGCCGCCGAGCGGGGTGACGTTCAGTACCAGGTCGAACTGTGCGGTTCCCGTCTGATGGTCGATCAGTTCCAGTTCGGCCTCGGGCAGTTCCGTATGAAGCACGGAGGCTTCCTCGAATGCCGCCATCACCTGCACCAGCGGGTTATGAGACAGGCTGCGCTCGGGCGCAACACCGTCGATGACCTCCTCGAACGGGACGTTCTCTGACGCGACTCTTTGGTGCGCGTCACGTACGCGCTCGAGGTACCCGGCGAAGGACGGGTCTCCCGTCATGTCCGCCGGGATCACGAGGGTGTTCTCGAAGGGGCCGACCAGCCGCTCGGTTTCGACGGGCGAGCGGTTGGCCACCGGGGTCGCCACCAGTAGCCGTGACTGCCTCGACCAGAGACTCACCACGGCCGAGAACGACGCCAGAACCATCGTCTCGAGGGTCGCTCCGTGCTCGCGCGTCACCTTCTCGAGCTCGTGTACCAGAGCTGACGAGGTACGCCAGTGCGCGGACGCCACTGCAAACGTCTGCACGGCCGGCCGGGGGCGGTCGGCCGGGAGGTCGACCACAGCGGGGAATTCCGAGAGCTCGCGTATCTGTGCGGCCCGTCGTTCGACGGCCTGCGGCGTATTCGCCCACTCACGTTGCCTTGCCGCGAAGTCGACGTAGCGGATCGGCGGCAGATCAAGCAGGTCCGGGACGCCGCCTGCCCTGTCCTTTCGGTACATCTCCACGACCTCACGCAGAAAGATGTCCAGAGACCGGACGTCAGCCACGACGTGGTGCAGCGCGAACACCACAATCCTGGTGCCGCTGCCGCACTGCACCAGGCCAGCGCGCACCAAGGGCGCGTCGCTCAGATCGAATGGCTCTCGGGCAAGTTCCGCGGCTTTGGCGAAGACAGATTCTTCGTCGGCTGCGTCGAGCTGTTGCACAGTGACCCGGGCCTGGTCCAGCACATCCTGGACGAGGGCGTCACCCAGGATCCCGAATCTGGTTCTCAGGACCTCATGCCGTTCGATGACGTCGTTGACCGCGCGCTCGAGAGTCGGCACATCCAGCTCGCCGTGTACGACGAACTGCACACACAGGTTGTTCCTGGAGGTCCCGGGCAGCAACTGTTCGGTGAACCAAACGCGCTGCTGCGACAGAGAGGCCGGGTTTGCACTTCCCTGGAACGTCATCAGCTGACCCGCCTTCCCGAAAGATCCGCCGGGTCGATCCCGGGGCAATGCTCCAGCAGTGAAGGATGCACGTACGGGATCCGCCCGAAGGCCCGTGGCGCCACGTCGGCCCGGAGTGCGTGATCGCGCTCGGCATAGGCCTGCCAGTTGATCCGCACACCCTGTTCCCAGAGAGTTCCGACAGCCTGGAGCAGCGAGCACCAGCTGTCTGAGGCTTCTCCACCGGATGCCAGGGCCACGCCGGAGTCCTCAGGCGCTCCCCAACGCTGAGCGGCCCGCAGCAGATTCGTTCCGCTGTTCAGCTGCAGATACACAGCCGCAGGGTGCTCGGTCACCACAGAGCGCAGGGCCTCGTCGAAGGGGCCATGCTCACCCAGCTGCGCTCCCCAGTACCCAGGATCACGCGCCTCCTCGTCGGTCAGCCATGCTCCCGAAACGCGGGAAAGCGTCGGCGTGGCAGGAGAGTTCAGCCGTACGTCGCGCATCCGACGGGTGAAGCGGACAACGGCTTCGGTGTGTTCCGAAGGGGCTGCCATGGCCTGGCTGCGCCAGCACACCGCCCGCGCCGCGTCCTCGAACGAGAGGACGCCGCTCAGCTGAGCGGCGGTCAGCTCGCCGACGCCGTGCCCCACGAGCAAGTCCGGCCTGACGTCCAGGTCGCTGAGGAAGGCGTGCTGTCCGAGGCCGAGCAGGTGCAGCACCGGCTGAAGCGCATGCGTTGCGACCGGATACCTACCGTGCAGGAACGCGTCGCGCACAGCCGCGAACATCTCAGGAGCCAGCACCTGCTTCATGATGGCGAGGCCGTCGTCCACGGTCGACCGGAAAGCCGGCTCGGCCCGGTAGAGAGCGAGTGCCACGTCCGGTGCTCTCACCGCTTCGCCGGGGAGCAGGAAGACGAGTGTCGGCGGTACTTCGGGAACCGTGTGGAACTGCTCTGGCGACGGCCACTTCCCGCCGGCCGACGCGGCGTCGACCGGGATCAGCGCCGCTGCGCGTGTGGGGAGTTCCGGGCGACCGGTGCGCAGTGTGTGGCCGATGTCCTGACGAACCTCGGCCGAGGTTCCGTCCACTGCCGCGCGCACGGCGCCGACGGTTCCGGAAAGGCGTTCCGGGTCGTCCGCGGACAGCGGAAGCAGTTGCCAGTACCGCCCCTTGCGCGAGGCAAGCCGCACGTCTGGCTCGGCATCGCCGATGATGACATGCGCATTCGTTCCGCCCAACCCGAACGAACTGACCGCTGCGTACCGCCCCTGGTCCGAACGCTGCCAGGCGATCGGCGTGTCTGCCAGCGTGAACGGTGTTCCTCCCAGATCGGTTGGCGGGGCTCCTTCCACCAGGGGAGCGTTGGGAGGAATCTGTCCATGCCGCAGGGCCAGTAGACAGCCGATGATGCTTGCCGCACCCGCCGCCGCGGTCAGATTCCCGATGTTCGCCTTGACGGAGTGGAGCCGACACTCATCGGCACTGGCTCCAGTGGATCGAAAGGCCTGGGTCGCGGCATCGATCTCCAGTGCGTCCCCGATGCTCGTGCCCGCACCGTGCCCCTCGAGCAGGCCGATACTGGAGGCCCTCAATTCGGCGATGTCGAGGGCCTCTTCGATCAATTCGGACTGGCCGGCAACGCCTGGCGCCGTAAAGCCTGCTCGCTCTCGGCCATCATTGTTCACCGCGGTACCGGCGATGACGCCAAGGATCGGGTTTCCCTCGGCCAACGCCACATCCAACCGTCGCAGGAAAAGGACAGCGACGCCATTTCCCTCCACGGTGCCGTCGGCTGACGCCATGTAGGGCTCGCACCGACCTCGTGGCGAGTAGATTCCGCCTGCGGTGAACGTATAGCCCGCGTCTGTGACGTCCAAAGCGACACCGCCCGCCAGCGCCGAATCGCACTCACCTGCAAGGATTGCCTGGCAGGCAAGGTGCACTGCCACGCTCGAGGACGAACAGGCGGTCAGGACAGTCATCGACGGACCGGTAAGACCGTAGGTGTAGGAAATTCTGCTGGACAGGTAGTCAGGATCGGTCCCCACGGCAAGCTCGGCGAGATCCACATGCCTGCCGGCTGCGGCCGAGAGGTATTCGATCTGTGTACCGTAGCCACTCTTCCGCGATCCAACGAACACCCCGACGCGATCAGGCAGTGAACCGATGAAACATCCTGAGCTTTCCACTGCCCGGTAGCAGGCTTCCAGCACTGCGCGATGCTGTGGGTCGGTCAACTCTGCCTCGGATCCACCGAGTCCGAATGCTTGCGGATCGAACCCGAGGGAATCTTCCATGGAATACGTGACAGGCACATACGCCGGATCCTTGTATGTGCGACTCGGAACCCGTCGCCGCACCAATTCCGTGGGATCGATTTCACGCCGCCCGGAACGCCCTGTGATCAGGAGACGCCAGAAGTCCGCCGCGCTCTGCACCTTGGCCGCGCGAATGGACATCCCGACCACGGCAACACGATCAGACATTGAACTGCCACCTCACACATAGCATCGCCCAGGTTGGCTATACGGACAACTGCCGGTCCGGCTTGCGAGCTTGTCTCGCCAGCGAGACAAACGCAATAATCATCCCGCCGAGGAGCTCGGCTCGCGACAGCCACACCTGCGCCCCATTTCGACGCTTTGCCGCCATTCTCTGGCCACGGTACGGCGACTGCTGGAGCATCTGTCCGACGGGGTGTTGACAGTGCCAGCCCGGGCACGCTACCCCATGATTTGGAGACTGACATGGAAGAACGTCACTCAGTGAGCCTGCCCGACACGATCCGCACTTTCACGAAGGAAATCTGGGATCACGTACTGGCCAGCGACATATCGATCTCCGAGCTGTCATCGAGTGTGCCGCAGCTGACCTATCTCATGGAGCTGGTCCATACGGCCGAGGTGCGCACCGTCCTCGAGATCGGATTCAATGTCGGCTTCTCCAGCCACGCTTTCCTGTCCGCCTCGGACGACGTTCAGGTGGTGTCCTTCGACCTGCCGGAGAACAAGGCGGCATGGATCGGAAAGGAATTCATCGACCAGCGGTTCCCCGGCCGCCATCAGCTGATCATGGAGGACTCCCGCACCGCCCTGCCGAAATTCATCGCGGAGCACGGTGAGTCCCTGTTCGACCTTGCTTTCGTGGACGGCGGGCACGAGTACGAAGCCGTCAAGTCCGACATCGACTACTGCCGTGTGCTGTGCCGCCCCGGAAGCCTCATCGTCGTGGACGACCTGACCCCCTGGGTGCCTTGGGGGACGGGCCCCACCCGCGCCTGGACCGAGGTGCTGGAGACCGGGGACATCAAGCAAGAGCAGATCTACCGGGACGGCATCCTGGCCGACCGCATCGAAGGCCCCGCCGACCGTGTGTGGGCTCAGGGCCGTGTCAGGTAGGCAGGAGGCACAGGGGTGGATTCGGCCGGCAGGGAGACATGGTGACCAAGACCGACAGTGACATCCGCGGCACCGTCGAGGAGGCATGGTACGCAGCACTCGGCGCGCAGGCCGCCGGCGGCGAGGGAAACTTCTTCGCGCTCGGCGGCACCTCGCTGTCCGCGGTCGAATTCATGACCCGCGTGGAATCGCGCCTGGGGATCGACTTTCCTCTGGAACTGCTGTTCCGCAGACGGGCCTTGCCCGAGATCATC
The DNA here is from genome assembly GCF_003330845.1 of Streptomyces sp. Go-475. Taxonomy (GTDB): domain Bacteria; phylum Actinomycetota; class Actinomycetes; order Streptomycetales; family Streptomycetaceae; genus Streptomyces. The sequence continues at coordinate 6,887,770 of NZ_CP026121.1, read as the reverse complement.
GACGAATGCACGAGCAGGTACCGTGACCTCCATTCCCGTGGTGGCCCCTCTTCCTGACGCGGAGCCCCGGCGACTGCGGGGGTCGTCCGGTCCCGGGTGGACAGGACAGCGGCCGCCCTCCGGCTTCCGGTCACTCCTGGCCGGGGTGCAGCCGTCGGCCCAGACTGCGCAAGGACATCGGCAGGGTGAAGTCGTGCGGCCCGAGGCCGGTGTAGCCCTGTTCGGCGAGGTGATCGATGATCGCGGGGACGGCACCCAGCGCGCCGCCGTTCTCCGCGTAACTCCGGCCTTCGTCGGCCGTGGACATCCCGTTGACCTCCAGGACCGCGGCGACCAGGGCGAGGACCGACGGCTCGGTCCGGCCGGCTTCCTCTTTCGCCTGGCCCTCGATCAGGAAGCGACGAGGGGCCACCGTCGCCGCTCCGGGCCGCACCTGGCAGAGCAGATGCTCTCTCAACTCGGCCTCGCTGAGGGGCTCTCCGCTCCCGGGTTCGCGGATCACCCGGCACTCGAGCCCCACCGTGCCATCGGTGCCGGGGGTCACGGTCGTGAAGGAGGCCCGCACCGCGGGGTGCGAGGCGAGCGCCTCGTCGACCCGCTCGGGCAACACCAGATCGACCCCCACCACCGGGACGGCGGGCGGCGCCGGCGCGTAGGGGTCGCCGCTACGGGCGATCCGGCCTATCCCGTCCCAGTCGAGGTCTCCTTGCAGGTGGGCGGCGAGCAGTTGTTCCGGGCCTATCAGCAAGGTCCGCATCTGCGGAGCGGTGAACACCGCGCCGTTGAAAGTGGCGTAGGTCACCGTGACGCCATCGGCGATCCGGGTCATGAGATAGGAGTCCAGCCCTCGGTGTTCGGGCGTGGTTTCGTTACGGCCCATCAGCAGTTCGAGTTCACCGACCGCGGCGTCGGCCGCCGCCAGCAACTCCTCCTCGGAGCCGCGCTGCAGAGACTCGAAGCCTTCATCGAAGGAGAAATTGACAATGGTGCCATCGGCGATGGCAACCCCTCGTCGACGTTCTTCCGCCGAGATGAGCTGCCGAAGGGCCAGATAGTCGATCCGGTAACGACTCTGAGCGCGCAGCGTCTGCATGGCCACTCGTTCGACGAGCGCGCCGAAACCGGGCCGGTCGGAGGTCGCCACGACCACGGGCAGGATGCGGTGAAAGCAGCCGATGGTCTCCGCCTCGGCATCCGTCCGGCCGGCGAAGTGACTACGCACGACACTGTGCGGGGCAGCGGAGAGCGCGGCGAGCAGCGCGTGCACGGTGGCGGCGTGGACGACGGCCGGGGTGGTCCGATGGCGCCTCGCGGCGAGTGCCAGGAGCGGCGCCAGGCGGTCCGTGCGGTACGTCGCCCCGTAGTGGTGCATCACGTCGTCCTGCGCAGGGACGAACATACGGTTCGGGATGTCACGAACAGCCCTCGCCCAATGGGCGGTCGAGGCGGCTCGAAGCTGGGCGAGCGGTCCGCTCCGCTCGGCGAAGGCAGAGTCGAGCGGCTGGTGCCGACGGCGGGTCGCTGCCGGCTCCGCGCCACGTGCGACCTCGCGGACGGCGAGCGCGAACTCCGCCTGGAGCGGCGGGATACTGTGCCCGTCGAAGACACAGTGGGAGATCACAAAGAGGAGTTCGGTCACCCGCTCCCCTGCGCGCACCGCCCCGACTCTCAGCGGGCCCTCCCGGGACAGGTCGAACTCGGTCTCACCGATGGCGAGTTCGAGGCTCCTGCGGGCGTCGGCCGCTTCGTCCAGGACATGGATGCCGTCCGGCGCGGGCGCGTCGGTCCGCTGCTCGGGCAGGCCGTCGGGGCCTCGGACGATCAGCGTACGGAAGGCCTCGTGGCGATGGACCAGAAGGTCGACGACTCGGCGGGCCTGGCCGAGCTCAAGGGGGCACTCGGGCGTCATCCAGACCAGGGCGTTCGACCCCGCGCGCAGGCGGGTGTCCTGCATCTTCCACCATTCGAACTCCTGCGCGCCACCGAGCGGGCCCCTGCGAGCCGTCGACTTCCCACCGTCCAACGGTCCCGCTCCCCTTACCGCGCAAGCGCTTCAACAGTGAATCGGTGCCAGATTCACACCGGGGTTCAGGCCTGTCAAGGTGGAACTCCATGCCGTCGCCACCATGATCCCCCTCGATACGTCGAGTGCGTTGAAGCGCTTCGAATATGGGGAAGCACTCATGGGCCGAGCGATCAACGCCTGACCTTGGAAGGTCAGTTGTGCCGTATATGTACCTTGTCGGGGAAGGGCTTTGGTGTTAGCTTCAGCGATCATTGAAGTCGAAGCGATTCGACAGAGCGGACAATCGGCACGCCTTTCCGCGCTCCGTGCGCAGGTGCGGCCGGAGTCGACGGCGTCTCTCACACCCACCGCGAGGGGTTCTCGAGAACGAGTCGCACCAAGCCTGGTCCTGAGCCACTCAGGGACCACCTCGGCCATGACCGGGCCGCACGGAGAGAGGATCACGTGACCCCCCTTGCCGACGGGCTCCACCTGTTGCGGACTCTCAGCTCCGCCAAGCGGTCCCACATCTGGCTGCTGGCCGTGCTGATGGGGCTGAGCAGGCTGCTCCCAGCCGCGACAGCCGTCATTCTGGCGGTGGTGGTACGGCGCTTCGAGACGGGGGGTACGACGCTGCCACCACTGACCGCGGCCCTGGCCCCGCTGGTGGCGTTTGTCGCTGTCCTCCTGCTCGGGCACGTCATGGACACCGTGCTGGAGCCACTGGGCTTCCTGGTCCAGGCCACCATCGACGGCGTACACAGGGCGTCGATCACCGAGCTGGTTTCGTCCACCCCGACGATCGACCGGTTGGAGACCCCGCAGGCGCGCACCCTGATCCGCGCGGCCAAGGCGGATCCGGAGAACTGGACCGAACACACTCCGGGTGAGGGCGCCGTGGCCCTCCTCCGCATCCTCACGGGCTTCCTCGGCGTCGCCGGATCCTGTGTGGTCCTCGCGGGGTACGCCTGGTGGCTCGTCCCCGTCGTGCTCGTGCCCGCCCTGATCAATTGGGCGCTGCGGCAGAGACAGGCGCTGCGGTATGTCGGGACGTGGCGCTCCGGCACCGTGGAGGGCGCGAAGGCGCAGATGTGGCAGGACTCGGCGATCTCCCCGGCCGAGGGCAAGGACATCCGTGTCTTCGGGCTGGGTGGTTGGTCGGTCGAGCAGATTCAGCGGCACAGCCTGGCCATGGAGAAACCCATCTGGGCGGCGATCGGGCGGATGCTGCGCGCCGAGTGGAGCCAGCTCCTGCTCGTCGGCATCCCGCTGTGCGCCGTGTACGCCCTGGTGGCGCACAGCGCGGTGCGGGGGGAGACGACCATCGCGGTGGAAACGGCGGTACTCGTCACCGGGTGGACGGTGTTCCAGGCGCTTGGCTGGAGCGAGGAACTCAGAAGCGCGGCAGCTTCCGCCGAGTGCCTGCGCGCCACGCGGGAGCTGCGCGAGCTGCTCGCCCCGGAGGGAGCGGCGGTGCCCAGCCCCGACGGCCGTGGGGTACTGGAACCCGAGGACCTCGAGCGTCCACCGCTCATCCGGTTCGAACAGGTCTCCTTCGCCTATCCGAAGACAGAACGCCAGGTTCTGGACCGTCTGGATCTGGAGATCCGGCCGGGCGAACTGCTGGCCGTCGTCGGGCTCAACGGAGCGGGCAAGTCGACCCTGATCAAACTGCTCTGCGGGCTCTACCGGCCGACAGGCGGGGCCATCACCGCGGACGGGCGGGACATCGCCACGCTTGCCCCGGACGCCTGGCGCCGCCGCATCGCGGTGGCCTTCCAGGACTTCGTGCGGTACCCCCTGTCCGTCCACGGCAACGTGGTCATCGGGCGGGCGGGCGGGCTCGCGGAACGGGCGGACGCCGAGGCCGCCGCCCGGGAAGCGGGGCTGGAAGCGGTGCTGGACGGTCTGCCGTCCGGCTGGGAGACCCCGCTGACCCGCGCCGCGAAGGGGGGCGTCGACCTTTCGGGCGGGCAGTGGCAGCACGTCGTCCTGGCCCGCGTCCTCTACGCGGTGCGCCGGGGAGCGAGGATTCTGGTTCTTGACGAACCCACCGCCCACCTCGACGTACGGACGGAGTTCGACGTCTTCGCGAGGCTCGGCGAGCGCAGGTCGGGTGCGAGCGTCGTCCTGATCTCGCACCGGCTGTCCACCGTGCGACAGGCCGACCGGATCGTCCTGCTGGAGGACGGCCGTATCACGGAGACGGGCACACACGACGAGCTCATGGCGGCCGACGGCCGGTACGCGGCCATGTTCACGATCCAGGCCGCGCGGTTCAGGCGCGGCTTCGAGGACCGGCTGGAGGAGGACCAGTACCCATGACCGAGCTGGCCAGTGAGCAACCGATTCGCCGTCGGCGGTACTTCTCCCTCTGGTACGAACTGCTACGGCTGTCCTGGCGCCGTTCGCCGTTGCTGACGTCCCTGCAGTTCGTCGTCCCCGCCCTGATGGTGGCCTCGGTCACGGGCAACGCCCTGGCCCTGCGCGGCGCGGTGGACGCGACGCTTCGCGGAGAGGTCTGGCCCGCTGTGGCCTGGGCGGCCGGGGCGGGACTCGCCGGCACCATGGTGATGGTGCTGGGGGCACTCGACGGCAACACCGCCGGCATCCTCATCGGCAAGGTCGCGGTGCTCGATGTGAACCCCGGTATCTACGGCGACATCGCGACCCTCGAAGGCCTGGAACACCTGGAGCGCACCGACTACCTCGACCGGCTGACGGTAGTACGCAATTCCGCGTGGGAAATCGTGCTCAGCCTGTGGTCGGCGACCGGCGTCCTCTTCATCGTCATCGAACTGGTCGTCGCCCTCTTCCTGCTGGGCACGATCAACCCCTGGCTGCTGTTGCTGCTCGTATGCGCGGCGCTGCCGCTCTGGTTCGACCAGAAGGGCAGCAACGCCGTCATCCGGGCCGAAACCGCCACGGCCGAACCCTTCCGTCTCCAGCGCCGGCTCTTCGACCTCGGTACGGACGGGGCCGCGGGCAAGGAGATCCGCGTGTCGGGGGCGGGAACCGAGCTGGCCCGCAGACAGGCCGCCGCGTGGGACACAGCCATGGCCGGCCGCTACCGGGCGCGGCTTGTCGCGGCGGCCTGGAAGCTCGGCGGCTGGACCGTCTTCACGCTCGGCTTCGGCGCCGGGCTGGTTCTGATCGTCGTTCAGGTGCTGCGTGGGCACGGCTCGGCCGGAGACATCGTGCTGGCGATCACCGTGGCGAGCAGCCTGCGCCAGTCGGTGTTCACGGGCGTGCACTACGCGGCGAACGTCGTCCGGGCAGGACGGCTCATCGAGCCCTACTTGTGGATGCGCGACTACACCGCAGCCGCACGGTCCGACGCGGCTGGCACGGAGTCTCCGCCCCAGGTCCTGCGCGAGGGAATCACCTTCGAGAACGTCACCTACCGGTATCCCGGCTCTCGACGCCCCGCCCTGCACGACATCAGTGTCCATCTGCCGGCGGGCTCGGTGGTCGCGCTGGTCGGCGAGTACGGGTCGGGCAAGACGACACTGGTCAAGCTCCTCTGCAAGTTCTACAGGCCCAGCGGTGGCCGCATTCTCGTCGACGGCGTGGACCTCGCCACCCTGGACACGGAGGGCTGGCGTGCGCGGTCGAGCGCGGCGTTCCAGGACTTCGGCCGGTTCCGTACGACCTTCGGGCAGAGCGTCGGCCTGGGTGACCTGCCGCACGCCCAGGATGCCCGACGGGTCGGCCGGGCCGTGGCGGCAGCCGACGCCGAGCAGCTGGTCGAGGCGCTTCCCGACGGACTGGAGACACAGCTCAGCCGGGACTTCGGGGGCGTCGATCTGTCCGAGGGGCAGTGGCAGAAGGTCGCCCTCGCCCGGGCGTCGATGCGCCCCGGTCCCCTGCTGTTGATGCTGGACGAACCCACGGCGTCTCTCGACGCCCCGAGCGAGCAGCAGATCTTCGAGCGCTACATGGCCCGTGCCCGGGAGGTCGCCGGGCGGACAGGCGCCATCACGGTGATCGTCACCCACCGGTTCTCGACCGCCACCGGCGCGGACCTCATCCTCACCCTCGACAAGGGCCGGCTGATCGAGGCGGGCACCCATGACGAACTGGTCAGCATCGTGGGAGGCCGATACGCCGATCTCTACGGCATCCAGGCCGATGCCTACTCCGCATGACCGACCGGTGACGGGTCATCAGACGCCACGACGGCACCGCCGGCTCGGACCGGCGCGAGGGCACGGCGCAGCCGCAGGATGCGGGCCGGGGGCTTGGGGTCGTAGCCGAAGGCGCCAGTGAGCGGCGGTACGAACGGCGGGCACCGAGTCCGAGTTGGTCGGCGGTCGCGCAGCTCGTGCGCCGGCACGCCCAGGAGCGCCGGGGCCGTGCCCGGGCAGAAGCGGACCCCGGCCCACCACCGCCCCGGCGGGCCGCGACGCCCGCTCCGCGTACACAGGTGCCGTGTTACGCCGCCGGGGGCCGGGGACGTGTGCGGGCGTCAGGCCCGGGCCGCCCGCCCCCGGTACTCCACGGGGCTCACCCCGTACACCCGCTTGAACGCCGTGGACAGGGCGAACGCGCTGCTGTAGCCCACCTTGCGGGCCACCGCTTCGAGGGTGTCGTCGGAGTCGCGCAGGCGGTCGGCGGCGAGGGCGAGGCGCCAGCCGGTGAGGTACGTCATCGGGGGCTCGCCCACCAGGGCGGCGAAGCGGCGGGCCAGCGCGGCCCGGGACACCCCGGCCTTCGCGGCGAGCGCGGCGACCGTCCACGGGTGGGCCGGGTCGTCCTGGAGCAGGCGCAGGACGCCGCCCACGACCGGGTCGGCCAGGGCCCGGTACCAGGCCGGCGCCGCCGCCTCCGGGCGGGCGAACCAGGCCCGTAGCGCGGCGATGACCAGCAGGTCCAGCAGCCGGTCCAGGACGACCTCCTGGCCGGGGGCGTCCCGCACGATCTCCTCGGAGACGTACGGCGTGAGCGGGCAGTCCCACACGTCGGGGGTGAGGGTGAGCAGCGGCGGCAGGGCGTCCAGCAGCCGCCCGCCGATCTCGCCCCGCATCGGGTACGTGCCGATGAGCAGCACCGTCGCGCCGTCGGGCCGGTCGCCCCAGGTGCGGACGCCCAGGTCCATGGAGCCGTTGAGGGGGCTGCCGTCCGGGTAGCGGCACTCCTGGTCCGGCAGGATCAGCGCCTGCGGTGCCGTACCGGGGTCGTCGGCGCAGGTGTACGGGTCGGGGCCGCGGGCGATGGCGAGGTCTCCGGCGCGCAGCCGCGTCCGCTCGCCCCCGTCGGGCAGGACCCAGGCGTCGCCGCGGACGACGAGCATCACGGTGAGCGGGGCCCGGTCCTCCACGCGGACCGCCCAGGGCGGGTCGAAACAGGCCCTGATCATGAACGCGCCGCGCGCGCGGGGGCCCTCCAGCAGGCCTGCGAGAGCGTCCATGGGACCAGCGTAGACGCGGTCGTATGGGAATGAGCCGTTCGGCGATGGTTCCGCGTCGCGCACGGCAGTTGACTCGACGGCATGACGAACACGGCAGAGAACACGAACACGACAGCGAGCCCGGCAGGAAACCCGACACGGGACACGCGGCATCTGAGGGTGGTGGTGACGGGCGCCTCCGGCCGTACGGGCAGCCGGGTGGCGCGGGCCGCTCGGGCCGCCGGGTTCACGGTGCGGGCGGCGTCACGCGCGACCGGTTTCGACTTCTGGGACGGCTCGACCTGGGCCGGCACCCTGCGCGGTGCCGACGCGGCCTACCTGGCCCACCCCATGGACGTCGGCGCGCCGGGCGCCGCCGAGGTGATCGGCGCGGTCGCGCGGGAGGCGGTCCGGCTCGGCGTGCGGCGGCTGGTGCTGCTGTCCGCGCGGGGCGAGGACCAGTCCCTCCCCACCGAGGAGGCGCTGCACGCCTCGGGCGCCGACTGGACGGTCGTCCGGGCCGCCTGGTTCGCGCAGAACTTCAGCGAGGGGCCGCTGGTGGCGGAGCTGCGGGAGCGCGGGGAGCTGGTGTTCCCGGCCGGCGGGGTGCGCGAGCCGTTCCTCGACGTGCGGGACATCGCGGACGTGGTGGTGACCGCGCTGACGGCCGGCGACCGGTACGCGGGACGGACGCTCGACCTCTCCGGGCCGCGGCTGCTGACCTTCGGGGAGGCCGTCGCGGAGATCGCCGGGGCGACGGGCCGCCCGCTGCGGTACCGGGCCGTGTCGACCCGGGACTACGGCGAGGCGCTGGCCGGCTTCGGGGTGCCCCGGAAGGAGGTCGCGGCCCTCACCGCGATCTTCGACACGCTCCTCGACGGCCGCTACGCGCACCTGTCCGACGGGGTGCGGGAGGTCCTGGGCCGTCCGCCCCGGGACTTCGCGGACTTCGTCCGGGAGGAGGCGGCGGCCGGCACCTGGACGGCGTGAGACGGGCGCCGGTCACTTCTCCCCGGGCGGCTGCGTCTCCCCGTTGGTCTGGCCGCTTTTCGCGTGGGTGGACTTCACGTGCGTGCGCAGCCGGGCCGTGACGTCCTCCGGCGGCAGGAAGCGGGACCAGCGTTCCGGGAACTCCGAGGGCATGTCGGGGTCGGCCTCGCCCCGGGCGGCGGCGCGGGCCACGTACTCGGCGACCTGCGCCTGCCGCAGCCGCTCGTTGGCCTCGCGGGCCGCGGCCGTCGCGGCGGCCGGCCAGACCCGGTCGATGGCGGCGTTCACCGCGGCCCCGACGAGCACGGCGAACGCGGACACGCCGATCCACAGCAGCACGGCGACGGGCGCCGCGAGGGAGCCGTAGATCGTCGGGCCCTCGACCGTGCTGGTCAGGTAGATCCGCAGCAGGAAGCTGCCCAGCACCCACATGCCGAGGGCGACCAGCGCGCCGGGCACGTCCTCGATCCACGGGGAGCGGACCGGGACGGACACGTGGTACAGCGTCGTCAGGAAGGCGATCGACAGGAGGATCACGACCGGCCAGTACAGGACCTGCACGACCGTCGTCGACCAGGGCACGATCCGCACCACCGCGTCCGGCCCGGCCACCATCAGCGGCAGGGCGACGGAGCCGATCAGCAGGGCGACGATGAACAGCAGGAAGGCCAGCAGGCGGGTCTTGACGATGCCGCGGACGCCGTCGAGGCCGTACATCACGGTGATGGTGTCGATGAAGACGTTCACCGCGCGGGAGCCGGACCACAGGGCGAACAGGAAGCCGATGGAGATGACGTCGGGCCGGCCGCCCTTCATGACGTCGTGCAGGATCGGCTCCGCCATCTCCTTGACGCCCCGGTCGGACAGCACCGTGCGGGAGGCCTCCAGGATGTTGGTCTGGAGGCTCTGGATGGTGTCGGCGCCGGTCCAGGCGTCGACGTAGCCGAGCAGTCCGATCATGCTCAGCAGCAGCGGCGGCACCGACAGCAGCGTGAAGAACGCGGCCTCGGCCGCCAGGCCGAGGATGCGGTACTCGATGCAGGAGTTGACGGTGTCCTTGAGCAACAGCCAGGCGGTCCTGCGCTTGGAGACGTTCCGGTAGAGGGCACGCGCCCGGTGGAGGCGCCCGGAGGGTGTGTCGGGGGTTTCACTTGCTGGCTGCACCCCCTAACGGTATCCGTCGTGCCCGGCCCCACTCACCCACAGGCCGTCCCCGCGGCGCCCGGCCCGGTCTGCTGGTGACCGAGGTGGTACCGCGGGGTACGTTCGCAGCATGGCAGGCAGCACCCACTCCGTGACGAACCAGGTCCCGCCGCTGGTCGGGTACGACGTCTTCTCCGCCGACCGGGCCCTGGCCGCCGCGGTCGAACGGCATCTCGAACCGGATCTGCGGCCGGAGGTGCTCGGCGAGCTGTCGGCCCTCGGACGGACCTCCGGCTCGGCCCAGGTGCAGGAGTGGGGCGCACAGGCCAACGACAACCCGCCCCGGCTGCGCACCCACGACCGGTACGGCCACCGCCTCGACGAGGTGGAGTTCCATCCGGCCTGGCACCGGCTGCTCGGCAAGGGCGTCTCGGCCGGCCTGACCGCGGCCTGGGGACGGCCGGCCGGGCATCTGCGGCGGGCCGCCGCCTTCGTGGTCTGGACGCAGGTCGAGGCCGGCAACGGCTGCCCGCTGTCGATGACGCACGCGGCCGTGCCCGCCCTGCGCGCGGATCCGGACCTGGCCGCCGAGTGGGAGCCGCGGCTGACGTCCATGGTCTACGACCGTGAGCTCAGGCCCGCGCACCTCAAGGCCGGGGCGCTGTTCGGGATGGGCATGACGGAGAAGCAGGGCGGCAGCGACGTACGGGCGAACACCACCGCCGCGCGGCCCCTCGCCGAGGCCGGGGCGTACGAGCTGACCGGGCACAAGTGGTTCTGCTCGGCGCCGATGTCCGACGGTTTCCTGGTGCTGGCGCAGGCCCCGGGCGGCCTGACCTGCTTCCTGGTGCCGCGGGTCCTTCCGGACGGCACGCGCAACGTGTTCCTGATCCAGCGGCTCAAGGACAAGCTCGGCAACCGGTCGAACGCCTCCGCGGAGGTCGAGTTCGACGGCACCTGGGCGCGCCGGGTCGGCGAGGAGGGGCGCGGGGTGCGCACCATCATCGAGATGGTCGCCGCGACCCGGCTCGACTGCGTGCTGGGCTCCGCCGGGCTGATGCGCCAGGCCGTGGCCCAGGCGGTGCACCACTGCGCCCACCGCGAGGCGTTCGGCGGGAAGCTCGTCGACAAGCCGCTGATGCGCAACGTCCTCGCCGACCTGGCGCTGGAGTCGGAGGCGGCGACCACGCTGGCGCTGCGGCTCGCGGCGGCGTACGACGACGGCGGCGAGCAGGAGCGGGCGCTGCTGCGGATCGCGGTGCCGGCCGCCAAGTACTGGGTGACCAAGCGGTGTCCGGCCGTCGCGGTGGAGGCGGCGGAGTGCCTGGGCGGCAACGGGTACGTCGAGGAGTCCGGGATGCCCCGGCTGGTGCGGGAGTCGCCGCTCAACTCCATCTGGGAGGGCGCGGGCAACGTCCAGGCGCTCGACGTGCTGCGGGCGTTGCAGCGGGAACCGGGCGCGCTGGACGCGTATCTGCGGGAGGTCGGGCAGGCGCGCGGCGCCGATCACCGGCTCGACGGGGCCATCAAGAACCTGCTGACCGAACTGGCCGATCTGGAGGGCGTGGAGGGCCGGGCGCGGCGGCTCGCGGAGCGGCTCGCGCTGGTGCTCCAGGGGTCGCTGCTCGTCAGGTTCGCGCCACCGCAGGTCGCCGACGCGTTCTGCGCGGCCCGGCTGGGCGGCGACGGGGGCGCGGCCTTCGGGACGCTGCCGCACACGCTGGACCTGGCGTCGGTGGTGGAGCGGGCCCGGCCGGTGGCCTGATCCGGGCAGGCGGGAGCGGGGGTGGTGCTGCGCCGACACGGCACCACCCCCGCAGCACTGGCCCGTTCGAGCCACTGAACGCCGCTCGGGACGGCGCCGCTCAAGTTTCGGCCACAGCCGGGCCGTCCACCAGGGTTGCAGGGGGTTGCAACTTGCTGCTGACTGTGGGCGGACTGTGGCACGCCGCCACGGGGCAGGCGGCACTATGAGACACACAGTCAGAATCCAGTCGGGGGGCGCACGCGCATGGACGTCACGCACCTGGCCGCCGTGGACACCTCGCGGGCGGCCCGGGTCCTCAGCGAGGTCCGTTCCGCCCGGCTCTCCGGGCAGCCCGCCCCGGTGCGGCCGCGCCCCGTGATCGAGCAGTCCTGGGAGCGGATGCTGCGCAGCGGCGTCGACCCGGACCACGACTTCCGGGCGGATCTGCTCTCCCGCGAGGAGGTGCAGCGGCGGCGCGAGACGTCGGCGCTGCGCCATGTGCTGCCGGTGCTGCGGGAGGGGCTGCTGGCGGCCGCGGACGTCGCCCACCACATCATGGTCGTGGCCGACGAGGAGGGCCGGGTGCTGTGGCGCGAGGGCAGTGCGCCGGTGCTGCGCAAGGCCGACGGGCTCGGGTTCGAACTCGGCGCGGACTGGCGTGAGGACGTCGTCGGCACGAACGGCGTGGGCACCCCGGCGGTGGTGCGCCGGCCCGTGCAGGTCTTCGCCTCCGAGCACTTCGTGCGCTCCCAGGCCGGCTGGACGTGCGCGGGCGCTCCGCTGACGGATCCGCGGGACGGGCGGCTGCTCGGCGTGGTGGACGTCAGCGGTCCGCTGGAGACGATGCATCCGGCCACGCTCGCCTGGGTCGACTCGGTCGCCAAGCTGGCCGAGGCCCGGCTGCGGGAGATGCATTTGGAGTCGCTGGAGCGGCTGCGCGCGGTGGCGGCGCCGGTGCTGGCCCGGCTCGGCGGGCGCGCCCTGGTCGTCGATCCGGACGGCTGGACCGCCGCGGTCGCCGGGATGCCGTACGTGCGGCGCGTCGCGCTGCCGAAGTCGCCGTCGGCGGGCCGGAGATGGCTGCCGGGGCTCGGGCTGTGCTCGCTGGAGCCGCTGGCCGGGGGCTGGCTGGTGCGGGCCGCCGACGACGAGCCGGCGCCGCGCCGGGCGACCAGGATCGTGCTGGACCTCAGACAGGCGCGCCGCTGGTCCGTGGCGGTCACCGGCGGAGCGGGCTCCTGGGCGCGGGAACTGAGCCCGCGGCACGCCGAGTTGCTGTACCTCCTCGCCCTCCACCCCACCGGCCGCAGCGCGGCGGGCCTGGCCGGGGACCTGTTCGGGGACCCCGCCCGCACGGTCACCGTGCGCGCCGAGATGTCCCGGGTCCGGCGGTATCTGGGGGCGTTCCTGGAGCACCGGCCGTACCGGTTCGCCGAGGACGCCGAGGTCGAGGTGCTGCTCCCGGACGACCCGCGCGATCTGCTGCCGCACTCGACGGCCCCGGCGGTGACCCGGCAGCGCACGTCCGCACCGGCGCCCTGAACTCGCGCGCAGAGCCACTCCGCGGGGTACGTCTTCCGCGTATTTGCGAGGTCTTCGTCCGCCACCCCGCCCACCTGCCGTAGCATCCCCCTACGGGCCACCCCACCTGCTCCTCCGTCAACGTACGGACCGACAGGCGCAGTTGACCCGCCTCGGGAGGACGGTATGAAGCATCGCGGCAGACACCGGCGGCGCAGGCGGGGCAGGGCGCTGCGCGCGACCCTGGCCGGGACGGCCCTCGCGCTCACCGCCGCCGCCACCGCGATCAGCGCCTCGCAGGCCACCGTGGCCGACGCCGACGGGGCGCTGCAGCCGATCGGCGTGTCCACCGCGGCCGGGCGGCTGCCGCTGACCGAGCACCGGGTGCCCGAACGGTGGCTGGACCGGCTGGCGTCGGAGATGGGCCGGCCCGTCGGCGTGGACGCGGTGCTGGACGACGCCGACCGCCCGCTGCGGGACGCGGCCGGCTGCCCGGCCGCCGACAAGCACACCCTGCCGGTCGAACCGGCGGCCACGCGCGCGTACTGCTTCGACGCCGCCGACACCCGGGGCTGGCGGCCCGGCGCGGTCACCACCTCGGGGGACGCGGACGACGACGGCCGCTGGGGCGAGCACCGCGTGATCCTGTCCGGCTGGACCCGCGGCGGCACCGGGGGCGGCTCGATGGACGGCCCGGCCCCCGAGCGGGGCCTGGCCAAGGTCGCCTTCGTCGACGCGGACGACTCCGCCCGGCTCCGCTACAGCTGGGCCCTGCTGGCCGTCCCGGTGGACGGCGGGCGGGACTACCGGGGGCTGGTGTCCCCGCTGTCCGGGATGGTCTGGTACCAGGACAAGCTGCTGGTGACGACCCGCGAGGGCGACCGGGACGCGCTGTACGTGTACGACATGGACCGCATCCAGCGCGCCACCGTCGAGTCCGACGCGGTCGGCCGGGTGCGCGGCGGCTGGGCGGCGCACGGCTCCCGGTACGTGCTGCCCGCCGTGGGCTCCTACACCCTGCCCGGCGGCGACGGCGTGCCCCGCCCGGCGTCCGTCTCCCTGGACCGCAGCACCTCCCCCGACAGCCTGGTCGCGAGCGAGTGGGTGCCCGCCGACGCCGACCGGCGCACCCGGCTGTGGCGCTACCCGCTGAGCCGGGACCCGGCCCGGGCCGGCCTGCTCGCCACCGGTTCCGGCGGGCGGGCGGACCCGGTCGAGGCGTACGAGACGGGCACGGCCGATGTCCGGGGCGTGCTGGCGTACCGCTCGGACTGGTACCTCGACCGCGCCCCGGGCACTCCGGACGGGCACGGGACGCTGTGGCGCCAGGACGCCGGGAGCGCGCGGGCGACGGAGTGCGGGACCGACAACACCCGGCACTGCTGGAGCGGCGGGTCCGGTTCCCTGTCCTACTGGGAGGAGACCGGGGAGGTCTGGTCCCAGTCCGGGCGGATGCTGTTCGCACTGCCGCTGGCGTCGATCGACAGGGCGCTGGGCTGACCAGCGGCTGGACCGGCCATCGGCAGACCGGCGGTGGACCGGACCGATCGACAGACCAGCGGCGGACCGGAGCATCGGCGGACCGGCGGCGGACCGGACCGATCGACAGACCGGTGGACCGGATGATTGTCTGACCCGCATGACCACCATCGCCGTGACCACTTGGTCCCTGGAGCAGACCGCCCCGACCGACCTGCTGCCGGCCGCCGCACCGGAGGGGGACGTCCGGATCGTCCGCTCCGAGGTGCCCTCGCCCGAGTTCAGCCGGTTCCTGTACGCGTCGGTGGGCGGCGACATCCGCTGGACGGACCGGCTCACCTGGTCGTACACGCGCTGGCTGGAGCACCTGCGGCGGCCGGGCGTGGAGACGTGGGTGGCGTACGACCGGGGCACGCCCGCCGGGTACGTGGAGCTGGAGGCGCAGGACGACGCGGTCGTGGAGATCGTCTACTTCGGGCTGCTGCCCGCCTTCCGGGGCCGGCGCATCGGCGGACATCTGCTGTCGTACGGCACGGCCCGGGCCTGGGACCTCGCCGACCGGTGGGCGGGACTGACCCCGACGAAGCGGGTCTGGCTGCACACGTGCAGCAAGGACGGCGAGCACGCGATGGACAACTACCTGCGCCGCGGCTTCAAGCTGTTCGACACCAAGGTCGAGGAGGAGCCGGAGCTCGCCGCTCCGGGGCCGTGGCCTGGGGCGTTCCCTGCCTGACCTGCTCGGACACCCCCGAGCCGCCCCATGTGACCAAGGACACCCTTGTCTTGCTCTACGAGACAAGGGTGTCCGCATCTTGGACGAAGCTGGACTCTGTCCAGATCGCCGTGCCACGCTTCCGTCATGTCTGGAACTGGAATCGCCTTGGTGAGTCGACGGCACGTCGACCTCGGCCGCATGTCCAGCGCCATCTGTCCGGCGCACTGAGCACACTCAGCACGCGCCCGGCATCCCCCTTATCTCGCCTCATTCCCGCGCGATGACGCGCATGTGTGCCCATGCGCCCGCACGCGCAGGTCAGAGCCGCTTTCCCGCCTGTCCCGAAGGACGTATCAACCATGGCCGCCACCCCGCAGAAGCCTGCCGCCGCGACTCCCCGCCGCAAGGTGAGCCGTCACCGCGGTGAGGGCCAGTGGGCCGCGGGGCACTTCACCCCGCTGAACGGCAACGAGCAGTTCAAGAAGGACGACGACGGTCTCAATGTGCGGACACGCATTGAGACGATCTACTCCAAGCGGGGCTTCGACTCGATCGACCCGAACGACCTGCGCGGCCGGATGCGCTGGTGGGGTCTCTACACCCAGCGCAAGCCCGGGATCGACGGCGGCAAGACGGCGATCCTGGAGCCGGAGGAGCTGGACGACGAGTACTTCATGCTGCGCGTCCGCATCGACGGCGGGGCGCTGACCACCCGGCAGCTGCGGGTCATCGGCGAGATCTCGCAGGAGTTCGCGCGCGGCACGGCCGACATCACCGACCGGCAGAACGTCCAGTACCACTGGATCCGGATCGAGGACGTGCCCGAGATCTGGAACCGGCTGGAGGGCGTCGGCCTGTCCACCACCGAGGCCTGTGGTGACACGCCCCGTGTGGTCATCGGCTCGCCGGTCGCGGGCATCGCCGAGGACGAGATCGTCGACGGCACCCCCGCCATCGCGGAGATCAACCGGCGGTTCATCGGCAGCAAGGAGTTCTCCAACCTGCCGCGCAAGTTCAAGACGGCGATCTCCGGCTCCCCCCTCCTCGACGTCGCGCACGAGATCAACGACGTCGCCTTCGTGGGCGTCCACCACCCCGAGCACGGCCCCGGCTTCGACCTGTGGGTCGGCGGCGGCCTGTCCACCAACCCCAAGATCGGCGTCCGGCTCGGCGCCTGGGTGCCGCTGGACGAGGTCCCGGACGTGTGGGCGGGCGTGATCGGTATCTTCCGCGACTACGGCTACCGGCGGCTGCGCACCCGCGCCCGCCTGAAGTTCCTGGTCGCCGACTGGGGCGCGGAGAAGTTCCGCCAGGTGCTGGAGGACGAGTACCTCAAGCGCAAGCTGGTCGACGGCCCGGCCCCCGCCCAGCCGCTCCAGCGCTGGCGCGACCACATCGGGGTGCACCGGCAGAAGGACGGCCGCTTCTACGTGGGGTTCGCCCCGCGCGTCGGCCGCGTGGACGGCACGACCCTGACGAAGATCGCCGACCTCGCCGAGGCGCACGGCTCGGGCCGGGTGCGGACCACCGTCGAGCAGAAGATGATCATCCTCGACGTCGAGGAGGCGCAGGTCGACTCCCTCGTCGAGTCCCTGGAGGCGCTGGACCTCACGGCCAAGCCCTCCCCGTTCCGGCGCGGCACCATGGCCTGCACCGGCATCGAGTACTGCAAGCTCGCCATCGTCGAGACCAAGGCCCGCGGCTCCCAGCTGATCGACGAACTGGAGCGCCGCATCCCGGACTTCGACGAGCCGATCACCATCAACATCAACGGCTGCCCGAACGCCTGCGCCCGTATCCAGGTCGCGGACATCGGTCTCAAGGGCCAGCTGGTCCTCAACGACCAGGGCGAGCAGGTCGAGGGCTACCAGGTGCACCTGGGTGGCGCCCTGGGTCTGGAGGCCGGCTTCGGCCGCAAGGTGCGCGGCCTGAAGGTCACCTCGGACGAACTGCCGGACTACGTCGAGCGCGTCCTGAAGCGGTTCCAGGCCGAGCGCGAGGACGGCGAGCGGTTCGCCACCTGGGCGGCGCGTGCCGACGAGGAGGCGCTGTCGTGAGCGAGCGCGCGGCCCCCTTCTACTGCCCCTACTGCGGCGACGAGGACCTGCGTCCCAGCGAGGAGGGGCACGGCGCGTGGGAATGCGCGGCGTGCAGTCGAGCCTTTCAGCTGAAGTTCCTGGGGCTGCTGGCCCAGGGAGTGAAGCGATCCGAGACCGGAGGGGCCCAGATATGACGACGGTTCAGCAAGAGCGCACCACCGGCGATCTGAAGGCGCTCGCCGAGCGGGCGGGCCGCGACCTGGAGGACGCCTCCGCGCTGGAGATCCTTCAGTGGGCGGCCGAGACGTTCGGCAAGCGCTTCTGCGTGACCTCCTCGATGGAGGACGCGGTGGTCGCCCACCTCGCCTCCCGGGCGATGCCCGGCGTCGACGTCGTCTTCCTCGACACCGGTTACCACTTCGAGGAGACGATCGGCACCCGCGACGCGGTCGACGCCGTGATGGACGTCAACGTCATCACGCTCACCCCGCGCCAGACGGTCGCCGAGCAGGACGCGGAGTACGGGCCGAAGCTGCATGACCGGAACCCGGACCTGTGCTGCAAGCTGCGCAAGGTCCAGCCGCTGGAAGAGGGCCTGAAGGACTACCAGGCCTGGGCGACCGGCCTGCGCCGCGACGAGTCCCCGACCCGGGCGAACACCCCGGTGGTCGGCTGGGACGAGAAGCGGCAGAAGGTCAAGATCTCCCCCATCGCCCGCTGGACCCAGGACGACGTGGACGCCTACGTCGCCGAACACGGCGTCCTGACGAACCCGCTGCTGATGGACGGCTACGCCTCCGTCGGCTGCGCCCCCTGCACCCGCCGGGTCCTGGAGGGCGAGGACGCCCGGGCCGGCCGCTGGGCGGGCCGGGCCAAGACCGAGTGCGGGCTGCACGGATGACGACTCAGACGATTCAGGAGACTCACGTGACGACCGGAGCCACCGTCTGGCTCACGGGTCTGCCGAGTGCGGGCAAGACCACCATCGCCCACGAGCTGGCCGGCCGGCTGCGCGCCGAGGGCCACCGCGTCGAGGTGCTCGACGGCGACGAGATCCGCGAGTTCATCTCGGCGGGCCTCGGCTTCAGCCGCGAGGACCGGCACACCAACGTGCAGCGGATCGGCTTCGTCGCCGAACTGCTCGCCCGCAACGGCGTGCTCGCCCTCGTGCCGGTCATCGCGCCCTACCAGGACAGCCGCGAGGCGGTGCGCAAGCGTCACCAGGCGAACGGCACGCCGTACCTGGAGATCCACGTGGCGACGCCGGTCGAGGTGTGCAGCGAGCGGGACGTGAAGGGCCTGTACGCCAAGCAGGCCGCGGGCGAGCTCACGGGGCTCACCGGGGTCGACGACCCGTACGAGGCGCCCGCGTCGCCCGATCTGCGCATCGAGTCGCAGCACCAGACCGTGCAGGAGTCCGCGGCGTCGGTGTACGCCCTGCTCACCGAAAGGGGACTGGCATGACGACCGTCGCCACCGTGTCCGAGGAGACCGGCAGCCCGTACGCGCTGTCCCACCTCGACGCCCTGGAGTCCGAGGCCGTGCACATCTTCCGCGAGGTGGCGGGCGAGTTCGAGCGGCCGGTGATCCTCTTCTCCGGCGGCAAGGACTCCATCGTCATGCTGCACCTCGCGCTGAAGGCGTTCCGTCCGGCGGCGGTGCCGTTCTCGCTGCTGCACGTGGACACCGGGCACAACTTCCCCGAGGTCCTCGACTACCGCGACCGCACGGTCGCGAAGCACGGGCTGCGGCTGCACGTCGCCTCCGTGCAGGACTACATCGACCGCGGGGTGCTCAAGGAGCGCCCGGACGGCACCCGCAACCCGCTGCAGACGCTGCCGCTCACCGAGAAGATCCAGGCGGAGAAGTTCGACGCCGTCTTCGGCGGCGGGCGCCGCGACGAGGAGAAGGCCCGGGCCAAGGAGCGGGTGTTCTCGCTGCGCGACGAGTTCTCCCAGTGGGACCCGCGCCGCCAGCGCCCCGAGCTGTGGAACCTGTACAACGGCCGCCACGCCCCCGGCGAGCACGTCCGCGTCTTCCCGCTGTCCAACTGGACCGAGCTGGACGTGTGGCAGTACATCGCCCGCGAGGGCATCGAGCTGCCGGAGATCTACTACGCGCACGAGCGCGAGGTGTTCCGGCGCGGCGGCATGTGGCTGACGGCCGGCGAGTGGGGCGGGCCGAAGGACGGCGAGACCGTCGAGAAGCGGCTGGTGCGCTACCGGACCGTGGGTGACATGTCCTGCACCGGCGCGGTGGACTCCGACGCCGACACCATCGAGAAGGTGATCGTGGAGATCGCCGCCTCCCGCCTCACCGAGCGCGGCGCCACCCGCGCCGACGACAAGATGTCCGAGGCCGCGATGGAAGACCGCAAGCGCGAGGGGTACTTCTAGAGATGAGCACGATCACGACCGAGGAACTCTCGGAGACCACCCTGCTGCGGTTCGCCACCGCCGGCTCCGTCGACGACGGCAAGTCCACCCTGGTGGGCCGGCTGCTGCACGACTCCAAGTCGGTCCTCACCGACCAGCTGGAGGCCGTGGAGCGCGCCTCCGCGAGCCGCGGCCAGGACGCGCCGGACCTCGCGCTGCTGACGGACGGCCTGCGCGCCGAGCGGGAGCAGGGCATCACCATCGACGTGGCCTACCGCTACTTCGCCACGCCCCGGCGGCGGTTCATCCTCGCCGACACCCCCGGCCATGTGCAGTACACGCGGAACATGGTCACCGGCGCCTCCACCGCCGAGCTGACGGTGATCCTGGTCGACGCCCGCAACGGCGTCGTCGAGCAGACCCGCCGGCACGCCGCCATCGCCGCCCTGCTGCGCGTCCCGCACGTGGTCCTCGCGGTCAACAAGATGGACCTCGTCGGCTACGAGGAGAAGGTCTTCGCGGGCATCGCCGAGGAGTTCACGGCGTACGCGACCGAGCTGGGCGTCCCCGAGGTCACCGCGATCCCGATCTCGGCGCTCGTCGGCGACAACGTCGTGGACCCGTCCTCGCACATGGACTGGTACGGCGGCCCGACCGTGCTGGAGCACCTGGAGACCGTGCCGGTCAGCCACGACCTGAGCCACTGCCACGCCCGGCTGCCCGTGCAGTACGTGATCCGGCCGCAGAGCGCGGACCACCCGGACTACCGGGGCTACGCCGGCCAGATCGCCGCCGGTTCCTTCCACGTCGGCGAGCAGGTCACCGTGCTGCCGTCGGGCCGCTCCACGAAGATCTCCGGCATCGACCTGCTCGGCGAGCCGGTCGACGTCGCCTGGACGACGCAGTCGGTGACCCTCCTGCTGGAGGACGACATCGACATCTCGCGCGGCGACCTGATCGTGCCCAGCAAGGACGCGCCCCCGACCACACAGGACATCGAGGCGACCGTCTGCCACGTCGCGGACGCCCCGCTGACCGTCGGCCACCGGGTGCTGCTCAAGCACGGCACGCGCACGGTCAAGGCGATCGTCAAGGACATCCCGTCCCGGCTCACGCTCGACGACCTGTCCCTGCACCCGCACCCGGGACAGCTCGTCGCCAACGACATCGGCCGGGTGAAGGTCCGTACCGCCGAGCCGCTGCCGGTCGACTCCTACGCCGACTCGCGGCGCACCGGCTCGTTCATCCTGATCGACCCGAACGACGGCACGACCCTGACCGCCGGCATGGTCGGCGAGTCCTTCGCCGCTCCCGAGCCCGTCAAGGACGAGTCCGAGGACGACGGGTGGGACTTCTGACATGACCTCCCCCGACTTCTACTCCCTGTTCGCGAAGGAGGGCGGCCGCGTCGGCAGCGGTGCGCTCGGCAGTGGGCAAGGCGGAGTGGCGCGATGTGCGCGCTGACGTACGCGCACCGCTCGCGCGCCCGCACCCCCCACCGCCGTAGACGAAAACCCGCCGACCACCCGGCCACGGCCTGATCGGACCGTGACCGCCGGGCCTTTCGAGAGGAACGCCTCCCGTGCCAGCAACATCCGCCCTCCGCCGCGGCCTCGCGGTCGTGACCGCGCTGCCCCTGCTCACGCTGGCCGCCTGCGGCTACGGCTCCCAGGCCAAGGACGACGGCACCGCCAAGGTCGCCGCCGGGGCGAAGAAGATCGAGGGTCTCGACAAAGTCAAGATCGGCTACTTCGGGAACCTCACCCACGGCACGGCGCTGGTGGGCATGGAGAAGGGCTTCTTCCAGAAGGCCCTGGGCGCCACCGAGGTCGAGCGGGCCGTCTTCAACGCCGGTCCCTCGGAGATCGAGGCGCTCAACTCCGGTTCCATCGACATCGGCTGGATCGGCCCGTCCCCGGCGATCAACGGCTACGTCAAGTCGGACGGCAAGAACCTGCGCATCATCGGCGGTTCGGCCTCCGGCGGCGTGAAGCTCGTGGTGAACCCGGACAAGATCAAGTCGCTGAAGGACGTCAAGGGCAAGCGGATCGCGACCCCGCAGCTCGGCAACACGCAGGACGTGGCGTTCCTCAACTGGGCGGCGGAGCAGGGCTGGAAGGTCGACCCGCAGAGCGGCAAGGGCGACGTCACGGTCGTCCGCAGCGACAACAAGGTCACCCCGGACGCCTTCAAGGCCGGGTCGATCGACGGCGCGTGGGTGCCGGAGCCGACCGCGTCGAAGCTGGTCGCCGAGGGCGGCAAGGTGCTGCTCGACGAGGCGAGCCTGTGGCCGGACAAGAAGTTCGTGATCACGAACATCATCGTGCGGCAGGAGTTCCTCAAGAAGTACCCGAAGGTCGTCGAGGCCGTGCTGAAGGGCTCGGTCGAGACGAACAAGTGGATCAACGCCAACCCGGACGCGGCGAAGGAAGCGGCGAACAAGCTGCTGGAGCAGGAGACCGGCAAGGCGCTGCCCGCCGATGTGCTGGACCCGGCGTGGAAGTCGATCCGGTTCACCGACGACCCGCTGGCCGCCACCCTCCACACCGAGGCGGAGCACGCCGTGAAGGCCGGACTGCTGGAGCAGCCGGATTTGAAGGGCATCTACGACCTCGCCCCGCTGAACAAGGTCCTCAAGGCCGAGGGCGAGCCCACGGTCGACGACGCCGGTCTCGGCACCCGTTAAGCCCGCATCCCGATCAGTTCCCAGGAGGTGACGACCATGGCCACGACCCTCGCCAAGGCCGCCGACGGCACCGAGGCGGCCACGCACGCCGCCCGGATCGAACACGTCTCGAAGTCGTTCGCGGGCCCCGCCGGACAGCAGCTCGTGCTGGACGACATCACGCTCGATGTCGCACCCGGCGAGTTCGTCACCCTCCTGGGGGCCTCGGGCTGCGGCAAGTCCACGCTGCTCAACCTGGTCGCGGGCCTGGACCGGCCCAGCGCCGGCGAGATCACCACGGACGGCCGCCCGGCGCTGATGTTCCAGGAGCACGCGCTGTTCCCGTGGCTGACCGCGGGCAAGAACATCGAACTCGCCCTGAAGCTGCGCGGCGTGCCGAAGTCCGAGCGCCGGGAGCGGGCCGAGGAGCTGCTCGAACTCGTCCGGCTGAAGGGCGCCTACGGCAAGCGGGTGCACGAGCTGTCCGGCGGTATGCGCCAGCGGGTCGCGCTGGCCCGGGCCCTCGCCCAGGAGAGCCGGCTGCTGCTGATGGACGAGCCGTTCGCGGCGCTCGACGCCATCACGCGGGACGTGCTGCACGACGAGCTGACCCGCATCTGGCGCGAGACGCAGCTGTCCGTCCTGTTCGTCACGCACAACGTGCGCGAGGCGGTCCGGCTCGCGCAGCGCGTGGTGCTGCTGTCCTCCCGCCCCGGGCGCGTCGCGCGCGAGTGGACGGTGGACATCCCGCATCCGCGCCGCATCGAGGACACCGCCGTCGCGGAACTGTCCGTCGAGATCACCGAAGAACTGCGTGGGGAGATCCGCCGTCATGGCCAGCACTGACTCGACGACGACCGTCGACAAGGACGGCACCGATCTCGCCGGGCTGGAGGCGGGCCTCGACGCGCTGGAGACACGGCAGACGAGCCGCAAGCCGTTCCGGCAGACCCTCACCGAGAAGATCCTGCCGCCCGTCCTCGCCGTCGCGCTGGTGCTGGCGGTCTGGCAGGCCCTGGTCTCGTTCAAGGTCGTCACCGACCCGACGAAGCTGCCCGCGCCGTCGGCCGTCTGGGACGTCGTCCACACCGCGTGGCTCCAGGGCGAGCTGCTCGGCTACATCTGGACCAGCGTCTCGCGCGGCCTGCTCGGCTTCTGCTTCGCGCTGCTGATCGGCACGCCGCTGGGCCTGATCGTGGCCCGGGTGAAGTTCGTCCGGGCGGCGCTCGGCCCGATCCTGTCGGGGCTGCAGTCGCTGCCGTCGGTCGCCTGGGTGCCGCCCGCGGTGATCTGGCTGGGCCTGAACAACTCGATGATGTACGCGGTCATCCTGCTCGGCGCGGTCCCCTCGATCGCCAACGGCCTGGTGTCGGGCGTCGACCAGGTGCCGCCACTGTTCCTGCGCGCGGGCCGCACGCTGGGCGCCACGGGCCTGAAGGGCACCTGGCACATCGTGCTCCCCGCCGCCCTGCCCGGTTACGTGGCCGGCCTGAAGCAGGGCTGGGCCTTCTCCTGGCGCTCCCTGATGGCCGCCGAGATCATCGCGTCCTTCCCCGACCTCGGCGTCGGCCTCGGCCAGTTGCTGGAGAACGGCCGCAACGCCAGCGACATGGCGATGGTCTTCGAGGCGATCCTGCTGATCCTCATCGTCGGCATCGCCATCGACCTGCTGATCTTCAGCCCGCTGGAGCGGTGGGTGCTGCGCAGCCGCGGCCTGCTGGTGAAGTGACCCATGATCCATAAGCCCGTTCTCCTCGTCATCGCCCACGGCAGCCGTGACCCGCGGCACGCCGCGACGGTGCACGCCCTGGTGCGCCGGGTGCGCTCACTGCGCCCCGACGTCCGGGTGGAGACGGGCTTCCTGGACTTCAACGTGCCGTCCGTGCACGGCGTGCTGGAGTCCCTGGCGGTGCAGGGCGTCCGCGACGTCGTCGCCCTGCCCCTCCTCCTCACCAGGGCGTTCCACGCGAAGGCGGACATCCCGGCGGTCCTCGCGGACGCGCCCCCGCAGCTGCGCATCCGCCAGGCGGAGGTCCTCGGACCGTCCCCCCTGCTGCTGGCGGCCCTGGAACGGCGCCTGTACGAGGCGGGTCTGACGCCCGCCGACAAGTCCTCGACCGGGGTCGTCCTGGCCTCGGCGGGGTCCACCGACCCGGAGGCGATCGCAGTGATCGCAGAAATCGCGCGGGAGTGGCGGCACACCGGTTGGTGCGCCGTGCGACCTGCGTTCGCCTCCGCATCCCTTCCCCGCACGGAGGACGCCGTCCGCGAACTCCGCGCCCTCGGCTGCTCCCGCGTCGCCGTCGCCCCCTACGTCCTCGCCCCCGGCTTCCTGCCCGACCGCATCGCCCGGGGCGCGGCGGAGGCGGACGTCCTGGCGGATGTGCTGGGGGCGGCCCCGGAGGTGGCGCGGGTGGTGCTGGAGCGGTACGAGGCGGCGGGGGCGCGGGCGTTGGCGGCCGTGAGCGCCTGAACGCACGGCCGTCGCGGCGGGCTTGGGGACGCGGTGACGGTCACGCGGAGGGCACCGGGACGCGGCGACGGTCAGGCGGCGGGCTCCTCGTGCGGTTGTGGTTGGAGGGCGAAGGAGTACGGGGCCCAGGGGCCGGTGACCTCCACGCGGAGGCCGGGGACGCCCTGGGCTGCCGCGAGCAGGCCCGTGCGGAAGGCGTCGACGCGGTCGGCGCGGACGAGGTACGCGTCGTTGCCCACGTTGGTGCCGGGGGCCGAACCGGCCAGGCTGCCGCGTTCGGGGGTGTGGGCGACACGGTCGACGGAGAGGGCGCCGGCGGTCTCGGTGACGCGGACGGCGGCCTGGGCGACCGTACGCCAGGCTTCCTCGTTCCTGCGTTGTCTGCGGCGGCGGATCGACAGGTAGGCGCGGCCCGCACCGAGGCCGGTGGCCGGGTCCGGTGCGGTCTGTGTGCCGGGTTCGGGCGGGATGATGTCCGGGGTGGCGTAGATCTTGACGCCGAGTTCCACGTGGCCGGTGAGGCGGTCCAGCAGGGAGAGGAAGTACCCGCGGCGGGTGTCGAGGGCCCGGCGGGCGCTGTCCTCGTCGGGGTAGACGGTGGCGAGGCGCAGGGGCAGGACGGCGGCGCCGGAGGCGACCAGGGCGGCCACCACGGCGTGGTGGGAGCGGACCGTGGCCTCCAGCCAGTCCAGGTCGGCGAGGTGGGCCTCGAGGGGCGCCTCGTCGTAGTCGGCGGCCGGGACGCGGCCGACGGCGAAGGCGAGGTGCGAGGGTGCGTTCGCCGGTCCCACCAGGTGGACGGGTTCGCCGGCGACCCCGCGCAGGGGCCCCACCGCCGCGCCGGCCTCGGGGGTGCGGCGCAGGACCGCGTAGGCGTAGACGAGGTCGACCGTCACGGTGCGTTCCTCTCGCGAGACTGCGTTCTCGTGCCTCCGGTAGGTACGGGCGCGGCGGCGGGAACGTTCAGCGAGGGGTCGGCCCTGCTGATCACCTCGTACTCGCCCTTCCTGGGCGACCGCCGGGTCACGTTGCCGGTTCGGTGAACGGCGTCGCCCGGTGGAAGTGGAGCAGCCGGGCGCCGTGCGTCCGCCGCCACAGTGAACTGCGGTGGGCGCGGCCGCCGTCGCGCTCCGTTTCGTGGGTGAGGTGGATCAGGTCGGGTGCGAGCTGCACGCCGCGCGTCCCGGAGGCCCCGGCGGGCGTCCCCTCCGGGTCGGTGGCCCTGGCGCGACCTGTTCGGGCGAGCGGCGGATCTCCGGGTCCGGCGGGGCCAGTTCGCCGTCGACGGCGGACTCGGCGTCTCGGCCCGGCTCAGGCACCGGTCATCTCCTTCAGCTTGACCACGGTGTTCCAGTTGCGGGTGGTGGCGATCACGCCCTTGGTGACGCGCGGCTTCGACAGCTGCTCGGCCAGCTTGGAGCGGCCGAGGCCGTCGGGGGCGTAGAGGTACAGGGCGCGGTCGCCGAGGCGGAACTCCTCGGGGAGGAAGGCCGCCTGGTCGATGGCCGCGAAGCGGTCGGGGGTGACGGGCGCGGAGAAGTAGGTGACGTGCAGCTGCTTGGGCTCCAGGTCGGCGGCCGGGAACGGGCACGCGTCGACGATCGACTCCAGGTAGGCGTGGTCGCGCACGATCACGTCGACGCCGAAGCCGAAGTGCTGCTCGACGGCGTGCGCGATCTCGGCGGCCAGGGACTCCTCGTCGCCGTGGTCCGAGGAGAAGACGGCCTGGCCGCTCTGGAGGTAGGTGCGCACCTCGCCGTAGCGGAGGTCCGTCAGGAGCGTGCGCAGGTCGGCCATGGGGACCTTTCTGCTGCCGCCCACGTTGATCCCGCGCAGCAGGGCCGCGTATGTGGTCGTCATCCGCTCACCCTAAGGCGGCCGTCGTGCCCCGTGGGGGTGGGCACGACGGCCGGTGGGCGGCTGCCCGGCCCCGTAAATTACTCATCGGTCATCGCGGGGCACAAGCGTCTGCTCAGGATCCACACACCGGCTTCAGGCGTGGGGCGAGCGCACGTGCAGCACGTCCTCGTCGCAGCGCAGGATCTCCAGCTCCCGGTCCGGGCGGGCGCCTTCGAAGGTGAGCACCACGTGACGGTCCGGCACGAACCGCCAGCGGCCGGGCACGGAGTCCGGGGCGTCACCGCGTCCGATGGGCTGGTCGACGAAGGTGCCGTCGGGCCGGAACTCCATGCCGCGGCGTCCGCGCGCCGGCGGGAAGGGGAAGTCGTCCGGCCGGTACACCCGTACGTCCTCGTGGTCCTCCTCGTGGGAGTGGACCCATGCGCGGAACAGCTCCGACGGGGGCTCTCGCATCGACCCGGCCACCTCGCTCCCCCAGCGCCATCCAAATTGCCGGTCTTGTACCAGCATGACTATGATTATCAGTGTATGGGTTCGGAGGGAACGGGCAACCGGCCGATCCGCCCGGTGCCGCCCGGCCCTCGCGGCGCGTCCCAGAGCGCGCAGTTCCGCCGCCGTGTCGCGCGGCACTCCCCCAGCTCCCCCGAGGGGCCGTCATGTCCGATGCGCAGTCCTATCTCCGTGCCACCTCCGCCGACTACAGCCGCTGGTGCGGTGCCATGGAGGTCGACCGCAGACTCCTCACCCTGAACCCCGAGTACGCCGAGAACCGGGCCCAGATCGAGAACACCGCCTTCACCTACGAGCAGCTGGAGCACGTCACCGGCCGGCAGAGTCTCGTCGACATCCCCGTCGTCGTGCACGTCGTGCACAACACCCCCGAGCAGAACGTGAGCGAGGCGCAGATCCACAGTCAGATCGACGTGCTGAACCAGGACTTCCGGGCGAGCAACCCGGACGTCAACAAGGTGCCCGCGGTCTGGCAGGACCTGGTGGCCGACGCACGCCTGCAGTTCCACCTCGCCCGCACCGACCCGCTGGGGCGCCCCACGGACGGCATCACGCGCACCGAGACCTCGGTCGCCGAGTGGGACACGGACGACCTGGTCAAGTTCACCCTGAGCGGCGGCCAGGACGCCTGGCCCGCCGACACGTACCTGAACATCTGGGTCTGCCGGCTGCGCCGGGGGCTGCTGGGCTACGCCCAGTTCCCGGGCGGCGCCGCCTCCACGGACGGGGTGGTCATCACCCCCACCGCCTTCGGCACCACCGGAACCGCCACCGCGCCGTTCGACGGCGGCCGCACGACCGTGCACGAGATCGGGCACTGGCTGAACCTGCGGCACATCTGGGGCGACGACCAGGAGGGGTGCAGCGGCAGCGACTTCGTGGCGGACACCCCCAACCAGGCCGGGGCGAACCTCGGTTCACCCGACTTCCCCCATGTGACGTGCGGCAACGGACCGAACGGCGACATGTTCATGAACTACATGGACTACACCGACGACGCCGCGATGTTCATGTTCACCAAGGGCCAGTCGGCGCGCATGGACGCCACGCTCGACAACGCCCGGCTGACCCTGACCCGCCAGGCCGTCGCGGTGTGACGACGACTCGGCGAACTAGCCCCGACGGGCGGGCAGTTCGGCCTCGATGAGGTCGGCGGCGCGCCGGGTGCCGCCCTC